>CAYOJF010000067.1:0-27119 GCA_964404215.1 uncultured Aureispira sp. | reverse complement strand
TTTACTTCACCCCAAAAACACCTTTCAAATGCTTATTTAAGAAAATACCTGTAGGATCCATTTCTGAACGTAAGGCCTCAAAGTCTTGCCATTTTTCATAATTGGTAGCAAAGTAGCTTGCAGTACGAGTGTGCATTTTCCCCCAGTGTGGGCGTCCTCCATATTGTATGAACAACTCTTCGAGATCAGAAAAATAAGGATCATGTGGTTGGTCTCTAAAAACATGTACCGCAATATAGGCAGAATCTCTAGCATAGGCAGGACTCAACCAAATATCATCTCCTTTTACAAATCTACATTCGGCTGGAAAGAAGACCCCATAATTATTTTTTTCGATGAGTGCCTTCATTTTGAGCATCACTTCCTTGAAATGTTCTATTGGAATATTGTATTCCATTTCTTTGAATTTGACATTGCGAACGGTGGCATATATCTGATGACTATAGTTGACTTTGGTTCCCTTAGGAAAACTCTTGGACATGGCTCGACTGAGCTTTTTGTGAATACTCGGGAACGTAAGCCCGACTTTACAAGCAAGACTCAAGACTGTATTTTCCATAATCACATCATTGAAATACGCCAACATTTTGTTGTGATTGACAGGTTTGTTGGACACATTAGAAAGCTTCAGCTGTAGGGTTTCGGAGTAAGGGAAATAATAGTATTCAAAATTTCGATTTTCCTTATTGTAGGCTTCTAGCTTATCTAGCGTTTCTTCAAAACTACCTGCTTGACAAGTGTATTCCAATTTGTAAGCATCAGCGAGCTGTAAGGTGATTTGAGTAATAATACCCAGAGCTCCTAGGGAGACTCGTCCTGCTTCAAATAGTGTACGATTTTCTGTAGGACTACAGTTTAGCGTTTGTCCATCAGCAGTTAGAATCGTAAAATGTACGATTTCTGTACTGACATTGCCAAAGGCAGTACCAGTGCCGTGTGTACCTGTAGCAGTTGCCCCACCAACACTCTGTACGTCAATGTCTCCCAAGTTAATAATGGCTAGTCCTGCTTCAAATAGAGCTTCATTTGCTTCTTTGATGGTAGTACCTGCCCAGATTGTCGCTTGTTTTTTTTCTTTATTGATATCAATAATACCACTTAGGTAGGTTAGCGAAACGATAAAGTCTTCTGTTGCTATTAGCTCAGAAAAAGAATGTCCTGATCCAACGACTCGGACTGTTTTTTGTTCTGCCTTTGCTTTGGCAATAATTTCATGTATGTCGGTCTCGGTGCGAGGATAAAAAACACCTTCTGCATAGCAACTTACATTACCCGCCCAATTACTCCATTTGGTAGCTTTTTTAGCTACTGTTTTTATCAATGCATCCATTTTAATATCTATTTTTCTACAAAAAACATTGTCCTGCCCCTCTATAGGTCAGTGCTTTATCTTCTATTTTGTTATTTTTAATTAATACAATTTCTTGAAAACGCTCACAAAGTTCCCCTGCTTTGCTATGTCGCATTAGCACGGGTTGTCCTATACTCAAAGCAGTTCCTTTGTAGTGAATAGGCGTTTGTACTTCGCCAGCCATTTCATTGGGATTGAGGCGACAGCCTTCTGGCAAATAAGGCTGTGGGATTTTATCTACTCCTGCCATACCTGAAGCTACGTAGCCTCCGCCTAGGCAGGTATAAATTTGTTTTTGAGGTTGTCGAACCACTTCTATCGCAAAACCTGCCGCAGGTTCATGCTGGAAATTATTGTAGCCATCAAAGAGTAAAGGCGAATAAAAACCCGAACCAACGGTTACTTCTGTTACGGCTTCTTCTAGTTTGGTGGTCTCTAAACTACCCGTACCACCACCATTGACAAAGTCTAAAGGCCCTACTTTTTCTAGAATCATTTTAGTGACAGCGGCCCTTCTAGCCGCAATTTCTCTAATCGATCGTCTTTTGAGCAATCGAATGATATTATTTTTGAGTCCTTGACCTTTCACGGCATCTCCTACCCCTGCTATTTGAGCCTCATAACCCATCAGCCCTTTGAGTGCTACCATAGGGTATTTAGAAAGGCTGTCTACAAATGCTGTGGCAGTATTTAGGCTGTTGACCGAAGAACGCCAAACACCAAAATGGAGTATAGAAAAATCACTTGACATATCTAAATCTAGACAGACGGCAATAGGTGTGTTTTGCTGTTGTGCTACTTGTTGGATTTGCTGTAAGTGTTCTTCCTTATCGACCATTAGGTAGATTTTTTTACCTTTTTTGGTTTCTTCTGCTACTGCAGCAATATGTTTTGCTTGAAAGGTAGGATAAGCTATCAGCAGATCATCAAATCCTTGTTGGCTTAGCCAGACGGCTTCTGTTGCAGTAAAACACATAATCCCTTGGTATTGGTGGTTGGTCTCCAAAACACGACGAAGCAGTGTGGTACAACGAACAGATTTAGAGGCAATACGAATTTTCTTATTGCCAGAACGCTTTAATATATCGGTTACATTCTTATCGAATAAATCTAAATCGACATAGGCTAGTGGTAATTCTTGCCCTTTGAAGATAGATTGGTAATAGGAATACCCTTTTTTCATTATTGTATATTTTTTTGCTAGGAGTTTGTTTAGCTTTATTTGTAATGAACTCTGTTAGTTTTCTTAAACATACACTCATTTATTAATTTCCCACCTATAATTAGACATTATTACGAATAGAGTTTGTTCCTAGTCTAATGTTTAATTTTGAATGCTAGTACAATAGCACGTTAGGCATTTAAAATTAAACATTTAAGTATCAAGTCAAAATTAATGCATAAAAAAATCAAGCGATATTTTTGTATCTAATTTCGTTAAAAAGCCTCGTGATAGCTAGGGCTATCCCTGTGTTTTTTGCCTCATTATATAGCAAAAATCTCTGTGATTTTACTTATCATTTATTCTGCCCTGCTACTTAAAATTATAAAACGACTTCTTATCCAATAGCTAACTGTTATTCTACAAATCTATTTGAATAGTGCGTAACATCAGTTAACTAATATCTTTTTCATCATCATGGAGTGCTTTTAGGTCTTCTAAGACTCCTTTATCATCCATTCCGGTCCATATTTCGTCCATAGAGAACATTTCGGGACGAAGGGTATATTTTTTTCTATCTTTTGGAGCTTTGAGCAATTCTGTTGCTAATTCTTTATATTTCATTTGGTAGGCAGCTAGCGTCCATTTGCCAAACAAAGTATGTCCTCCTTCGTAAAACTGTAATCGGTATTCTTCATAAGTGGTGACGTAACCAGCATAAGAGTTAGCATAAGGTGTCATCAATACCTCTTTGATTCCTCTCTCTTGTAGTACTTCTAGTACAGTGTTTTTTAGTCGTTCTCCAGCTATAGTAGTAATTTCGGCAGGTAAACCTACAATAGCGAGCGAGCCTACCAAGAAAATCTGCAAAGGTAAAATCGTTGGTACCCAAGGTGTTTTTTTTCCATAACCTACTTTATTGGAGTATTTAATATACTTAATAGCGGGATCTACAAACCCTGGCAAAACTAACTTTTCAGGGTGTTTAGCTCCTGCTACTACTCCTGTAGAATGATTAATGACAATACATTTGGGGTGGTGGGCATTGTAGTAATCAATAATGTTACGCTGGCGTTCAGGATCTTTGCTGAGTCGTGCTCCCATTACTTCTATTCCTCGCATCGAACGCATGATAAGACGAAAAGCCTGTCCAACCACTTTGCTAGCTCCTTGTCCATCGGTAGTCCCTTCTAGGAAATCCATTCCCCAAGCAGATTGACTGGTTCTTTCTCGTTTTAATCCACCCGTATATTGCTCATCTATAATGATGTCAGACATGTCTACGTACATCAATATACTATCTAATTCTCCTTCAATTTTCTGCCCTTTATTTTTATCAATTTCACCTAATATCTCTTTGGCTTTCTTGAATTGTAGTTTACCATTATAAGCAGCAGATTCATAGTCATCTTTATATTTTCCCCTATACTCTCTGTGTCGCAATTCCCAGATATAGTTTGGACTAATATCTCCAGCAGCATCTTGGGCAAAAGCTGTTACAATAGGCTCTTTAGGGTTTTCTTCTTCTCCTGATTGGAGATAATCTTCTAGATAAGTAGCGGCATAACCTTTATTGTCTGCACATACTTTTCGATAACGATTAGAGACACTAGTAGTATGGACTCCAAACCAATTGATAGAACCAAAGGTCTTGCCTGTAATATCCTTGAAGTCTAGTAGCTTCATGGTTCGGTCTGCTGCTAGGTGTCTGTTTTTGAAGTCAATTTTTTCTTCTACTTCAGGATTTTGATTATACGCCTTGATGGATCTATTGAAGGCAATGGGAGCATCTTTATCGAATGCCCCTTTATGGTGGTGGATAGAGGCTGGTTTTTTGTTCTGATCGGCTTGTATGATAGCTTCTATAATTGCTTCCGAATAGTGGAAATAGACATCTTGCCTAAAACCTGGGATGGAAAAATTGTAGGCTAGATGCTGTGTGTAACCGCCAGCTGCACTATGTGTGTGTTGGGCTGTTATCATGATGTTTTCTTCTGAGAAGCCTAACTCAGGGTGATTAATGGTTAGTTTTTCGACAATACGAGCTTTTAGCATAATGGTAGAAAAGCAAAACTCAGCATTGATGAAAACTAGTTTTTTGCCATTTTGTTCGATAACAAATGCTCTGGCATATTGGTTGGTTTCTACTCCTTCTATATTGTGAAAGTGCATGCCATATCCTAGCATACCACATCCTTCACCAGAGAAGGTCATATCTACTTTACTAACACCTATTTGATACATATATATGATTTGTTTTTTTTGTTAATACAGATAGCTCTTATTCCGTCAAGAATACTTGACGCAGTACTTTTTTTAATTCTTCTTCTTTTTGTGTCCCAATGCATAGTTTTTTGCCTTGTTGAAGCGTTATGAAAATTCCTTTAGAACCTCTAGTATTGTACACCGTTCCGTAAGAACTGCCTAATCGTATTCCCCAACCTCCTACAAAACCATAGTCAATGACCTCGGCTGATTTTACCATGGACCAAGAGAAAAATTTTTCAGGTACAAAAGGAAAGAATTTCATACGGATACCTTCTTTGGTAATGGTAGTAGTGAGAGAAAGGGAGTAGAATAATAAATTGAGTAACAGCATCATAAGTAAGAAAATGTATAGTCCATTATCTGACATAGGATTGGTGCCGAAAGGCTCTCCTTTCCATATTTGTTGGTAAATGCCAACAAGGGGGAGGAGGATTAGTCCAATGAGGAGAAGCCAGAGCCACCACTGTGTAAATCGTTGTTTTTCTTGGAATAGAATCACATGTTAGGTTTTAGTAGACAGAGAAAATGAAGTGTTGTTAATGTCGTATATCTATTTCTTGGCGAATCTAAGAGCGTGTCTAAATTGATCTTAAATTGTAAGGTGAAAATTCTTTTTCTGTTACTGATTGTCAATAACCATAACTACTGGCTGAAAAAGAGACTTTATTAGCAAAAAACATAATTTTAAATCTACTCCAATTATTTTCAATTTTATTGAAAATAATCATGGAATTAATTGTTTCCTAGGAGTATCTATTTTAGCTTGTTTAAGCATTTGTTATCTAGATGCATTTTTTGCCTATAAAATTACTTTAAGATACTGATTTTTCATCAAAAAAAGTAGTGATGGATTTACAAACTTTAGTTTCGGTGTTGGAAAAAAAAATGACAGCACAAGGGAGTGGAGTGACTGCTGATAAGATGCAACAATATATGCGTAATCAGTTTCAATTTTTTGGTTTGCTTAAACCAGAAAGGCAAGCATTAACAAAGGCCTTTTGGAATAATAATGTATTCCCAACAGGAGCAAATTTGAGGATATTGGTCGATCTACTGTGGGAACATCCTTGTAGAGAAATGCAGTATCATGCATTAGACTTGTTGGTGCATCAAAAACAACAACTAGACTTAACTTGGATACCATTTTTGCTAGACCTAGGAAGACGAAAATCTTGGTGGGATACCATCGATATCATTGCTCCAAATCTTATAGGGGCTATTTTGCTTCGATATCCAGATCAAATTGATTATTACAGCCATTGCTGGATTAGAGATCAAAATATTTGGATTCAACGAATTGCACTACTATTTCAATTGAAATATAAAGAAAAAACAAAAGCTGAAACTTTATTGGTGACTATTTCGTATAGGGCTGCGTCCAAAGAATTTTTCGTGCAGAAAGCAGCTGGTTGGGCACTACGCACGTATGCAAAAATAGATGCGGAAGTAGTCGCTGATTTTATAAGAGAAAACAATGAAAAATTATCTGCTTTGACTATTAGAGAAGGTTCCAAATATCTTAATAAAAATAAATGAAAGAATTATTAGTATACATAACAGGGTTGGCTTTACTCTTTATATTTAAGTTTAATAAAACTAACATTTGGATTGGACTGGAAAATAAATATTTAGATACCATTGTCAGTTATCTTTTTTCTTTATTGATATTGATGCTTATCAGAAGTACATTGATTTATATCCATCGTAAACGAAAAAAATTAAGAGAAGATCAGGTCGATAGTATTATCAGTGGATTACAGAATATTTACGGATTGATTGCCATCATTATCACCATTGCTTCTGTCTTGACCTTGATGGGAATCGATGTGATTAGTCTGTTGAGTTCACTCACTATTATTGCGGCAGCCATTGCTGTTCTATCTAAGGATTATATCTCGAATATTATCAGTGGAATGTTGTTGGCATTTTCTAATGATATTTCACTCGGCGACTATATTAAGGTAGGTCAAAATAAAGGGCGTATTATTGATATGTCATTGACTATGATTAGTATCCTGACAGATAATGATGATGTGGCTATTGTACCCAATAATATGGTCTATACACTAGATGTAATTAATTATACTAAAAGAGAAATTAAAAAAACGAGTATAGAGTTTGAAGTTCAGCTAGTGGCGATAGAAACAGTCAAAAAGCTAGAAGAAGACTTGATAGCAGCAGTAGAAGAATATAAAGATATGATTCAACCCAATTCATATAATATTCGTGTAGATTCGATCAAAAAAGATTTACTGGAGTGTAAATTCCAATATATTCTGAAGGCTCCAGATCGAGATCTAGAAAATAGTATTAGAAAGAAAGTAATTAGGAGTGTGGTACAAATTGTAAAAACTTAAACCGTTATATTTTATGAACTATTCAACCAAGAATATCAAACCCAACACATTTGAGGTGGAGAACCATTGGTATCCCAAAGCCTTGAATGCAACTATTCACCCAATGGTGAATTTTTTCTTGAATTTAGATAAGCAAAAGATTATTAATCGTTATTGTCATCTCCGCCCAAAAGTGGATCGGGAGAAGCTAGAAGAAATTTTGTCCTATGAGTGCAAACACTTTTTGTGGTGTGGGACAGATTTGATCAATGCAACCTCAGCAGATGGCTTTCGCAAGATGGTTGTACTAGAGAATAATTCTAGTCCATCTGGACAAAAATCAATGCCATTGCTGGATGACAATGAAGAGCAAGGGGCTTACAAATTGTTGATTGAACGTACCTTTAAACCTCAAATTAAATTAAAGAAGACGGCAGGCAAATTAGCAGTTTTGTTTGATAAAAATCACATGGAAGCCTCTGGATATGCACACGTGATAGCAGATGTGTTTGAGGAAGATTGTTTATTGGTACCTTATTTTAATGGAGAAGCAAATGACCATATCAAAGTAGAAGAAGAATGGATTTGTGTCAAAGATGAAGCAGGGGATTGGCATCGACTTAGAGCGGCTTTTCGTTACGTTACACAGCGTCCTTGGACACGTATTCCTCTGCATACGAAGACCAAATTATTGAATCCAATTGTAGCCTGTTTAGCAGGTGGAAGAAACAAAATGGTAGCAGCCAAGGCCTATGATATTTACAATACAGAACTGGCGGCATTTGGGCTGCAAATCAATATACCAGAGACGATTTGGGATGTTTCCAAAACAGAGATTCCACTTTGGGTGCAAAAGATGGGGGGACACGCTGTGATTAAAATACCTTACAGCAATGCAGGACAGGGAGTTTATACGATTACGAATCAAACGGAGCTAGATGAGTTCATGGATTTAGATTTTGATTATGAACGGTTTATCGTACAGAGTTTAATCGGCAACTACAACTGGAGTTCAGTAGGAGAGAAAGGTAAATTTTATCACGTAGGGACTATCCCTAACAACAAAGGACAATCCTATGTTACTGATGTTCGGATGATGGTCAGTAGTACCAAAGATGGTATTCGCCCCCTATGTGTTTACTCTAGAAGAGCTGCCAAACCATTGGTTGATAAGTTAGATGATAGAGCTGCTTCTTGGGAGATACTGGGAACCAATTTGTCGATCAAGGAAGGTGAAAATCAATGGGGGAGTGATACCAATCGCTTGATGTTGATGGATAGGAGAGATTTTAATCGTCTTGGGATTGGATTAGATGATTTGATAGAAGGATACATTCAGACTGTACTGTCAACTATCGCTATTGATAAGATGTGTAAAAACCTCTATAATAGTAAGAAAAAATTTAGAACAAGATTATTCAAATCGCTTAACAACGATGCTACTTTACTTAAAGAAATATTACAGTAATGAAAAAGTATAAAATACTAGCATTGACTGACCATAGCGGTCACAGTCAACACAATTCTTTATATGCATTGATGGAAACATTGGCACAGCATCCGCAGTGTGAGTTACTTTATGTTGCTAGTCGGGGTAATGCGAAAAATGATGCTTTTTTTGTAAGACAGGAGAGACTTGATTTGGAAGCCATACAGGTGACGGGCAAATTCCAGTTTGATCCTACTGGACAGCAGTTTGTCGAAAATCAGAGCCTTGTTTCTATGAGCGATTTTGATGTTGTTTTGATGCGATTACCTCGTCCGATTACAGATCATTTTTTACAATACTTGCAGGGAATAAATCCAGATTTGATTTTTATCAATCATCCACAAGGAATAATAGAGACTAGTACGAAAGCATTTTTGTTGAATTTTCCAGAGGTGTGTCCAGAAATGCAATTGTGCAAGACGAGAGCAGAAGTAGAAGCATTTGCAAAGAAATGTACGATGGTACTCAAACCTCTAAAAGAATATGGTGGTAAAGGAATCGTCAAAATAACAGACGAGGTGGTAACAGATGGTAGCGAAACCCTGTCTTTGAGTCACTATTTGGATACTATTGAGGAAGCACTATTAGCAGATGGCTATTTGGCCATGAAGTTTTTAGAAAACGTCAAACAGGGAGATAAAAGAATATTAGTCGTAAATGGAGAAATATTAGCGAGTTCATTACGTTTGCCAGCGGCGGGATCTTGGTTGTGCAATGTTGCACAGGGAGGTACGTCTGTTGTGGCAGAAGCAACAGCAGAAGAGGTGGCTATGATTGATAAAATCACACCTTTGTTATTAGAAAAAGGCATTGTTGTATTTGGGGCGGATACATTGGTAGATGATGATGGTAAAAGAGTACTTTCAGAAGTCAACACATTGAGTATTGGAGGATTTCCTCAAGCGGCTCAACAAACGGGAAGACCTGTAGTAGAGTTGGCGATTGATAATATTATTACATACATAAATAAACAGTAAAATGATAAAACCAAAGCATATTGTTAGTTTTGATTTTAGAGTCGAAAATACTCCCCCGGGCACAATTCGCCACTATTGGGTAGAGTTGATTACGGATGGTATGCACCAACCGATTAGTGTCCCTATGATGGTAGCAAGGGGATTGGTAGATGGTCCTGTATTGGGGGTGACAGCTGCAGTACATGGTAACGAACTGAATGGTATCTCAGTGATTCAACGGTTGTTTTCAGAAATAGATGTCGAAGAGCTCAGAGGAACTATTGTCGGGATACCCGTCGTCAATATTCCTGCATTTATACGCCGCAAACGCCGTTTTAATGATGGTGTAGATCTAAATCATATTATGCCTGGTAAACAGAATGGCAATGTAAGTCAGGTGTATGCTTATCGGTTTTTTAATAAAATTGCTCAGCACTTTGATTATCTATTAGATTTGCATACCGCTAGTACAGGACGAGTCAATTCATATTATATTAGAGCTGATATGAAACACCCTGTTACTAAGAAGCTGGCGATGTTGCAAAATGCCCAAATTATTGTACACAATCCACCTTCTGATGGGACACTTCGAGGAGCAGCAGATGAAATGGATATCCCTGCTATTACGTTGGAAGTGGGAAACCCGAATACATTTCAGAATAAAATGATTAAATCAGGGATAATAGGTATTCACAATGCCATGTCTTATTTGGAAATGATAGATGATCCTGTGGTAGAAGCGAAAACACCTACTGTTATTTGTCGAAAATCATATTGGATGTATACCGATGTAGGAGGACTTTTGACGGTGCATGCTAACTTAATGCAGCAGGTCAAAAAAGGAGAAGTGCTGGCATCAATCAGAGATGTTTTTGGCAATCTAATTAAAGATTATTTTGCTCCAGAGGATGGTATTGTAATAGGTAAGAGTGTTGGCCCTGTCAATCAGACAGGAGGACGTATTCTTCATCTTGGAATCCTTCGATAAGAGGAGTATATCAAAGATATTAATTATCAGATACGCTCTAAATAAAAGCCTCCCTTGGTGAAAGGGGGGCTTTTATGATAACTTTTTGAAAACAAGATAAATAAGAGTAATCATTATACATTTAATATTTTTTTTATAAATTGCATAGCTGTGCTGGTATTTTTAAGAACCATGACACAGCTTTTTTATGATTAAAATACAATAAGAAAAATGACAGAAAAGGAAAATAACGCACCAGTGAAGTTTAAGAAAGAGTCGAAAAAGTGGAGCGAACTGAAAGGAGAGAATTCTTGGACAATGTTCAAGGTGATAGCAGAATTTGTGGATGGATATGAACGATTGAATCGAATAGAGCCTTGTGTTTCTATTTTTGGTTCTGCTCGCTTACAGCCAGATAATAAGTATTATCAACTCGCTGTAGAAGTAGCAGGAGCATTGGTAGACGAAGGATATGGAATTATTACAGGAGGTGGTCCAGGTATTATGGAAGCTGGTAATAGAGGAGCTAAGGAGAATGATGGAACCTCTGTCGGATTAAATATTGATTTGCCTTTTGAGCAAGGCTACAATCCTTATATTGATAATAACAAGGTATTTAACTTCAACTACTTTTTTGTTCGTAAAGTAATGTTTGTGAAATATGCACAAGCATTTGTAGTATTACCAGGTGGTTTTGGTACATTAGACGAACTGTTTGAGGTACTAACTTTAGTCCAGACTAAAAAGATCGAAGCAATTCCAATTGTATTGATGGGTAGTGATTACTGGGGAGGAATGAGAGAATGGATTAAGAATGTAATGGAGATTGAACATCAGACGATCAGTGCGGGTGATTTAGACCTACTCCCAGTTGTTGATTCATCAGAAGAAGTTGTTAAGATTATTAATGATTTCTACAATGAGAAGAAAGGTAAAATTAGACCGAATATTATTTTTGACTAAGCATAATCGCTCTTCAAAATATATCAAAAAAAGCATCTGCTTCCAATAGGGAAGTAGATGCTTTTTTTAGTTTAGGTGACAAAGCCAGTATCTAGATTTTGCTTCTTTCGGCAATGGAAAGGAGACTAGGAATCAATGTGTTACATTATTAGCTAGCTATATTTTCATTCAATATATTATTGATAGCCTAACGGCTATGGTAAGATTACTTAAAGATGCTCTAAAAAGAATATGAATTTCATACTATGAAGAGGATAAAGGAAAGCGGGCTATTACTTATACTAAAGTAATAGCCCGCTTTTATAGTATTAGATATACTTGCAATTATTTAGGTTCAAATCCAAGAATAATGTTGAATGCACCATAGTCGGTAAAGTTAGTACTGCCATTGAGGTGTGGTTTGTCAAAACCAATACCATAGTCAAAACCAAGTGTACCAAACATAGGTAAGAATACACGTAGACCAGCTCCAACAGAACGCTTGAGTGCAAATGGATCATAATCTTTGAATTGAGACCACGCATTACCTGCTTCAGCAAATGCCAATACCCAGATCGTAGCACTAGGATTAGGTGAAATCAAGTAACGTAACTCTAGTGTCATCTTATTGTATAATGCGGCACCTTGACGGTTAGCTTCTGATACATCTGTAATTGGGTCACGGTATCCTCTAAGAGAGATAATATCTCTACCTTGTATTCCTTGGAAGTTAGAGATTCCATCACCACCTAGCTCATATCGCTCAAATGGAGACAATCCAACATTCGCATTGTAGAAACCTAAGAATCCCATTTTTACGCCCAATTTGACGATGAAGTTTTTCGCTAGCTTACCATACCACTCTGCTAAGAAATCCCATTTGTGGTATTCCAATAATTCAAATTTGTCAGCTGGATCCATTGCTGCATAATCTGCTGCATTTCTACCATCTACCAATGAGTAAGGGAAGGTAAGTTTAAGACTTAAAGAAATATTAGAACCTTTCTGAGGGAAAATAGGATTGTCAATCGAGTTTCTAGAGAGTGTTTGACTCAATGCTAGATTATGGAAAGACCCTGTTGGAATCTCAAAATCAAAACGTCTGGTCAGATCCATATTCTGATAATTGAGACTCACCTGATATACGAAGAAATCATCTGGTACTCTCAATCGAGTTCCTAATCCAACAGAAGCACCTGTAATCTGTAGGCGTTGGAAGGCACTACTTTCTTGGCTAAATCCATTGTTGAAGTTGGTATGATAAGCCGATACCGTGAGTGCATTAGGCTTTTTGCCTCCTAGCCATGGTTCTGTGAAAGAGAAGTTGTAGGATTGGTAAAAACGCCCATTGGTTTGTACTCTTAAAGACAAACGTTGTCCATCTCCTTGTGGCAGCGGATTCCATGTTTCTGGTTTTCCTATGTTTCGTAGCGAAAAGTTATTGAATGTGACCCCTAGTGTACCAATGATACCACGACCAACACCACCCCATCCAGCAGAAAGTTCCAGCTGATCAGAAGGACGCTCTTCTACTATATATTCAATGTCTACAGTACCTCGTTGTGCATTGACTGGTGTGTTTATTTGTAGGTTCTCTGCATTGAAATAGTTTAAACCAACCAACTCCCTTTGTGAACGAACAATATCTGAACGACTAAATTTATTGCCAGGGAGTGTACGTAGTTCACGACGGATAACATGTTCGTGTGTACGATCATTACCTCTGATAATTACTTTGTCAATAATAGCAATAGGACCTTCTGAAATAACAATCTGTAAGTCTACTGTATCATTTGTAATACCTTTTTCCACTGGTCTTGCATCGAAAAATAAGTAACCATTATCCATGTAGATAGTGCTGATATCACGTCCATTTCTATCAAAACGAATTCTAGAGTCTATTAATTCTTCATTGTAGACGTCTCCAGGTTTGATTCCCATGATTTGATCCAACACACGGTCAGGGTAAGTAGTATTTCCTTTGAAAGCAATATCACCAAAGTAGTATTTATTACCTTCATCCAAATGGATGTCGATCATCATGGCTTTTTTACCATTTCGTTTTTCTACTAGATAAATAGAATCTTTACTAACGGTAGCATCTCTATGGCCAATAGTATTATAATAACTAATGATAGCTTTTTTATCCGTTTTGTATTCTGATTCAATAAACTTGGAAGGTTTGAAGAGTGCCCAAAAGTTATTTCTTTTGGTTTCTTTCATTTGCTTGTAGAGTTTACCTTTTTTGACTTCGTTTATACCATAAAAATTGATATCCTTGATACGGACACGATTGCCTTTGTCAATATTGAATGTCCAGCGAACACTATTTTTAAGTAGCTTGTCATTTTCTTCTATTACAGCTACTTTTACATCCAAGAATCCTTTTTCAATGTAGACTTCCTTGATAGCCTGAACGGCATTGATTTGCATGGCCATAGTAGCAGCACGACCTTTTTGGAGATAGCGTCGAGTAGCAGCATTTAGATCATCATGTTGGCGTTTAGGCACACCTCTATATCCATGACGTGTAAATCGAGGAATCTCTTGGACGATAATTTCCAAGAATACAATATCTCCTACAATTTTTTGTACCAATATTTGGACATCAACAAATAAGCGCTGTTTCCATAGTTTGCGAATAGATTTCGATATCTGATCACTGGGTATGCGAATTGTTTGTCCTTTGTTGAGTCCAGAAATGGCAATAATACCATTGGCATCTGTATTGTCGGCACCACGGACTTCTATACCACCAATTTCGTAAGTTTGAGGATTCTCATAATCAATGAGAGGGGCAGGGCCTAGAGTATCAGGGTTAGCAGGTTCTTGACCGAAGGAGGGATTTATTAATAAGAAAAGTCCCACAAAAACCACACTAAATATTCGCTGCATCATAATTTTATTTAATCTTTTGCTAGTTTCAATTTTATCATTTTGTGGTAGGAGTACCACCAATAATGAGATAAGACTGAAATATGGTTGAAATTTCCTTTATAAACGGAAATGAACGCACAAAAGTAAGTTAAACTAACTGGATTTAGAAAACTAATACGTCATTTCCATAAAAAATAATAGATAATATAATGGTAGAACGATAAAAGGTAGTGGTTATTTTGATAGAATACATCGGAAAATAGAAAGTGATTCGGCTGAGATTGTTGTATGTGTAGGAATTAATGCAATCGCTCAAAAGTTAAGACTCAACAACTTTACATAAAATACATCTAATTTTTAGCAATTCATGCGTTAAAAGCCTCGCTTTTGATCGCTAAAGCTATATTTTTTTATCAACTCGGTAGAATTAACTATTTTTTATGGTGTAGTTATTTATAGACACGTTCTTAGTACTATTATGAAAGATGCTCAATAAAACAATATGAAGGAATATTGTTTGTTCATACGAATCTATTCGTCATAACCTCTATTATTCTATAGGGTTTTTTGAGTCAGTTCTTATTTAAATAAAACTAAAGCAGTATATTGGGATTGGAAGAGTTTTTTTTACCTAAAATTTAGCTTTTCGGTAGATAACTTCAATAATTAATTATTATAATATTAAGATAAAAGATATGGCTTTAAAAAAGATTCCTACGGTTGATTATCATGATTTCGTATCTGGTGACGAGCAAAAAAGACAACAGTTTATACAAAATTTGGGAGATGCATTTTCTCAAATAGGATTTGTTGTCGTCAAAAATCATGGAGTAACAGAAGCACAGCGTCAACGATTATTTGAAACTTCTAAAGCAATTTTTGACCAACCAACGGACATTAAGAAGAAGTATGAGGATATGAATAATGGTGGACAGCGTGGTTATATTTCTAAAGGAAGAGAAACAGCGAAAGGAGAGAAAGTAGCTGATTTGAAAGAGTTTTGGCACATAGGACAAGAGGTAACCGATGAGCCAGCTTTAGCAGAAGAGTACCCAGCTAATATTTGGATGGATGAAGTCCCTAATTTAGAACAAGTAGGATTAGAAATCTATCGTACTTTTGAGCAAACAGGACGTAATCTTTTACGTGCGATTGCACTTTATTTGGATTTAGATGAAAACTATTTTGATGGTAAGATCAAAAATGGGAATAGCATTTTACGTTTATTACACTATTATCCAGTCAAGAGCTTGGACGAAGTAGAAGAAGGTGCTGTACGTGCGGCTGCTCATGGTGATATTAATTTGATTACACTACTAATGGGAGGATCTGCTAAAGGATTGCAAGCGATGAATTCTAATGGAGAATGGGTAGATGTTTCTCCAAACGAAAACGAAATTGTGATTAATATTGGAGATATGCTACAGCGTTTGACCAATGGACGTCTGAAATCTACCATACACCGTGTGATCAACTTAGATAAAGAATCTATGTTGCATCCAAGATATTCTGCTCCATTTTTCTTGCACCCACGTAGCGAGATGGATTTGAGTTGTTTAGATGGCTGTATCACGGCAGAAAGCCCTAAAGCTTTTGAAGATATTACAGCAGGAGCATTTCTAGACGAGCGTATCAAAGAATTGGGACTTAAAAAGAAATAGTCTTCCAATCAAAGGGATTACATAATAAGGTAAAAAGCTTTCAAATAATTTATTATTTGAAAGCTTTTTTGTATATTAAAAGAGGATATAAGTTAATTACTGTTTAACTATTTTGATTTAATTTAATTAGTTTGTAACTATTTTGATTTATATCCGTATATTTGCATGTAATCTTATTTAAAACACTTAAACACTTAAAACACATGGCAGCTATAGGAGGAATTCTTTACTTAGCATTTTTGGTATTTGTAATAGCAGGAATATGGAAAACATTTACAAAAGCAGGACAACCTGGTTGGGCGAGTATCATCCCTATTTATAACATTATTGTAATGTCAAAGATTGCAGGTAAACCAGCTTGGTGGATTGTATTGTGTATCATTCCTATTGTTAATATTTATGGACTCATTACTCTTTTTCATGGTATTTCAACCAAATTCGGAAAAGGAGCTGGATTTACAGTCGGGCTTGTTCTATTAGGATTTATCTTTTTCCCAATACTAGGATTTGGAGATGCTGTATATGAAGGACACCATTCAGGTTCTGAAGATATTTTGGATGATAACTTAGCCGCATCTTAATTAGAATTTGACTTAATTTAGATATTTAAAACTCCTTACTTTCTGAAAGTAAGGAGTTTTTTTGTACCATAGTGTTTTGAATGATTTATGACACAAAGAAAAATTATGAAGAACTATATTTATTTACTACTCTTAGGTAGTTTTTTGTTGACAGCTTGTAGCAAAGGATTGTACAATCCTAAATCTCCTAACTACGCTCCAATAGTAGAGATTACAACAGCCTATGGAGTAATGGAGGTACAGTTATATTCTAGTACACCATTACATCGGGACAATTTCGTCAAACTAATAAAGGACAACTATTATGATAGTCTACTTTTTCATCGAGTAATTGGGAATTTTATGATACAAGGGGGGGACCCTATGTCCAAAAATGCTTCTGCTGGCATGATGCTGGGTAATGATGGACCAGGGTATACTATTCCTGCCGAATTTGTAGATACCAATATTCATATCAAAGGGAGCCTAGCTGCTGCTCGTTTGGGAGATAATGTTAACCCGAAAAAAGAATCTTCTGGATCACAGTTTTATCTAGTGCAAGGACAGAAAGTGAGTGCCCAAATGCTGGATATGATGTCGAAGAGAAAAGGAAATACTTATACAGAAGAACAAAAAAAGGCTTATATGGAAAAAGGTGGAACCCCCCATTTAGACGGAGATTATACTGTATTTGGACGTGTAATCAAAGGAATAGAAGTGATTGATAAAATAGCAAAAGTGTCTACTGGAGTTAATAATAGACCAGTTAAGGATGTTTGGATGGTAATGCGAGTGAAGAAGGGGTAGGGAGATAAAGGAAAGTTATTGAGAATTGGAATATTGTTTACTTTTGATTTAGAAGTTTTTTGTTCTAATGGTACACAAAAGTCCTACTCACTTGATTTTATTCTTAATTAAGTTGAATTTCTCCATAACGCTAATCGTTTTTAGTATGGAGTCAAAAATAACTTTTCTCATGTGGGAACTATTTGTAACAATTCCTTTGTTCTAACCAGACACTATAAAGAAATACTCTAATTAAACACTTTGTATTTGATTCAACATGAAACTAAGTTACCAGGAAATAGCGGATTGGCAGATTTTTGAAGATTTGGTTGCCGCTTATTTTGAGGCAATGCCCAAGGATGAAAGTAATAATATTACTGAAGTTAAGGTAGACGCCTCTGGCGAAGGACCTGATGGTGGGCGTGATATTTTGGTGACATTCCGAATAGATGATTCGATACAGAGTTTTGAACGAGTGTGGGTGATACAATGTAAGTTTTATCAAAATTCGGTCTCCAAAACTAATTTAGCCAATTGTAATATTCCAACTTTGATACATGAATACAATGCCGATGGCTATTTACTCGTTTGTAAAACAGGCGTAACGGCAGGAGTGAGTACAATGTTTGAAAACTTGAACAAAAACTGTAAATTGAATTATAGTTATGATTTTTGGACAGGGACACAATTTTTGCAAAAAATAATGGTTTCAGAAGAGATACTTCGTTTGTATTTTCCGCTGTATTATCAATATCTTAAAAAATATATCTTTTAACCTATGATAGCTTTTATATCTTCATCCATCAATGAGCAAGAACAAAGCACCGTGAGCTTGTTGGGGTTTAAACTCCGCCAAGATGGATTTGTACCTAAGGTGAGTGCTTACAAAAAAAGTGATGTGATTGATAATCGAGTATTTCATAGTATTCGAAAATCAGATTTATTCATTGGTCTAGTTACTTGCTGTGGCGATGATAATAGACGGGTATTGACAGAATGGAAGCATGCTGTCAAGCATCGAGTGCCAGCTTGGCTGATGATTGAGAATGTCGTTGATTTGTCTGATGACCCTAATTTGATGGATAACCCACATGTAGTACAGTTTGATCGGGATGATCCTAGCAAGGCTATTCAGTGGATCCAAGAACAAATAAACAATACTCAATTTCCCAAACTGACCCAGGCTGCTTGGAAAGTAGGTGGCGAGGCGACTATTTCTATGATTAATCACCTATCTGCCGATCAAGTAACCAAAGAATACTAAATGCACACAGGTTCAATAAAATAAAAGAAGCTACTTTTTGATTATACAAAAAGTAGCTTTTGTTATTCAATGAAGTTGTTTAGTGTTGCTGTTTGTAGACATAAATAAAAACACTAAACAACGTCAAATATGACTATAAGAGGAAGATAGTATTTCATTAGCATAATATTTGCTATATTAATTAAATAAAACACACAAGGGTCAATTTGTTTTGAATAAGAAGACTCACAAAACGCACACAATATGAAATATAATATCATTTTAATCGTCAGTATGTTGTTCGCTGTCAGTTATGCTGCCAAAGCTCAGGATAGGGGCAAAGGTTGTGTAGAGGGGAATTGCGAAAACGGTTGGGGAGTTTATGAATACTATGTAGGTAAAAATTATCAAGGTTACTATAAGGGTAATTTTGTAGATGGCAAACGGCATGGTAAAGGACTATTTACGTATGCCAATGGAGATCGTTATGATGGCGATTGGGTAGAAGGAAGACCAGACGGTATGGGAGCTAAAGTCTCTAAGAATGGAAAAGTGAAGTATGGTAAATGGGAAAAAGGTAAACTAGTAGAGCGAATCAAAAATAGAGTCGAATTAGACTGTATGGTTGGTAACTGTAAAGAGGGCTATGGTAAATCGAAGGATGAAAATGGCCACGTATACAACGGAGCTTTTTCTAAAGGTTCTTACAATGGCTTTGGGGAAATGAAGTATGCTAATGGAGATAGATACAAAGGCTACTTTGTCAATGGAGCACCACACGGAAAAGGGTCTTATTACTTTCAAAATGGTCATGTTGATACAGGGGAATTTTTTGAAGGCAAATTTACACACAATAAGATGAAAATCTGGGCTGTGGTAGTAGGAGTAGCAGAGTATGAGAACTTCTCGAATCTAAACTTTACCCGAAATGATGCTCAAAACGTATATGCTTTTTTTAGAAGTATAGAAGGGGGAGCAGTACCAGAAGAACAAATGGCACTATTGTTAGACAAAGACGCAACCGCATTCAATATTATGAATACAGCAGCAGAGCTTTTTGAAAAAGCAGACTCTAATGATTTAATTATTTTTTACTTTGCTGGTCATGGTAAAAATGGAGCTTTTTTACCTTCGGACTTTGATGGTAAACAGGGGAATTTATTGCATCATGGGTTGGTTAATTCTTTATTGAAGGATAGTCCTGCTAAGTATAAACTATGCGTTGCTGATGCTTGCCATTCAGGAAGCTTTGATGTGAGTAGCGTGATGGCCTATCAGGACTATTTGAAAAACTACAAAGAAAATGGAGAAACTGATTTAGTAGCGGCGACTCGCTCTACCAAAAATGTTAGAGAGCGTATCAAAAATTATTATAAGAGTTTTGATAACGTGAAAGGTGGTTTGGCAGTAGTGATGTCTTCTGCCTCAGAAGAAATTTCGTTAGAGGCTAATAAGTTAGAACAGGGTGTATTTAGTTACTATTTCATTCAGGCACTCAAAGGAGCTGCCAATCAAGCGGATGAAAAAGGGAAAAAAGATGCTGTGATTGATATTCAAGAACTCTACAAGTTCATTGATAAAAATGTCCGTCACTTCACTTATGGCTTCCAACACCCACATATTTATGGCGAATTTGACAATCAGATGCCTGTATCTTTATTGAAAGTGAAGAAGTAAATCTGAAAAAATAAAGTAAAAAGAAGCCTCTCACTGTGATATCTAGTATTGCAGAGAGAGGCTTTTTGTATTTATATTATTTAACTGATAGTACCCTCTATTATTTCTTGCACGACAGTTGAGTTTAGTAGGGTACTAATATCCCCTAAATTGGACGTATCGTTAGAGGCAATTTTTCTTAAGATCCGACGCATTATTTTGCCAGAACGCGTTTTGGGGAGTCCTGATACTATCTGTATCTTATCAGGCTTAGCAATAGGTCCAATTTCTCTGGCAACTATTTGTAAGATTTCTTTTCGGAAAATAGCTTCATCGTAAATGGTTTCATTGAGAATGAGATAACTATAAATTCCCTGACCTTTGATAGGGTGAGGGTATCCGACTACCGCAGATTCTAGTACATTTGGGTGTTGGTTGATTGCATTTTCTACTTCAGCTGTACCCAAACGATGTCCAGATACATTAATAACATCATCTACTCGTCCAATAATACGATACATGCCGTTTTTATCTCTACGAGCACTATCTCCTGTAAAGTACTTGTTCTTAAAAGCAGAAAAATATACTTGGCGACAACGTTCATGATTGCCATAAGTAGTTCGAATCATAGAGGGCCAAGGGTGTTTGATACATAAAAGACCTTCTACATCGGGTGTCTCTATTTCTACACCATCCTTATCTATTAAGCACATCTGGATGCCAGGGAGTGGATAGCCTGCATAGGTTGGTTTTTGTGGCGAGATACCACCTATGCCAGATATCATAATTCCCCCTGTTTCGGTTTGCCACCAAGTATCGACAATTGGCAACTGTCCTTTTCCAATATGTTTTTTATACCATTGCCAAGCTTCTTCGTTAATTGGCTCGCCAACTGTTCCTAACACTTTGAGGGTACTAAGGTCATATTGATTTGGAAAGTCATTACCATATCCCATTAAAGCCCGAATAGCAGTAGGAGCGGTATAAAACTGGTTAACTTTATGTTTTTCGCATATTGCCCAAAATCGTCCAGCATCAGGGCAAGTTGGAACCCCTTCAAACATCATAGTAGTAGCTCCTGACAACAACGGACCATATATAATATAAGAATGCCCTGTAATCCAACCAATATCGGCAGTACACCAATAAACATCTCCTGTTTGGTATTGGAATACATTGCGAAAAGAGAAAGAGGTGTAAACCATATAGCCCCCACAGGTATGAACTACCCCTTTGGGTTTTCCTGTAGAGCCAGAGGTGTATAGAATGAAAAGAACATCTTCAGCATCCATGACTTCAGGAGGACAAGTATTGGCTTTTCCTTGGATTTCTTGATGCCACCATTTGTCACGATTGGGCTGCATTGCAATCGTTTGTTCCGTGTTTTTGTAGACAAGAACCGTTTTGATACTTGGACAACCAATTTTAAGTGCTTCATCCACAACGGCTTTGACAGGAATTACTTTTTCGCCTCTATTATTGAAATCAGAGCAAATAATCATTTTGCAGGTAGCATCATTGATACGGTCAGCGAGAGCATTGGCCGAAAATCCTGCAAAAACAACAGAATGAATTGCCCCTATTCGGGCACAAGCCAATATTCCAATAGTAAGTTCTGCTACCATTGGCATATAAAAACAAATACGATCACCTTTTTTTACTCCATTAGACTTGAGCATATTGGCACACTGGCAGACAGCTTCGTAGAGTTCTTGGTAGGTATATTTTTTTGAAGTCTGGTCGGGATAATTGGGCTCCCAGATAAGAGCAGTTTGATTTCCTCTAGTGGCTAAGTGGCGATCAAGGCAATTGACAGTAATATTTAGCTTTCCTTCTCTAAACCATTTAAAAGAAGGGGTATCAAAATCTGATTCCAATACAGCTTTCCACGGCTTTATCCAGTCAAAGGTAGCCGCTTGTTCTGCCCAAAATGACTCAGGGGTTTCTATACTTTTTTGATAAATGTGTTGATATTCTTCGAATGTCTTGATTTGGTGCGTCATAGACTATATATTTTATAGATATTAGGTTAGCGATAATAGAACTAAAACAGGAATATTGATATCACTTTAGAGAATTACTAAGAGCATAAATAAGTGATTTCTTCTTCTGTAAATAAACGAGATTGAGTAATAAAACGAATGCCAAGCGAGGTTTCTAATGAAAAACTAGCACCTCTACCTTTTACGACATCAATAGTGAGTTGAGAATATTGCCAATATTCAAATTGATCAATAGACATATAAAAATTACATCCACTAATAGTGCCTAATAAAACATCCATTTCGTTGATCATAAGTTCACCTTCAGGAAAGCACATGGGGGCAGAGCCATCACAACAGCCACCACTTTGGTGAAAAATAAGGTTGCCATATTTATTTTGAAGTTGCTGGACAATTAGTTGAGCAGAAGGGGTAATTAGTACACGTTTAACTGTATTCATGAATATATAGCCTCTAATAAATGAAAAAAATGTGAGGGATAAGTTATCCTCCACATCTGACTTTTGGTGATTAAGTGATTAGAAAAAACCTTGGGCATTCTTATCATAAGAGATTAACATATTTTTAGTTTGACGGTAATGATTAAGCATCATTTTGTGGGTTTCACGTCCAATTCCTGACTTCTTGTATCCGCCGAATGGAGCGTGAGCGGGATAGGTGTGATAACAATTGACCCAAACACGTCCTGCTTCCACTTGTCTTGAAATTTTGTAGGCCTGATGCATATCTCTGGTCCAGACACCAGCACCAAGTCCATAGGGCGTATCATTAGCAATTTCTAACCCCTCTGCTTCATCTTTGAAGGTAGTGACACAGACAACAGGACCAAATATTTCTTCTTGGAATACCCGCATTTTATTATTTCCTTTTAAGATTGTAGGTCGAATATAATAACCACCTTCGAGTCCTTCGTTCATGGCGGGAACTCCTCCTGCCAATACTTCACAACCTTCTTCTTTTCCAATTTGGATGTATTGGAGTATTTTATCATACTGATCACTAGATACCTGTGCTCCCATCATGGTAGTAGGATCCAGTGGATGACCAAGTTTAATGGCATTGGTTCGCTCTATTACTCTGGCTATGAAATCATCATAGATACTCTCTTGAATAAGAATACGAGAAGGGCAAGTACAAACCTCTCCTTGATTGAGTGCAAACATGACGGCTCCTTCTATACATTTATCAAAGAAAGCATCATCTGCATCCATAATACTTTCAAAGAAAATATTAGGTGATTTTCCTCCTAATTCGAGTGTGACAGGAATGATATTCTTGGAAGCATATTGCATGATTAATTGGCCAGTAGTAGTTTCTCCTGTGAATGCAATTTTGTTGATTCGAGGGCTAGATGCTAATGGTTTACCTGCTTCTAATCCAAATCCATTGATGATATTTAAAACTCCTGGAGGTAATATCCCTTCGATTAATTCGGCTAGAATCATAATACCAACAGGTGTTTGTTCAGCAGGTTTGAGTACAACACAATTTCCTGCTGCTAATGCTGGAGCTATTTTCCATGCTGCCATTAGTATAGGAAAATTCCAAGGAATAATTTGCCCTACTACACCTAGGGGCTCTAATACATTTATGGATACAGTAGAGGAGTCTAGTTCACTGACAGTCCCTTCTTCTGCTCTAATTACACCAGCAAAATAGCGAAAATGATCAATAGCTAAGGGCATATCGGCAGCTCTTGTTTCTCTCAGTGCTTTACCATTGTCCCAAGTTTCGGCACGAGCCAACACTTCTAAGTTGGTTTCCATTACATCTGCTATCTTTAGCAATAGATTACTTCTTTCGGCAGCAGAAGAAGTATTCCAACTAGGAGCAGCTTCCCAAGCTGCATCTAGAGCTAATTCTACATCTTCTGCTGTAGAACGAGCTATTTTGGTAAATGATTTTCCATCAACAGGAGAGACGTTTTCAAAATATTGCCCTTGGATAGGAGGAGTCCATTTACCTCCGATAAAATTTTCATATTGGTTCTTGAAGACTGGTTTTTCAATTTTGTCATTTACAATTGTTTCTACACTACTCATAGTTTTAGTTTTTATGGTGTTTTGTAATTTTGTATTGCTTTTTATTTTTAAGGTAGAACTTAAGTTTGCTTAAATTTGCAATTGTAAAATTATATTTGTTTTTACGAAGTGAGTTGACTAATACTAGCAGTTTTGTGAACAATCCTTGCAAAGTACTCTGCTTTACCATGTAGGTCCTGTTAACAGATTTGCAGGATGTTATTTTTTATAGGTTATTTTTTATATTAAAGTAGAGAAAGCAGAGAGGATGATGAATAGAGAAGAAGTAGTGTTTTTTTCTAATAGGAAAAAACAAGTGACCTAATGACTAAGAGCATGTTTAAGAATTAAGTTCTTTAAAATCAACGACTTGGACGAAAATGAATTGATTTTGGATTAAATAAGCCTCTTTTGGGGTTTGATAGCAGCCTGTCCCCAATGAAACTTGTCCATGATCCTCACGGACGTGATGGGGGGGCTATCATGACTCAAAAAAGGAGAAATTAAATTCTAAATCAAGCATTTGCAGCTTGAAGTTAATTTTTAAAGATGCTCTAAATGAACGATCGAGCAAATGTATAATGTCCCTGATTTAAATATATAATAATATGTTTTTTACAGATAGAATACTACATAATAGGAGATTAGAAACATTGGTGGAAAACCAAATTTCTTATACTTTAGAGCAGGCAGAGATGCACATTTTTGAAACACATCAGGAGGCCGAGCAAATTTTGCTTCGATTTAATCAACCTGTTTTAGCGAGTATGATAGAAGGGAAAAAAATAATGCACCTCAATGGCAAGACAGCATTTGATTTTTTGCCAGGAGAGTCATTGATTTTACCATCAGAGGAAATTATGTGTATTGATTTTCCAGAAGCTACAATGGAAAATCCTACTCGATGTTTGGCAATGGCCATAGCGGAAGAAAAAATAGCACAGACAGTAGACTTTCTAAATGAGAGTCGTGGAAAGGTAGACGACGAGTGGAAATTTACAGATTATAATTTTCATTTTACTAATGATCGGGCAATACAACAAATAATACAACGACTATTGTTCTTGTTTACAGAAAATCACCCTTCCAAGGATGTATTTGCTGACTTTATGTTACGAGAATTGATTATTCGAATTCTACAAACAGAAAATAAGAAAATTTATTCTGATCAAGCAATACAATTGAGTTCTTCCCATCGCCTGGCTTTTATTATAGGGTATATTCGACAACATTTACAAGAAAACTTAACAATCAAAGCACTGAGTGCCAAGGCTTATATGAGCGAATCCAACTTTCATCGAGTATTCAAGAATGAGCTAAATATTTCTCCGATTGATTTCATCAATAATGAACGAATCAAGCTAGCTGCCAGTTTACTTCAAAACCCTAAAAGCAAAATAAAAGATATTTATATGCAATGTGGATTTAATAGCCTTTCTTATTTTATTCGTATGTTTAAACGCAAAAAACAATGTTCTCCAAAAGAATATCAATCTCAAATACTTAGACAGTTAAATAGGTAGTCAGGTACCATATTATGTATAGTTTTATTTAAGGAAATGGCGTTAAACTATAATTTTGATCAATGGTATCTATTTGGGAGCGTACTTGTTTAATATTTGATGGCATTTTATCACATTTACCTCCTAAAAACCACCGATCATGCCCAGTTTAACTTATCGTCTCTTATTAGCAGTACTAAAAATGAAGGGACTGAAAAAAGACTTTAGTCAAGATCCAGTAGATTTTATAAAAATAAGAAAAGAGGATATCCATACTCCTAAGGGACGTTTTTATCGTCAAAAAAATGTAACACACTTCTCCGTGCTAAATAGTAAGATTACGGCAATTGATTCGGACGAAAAATCGAGCCCCTTGTTAATCTATGTGCATGGGGGAGCTTTTATATCAGGACCTTCTTCAATTCATTGGGATACCGTAAAAACACTTTCTCAACAGACCAATGCTACAGTTTGGTTGTGTGATTATCCCAAAGCTCCAGAAAATACAATTGATGTCATGGCTCAGAATATAGATGCTATTTATGAGAGTGCTTTGAAAGTACATTCAGTGAGTCAAATTATACTAATTGGAGATTCAGTTGGAGGGACGTTGATCACAACACTAGTGCAACGCCTCATTGCTCAATCTCTTCCAATTCCTCAAAAAATCGTATTGATCTCACCTGTAATGGATGCTTCTTTGACCAATAGTCAAATAGCAGCAATAGATAAAGTAGATCCAATGCTTTCTCGAAAAGGTATTTTGAGTTCCAAAAAGATGTGTGCAGGAGATTATGCACTCAAAGATCCTATTATCTCTCCACTTTATGGCGATTTTGATGGCTTTCCTGCTACACTACTACTATTAGCTGAGCATGATATTATGTATCCTGATGGAAAAATAGCTTATCAAAAACTAAAAACAGCTAAGGTAGCTGTGACTCTGATCGAAGGGGATAGAATGCCTCACATTTGGCCCATATTACCTGTTATGAAGGAGGCAAAGATAGCTTTGAAACAGATCGTAGATTATATTAATAACTGATGTTACGCAGGGTTCAGATATTTTGATAAAATAAGAATTAGAGGTTGCTTAACTAGTCGTTTTACAATGTTGAATGGCTTAATGTTTAATTTTGAATGCTGAGCATGCTATTTTACTAGCATTAACGTGAACTAAGGATTATAAAATAACATAAGTCATTGATTTACAAATAATATCAAACGTCACTTTTGCTTGAAAGTAGAGATAACTTTAGGAGCTAAGCACTTCAAAAGTGCTTAGCTCCTCACTTTATCGCTTTGCTATTGATAATCAAGGCGTTTAATCCTTAGTTCA
>CAYOJF010000066.1:0-27629 GCA_964404215.1 uncultured Aureispira sp. | reverse complement strand
CAATAATTGACCCGCTTTTTTTTTCCCTGTTGCATTTATTTATTGAATTCAAGAACCCAAATACAATTTATATCATGGCTAATAATGTTTTAATCTTGAAAGGTTCTATTATCAAAACGGTTACTTATGTCTCCAATTCTCTAGTCGTAACCGATAACAAACCTGGAACGGTCAGTATACCTAATACCCCTAATTCCGATTATGAATGGAAAATAACGGTAGACTGCCCGAGAGACGGCTCCGAATCGGTTGCAGAGGATTTCAACCTCTATTGTAAAACAGCAGTACACGAATATGCCCCTAAAGGTGGTGGCGTTGGTGAAGAACCTTCTGAACTGAATTTTTACCTTAAAATCATAATCACTCTGGCAACAGATAATAAAGAGTATGAAGTAGCTGTTGGGCAAGGACACTATAATTTAACTAATAACTGGTGGATAGGAGGTCAAGTGGTTCACTATGATAATGATGGAGCCACTTTTGCAGATACAGTAGGTTTGTCCGGTGATTCTGATACCATTAACTTCAATACACTGTAACTACACATATACTATGATCCAGATTCAAAGTTAATATCTGCTATATATTGACTTTGAATCTGGATTTAAAGCAAGAGTTCTATTTTTTAGTTTAGATCCCTGTATTTCACAGGACTCATTCCTGTTTTATTTTTAAATAAACGAGTAAAGCTCTGTGGATAGTCAAATCCCAAATTATACGCTATTTCGCTAATTTTTTGATCAGAATTCAACAAAATTAATTTCGCCCGATCTATAATATAACTATCAACATGTTCCTTAATCCCTTTTCCAGTCTCTTTTTTCAGTAGATCACTTAAGTAATTAGTTGACATATTCAGCTTATGACCAAAATAACTGGCAGGAGGTATTCCATCTTTCCCTAACTGCTCAGATTTAAAATATTCTTTTAAAATATTTTCAAAATCTGCAACGAAACCTTTACTTATATTGGTTCTCGTATAAAATTGCCTATCATAGAACCTCATACAGTAATTCAGCAAAAGTTCTAAGTTAGATATGATTAATGTTTGACTGTGCTGATCAATATTCTGAGAATATTCTTCTTCTATCTTTGAAATCAAACTAAAAAAAAAGGCTTCTTCCTTAGGAGACAAATGTAGTGCTTCATTGATATCATAAGAGAAAAAAGTGTACTTATCAATTTGGTCTCCCAAAGCTGACTTCCGAAGTAAATCTGGATGAAACAATAATGTCCACCCTTTTTTACCTTTCAAATCTGCTTTACTTGGAGATGTAAATACCTGTCCTGGACTGGAGAAGATTATAGTTCCTTCTTGAAAATCATAGGTCCCCCTTCCATATCCAATAGAGCCACTAATTTTATCCTTGTACATAATAGTGTACATATCACAAGAAAACCTGATATTAAACAAATCATCATTCCATTCAGCTTTTGATATAGTCTCAGTCTCATCAATTAGTGAAATTAATGGATGATTAGGTAATTGCAACCCCAATATTTCATGAAACTGCGAAATACTTTTTATTCTTAAAATTTCGTTCATTTTATCCTTTTCATTGCGGAAACAGTTGTTTGACTACTTAACTGATTCCTACTAATTCTTTACTCAAATTCACTAACTTTTGGGCGGCCTCCATATCTCTAGCATGTGGATTAGGGGACTTCATAGGAAACCCTCCTTTTTTACACTCTTTGTCTTGATACAACACACTATGCTGACTAAAATATTGTCCCGAATACTGCAATGCCTCATCTGAAAGTAAACAATGTAATGACGCCTGTGCAGATTCCCAACTACTATCACTAAAATTTAAAGCATTGAATATTGGTTTGGCAATAGTCATTATTGACTTCATCAAAAAATGACCAAAAAAACTAGCTGCCATTGTAATTTCAAATCCATCCTTGGTGTATTTCGGTTTATTGTCCATGTTCACCATTCCAGCATTACAAGCTAGGCCGTCAAGTCGGTTATGTTTTGATAAAAATAATTTTACAAAATTTCTTACGGATTCTAAATCCGCTAAATCACATTTAATTATCTCGGAACTTCCTTTTAGGTCTTTGAAGGCCATAGCAGCTTCTTCTCCTGCTTCAACCCTTCTACAAGCCATGACAACGTGAGCTCCTTGTTTGACTAGTTGTTGTGTAGTTTCAAATCCAACGCCTGAATTTGCACCTGTTACAATATAAATTTTTCCGCTAATGTCTTTAGATAGTGTTTCGGAATCACACCAGATCACATTTTTATTTGCCATAAGTCTTTTATTTTATATTGCAAAACTCGTGTAATTGGAACAACTTCCTCTAACAAAATCCCTGTTTATAATAACAACTTTCCAGTTTTGCCTTTTTGTGTGATGGTTCACTAGTCAATACCATACAAAATACTAAGGTACTATAAACCATTTAGTAGATCATGCTAGACTTTTTGTACTTTAGTGATCCATAGATGTTAAATAGTTTTATAGTAATGTCCAGTAGTTAACTTAGATTGTCTCTTATGCAAATTGGTTTTGATGCAAAACGTCTTTTTCAGAATAAGACAGGATTAGGAAATTATAGCCGTACATTGGTGAGCAATCTGCACCAGTATGCCCCTAAGTATCACTCTTTTCTATATACTCCATCTCCAAAAACTACTTACCCTTATTTTCTACACGAAAAAGCCTTTTCGACCATCACACCTGAGCAGAATCCTGCCCTACTTTGGCGTTCATTTGGCATCAAAAAACAACTTCAAAATTCATCCATAGATATTTTTCATGGATTAAGCAATGAATTGCCTATCGGTATCCACCACATAAAAAAACTAAAAAGTGTAGTTACCATCCATGACTTGATTTTTAAGAAACTCCCAAAAACTTACCCATTCATAGATCGAACGCTTTATAACTGGAAAGTCCAACAGGCAGTCAAAAGTGCAGACAAAATTATTGCTATTAGTCAAAATACTAAAAATGACCTATTAACTTATTACCCAATAGAGCCCTCTAAAATCGAGGTACTCTACCAAGCTTGCCATCCTATTTTCTATCAAAAAGATCTGCCTTCAGACAGTTCATTTTGGCGCCACGTGGAACATGTGGAACATCTCCTAAATCTTCCCCAAAATTTCATTCTAGTAGTAGGCGGATTGGGGCAGCGTAAAAATTTACTCCAAGTTATTAAGGCCCAGCAATTATTACCAAAATCATTAAGAATCCCCATTGTACTAGTAGGAAAAGGGAAGCCTAATATTGAATTGAATCCACACCTTCAGAAAGCACTCTTAAGTAAAGATTTGATTTGGTTGAAAAATATAGATAGTATGCTATCTCTCAAACAGCTCTATCAAAAGGCAACCGTCGTTGTGTATCCTTCCCTTTATGAAGGTTTTGGGTTACCTATTGTGGAAGCTTTGTTATGTAAAACACCTGTTATTACAGCATCTAATTCTTCGTTACCTGAAGCAGGCGGCTCCGCAGCATGGTATGCCACTCATGTGGAACAATTGGCACTAACGATAGAAGAAATCTTAATTCATGAAGAAGCTACCCAGCAAAGAATAGCGACAGGATATAGTTATGCTTGGGAACAATTTCACCCACAGAAACTAACAGCACAATTAATAGCTTTGTATCAATCAATACTATAAACTATTTTTAATTTTCTGTTCTAATTTAGTCGTAGAATAACCATCTATAAAAGGTAAACTGAGTACCTCGCCTCCATTCTCTAACACCCATTCACTGCCTACAATTTGGTGTGGAGCCCAATCGCCTCCTTTTACCAAAATAGATGGAGAAAGTAATTCGATTAATGCCAAAGGGGTTTCATCACTAAACTCTACGACTAAATCCACCATTTGTAAACTTGCCATCAGATGAAGTCTATTTTTAGCATCTTTGATAGGTCGATGCATCCCCTTTAGTCGCTGTACAGAAGCATCTGAGTTGAGTCCTACTACTAGCCTATCGCCTAGTTCTTTGGCTTCTGCCAAATAATGTAGATGCCCAAAGTGTACTAAATCAAAACAGCCGTTTGTAAATACAATACGTTCCTTTTTAGTCTTCCAGTCTGCTACTGTTTTTTGAGCTGTTTGCCAATCCTGTATTTTAGTTTGAATGTTCTTCTGGAAGTACTGGGACATAGCCTTTGTTATAAATCGGTAATAATAAATAAGCTAATAAGCCAAAGAATATATTACAGAATATAGTGATGGTAAAAAAGATGATATTAGAATAGGTAAAGGCATCTGCTTCTGCTACACCATACATAAGCAAGGCGGCGGTTACTGCTATTTGATACGTTCCCATTCCACCAGGGGAAGGAATAACCATACCATAAACACTAAATGTAAAGGCTAACAAACCTGCTGTAGCTGGCAAACCTGCTGTAGGACCATAAGAGAAAAAGCATAGGTACATCATTAAGAAATACATGAGCCAAATCAAAACCGTATAAACAACGAATAATAGTGGTTTTTTGAGTTGAAAAACAGTCTTAACCCCAGCAATCACATTCGTAACTAGTCCAATAATCTTCTTTGCGATCGCTGTTTCTTTGATAGTTTTCCATTTCGCTATGATTATTACCAAAACTAACAATCCTACTCCTACTGCTATCTGGAAGAGCAACAACCATGGAATACTCGCTCCTTTTTCGATTACTACTCCTGTCACACATTTAGGCTGTGGAGTAGCTGCCCCAAATAAGAAGTCATAAAAATTATTGAATTGTAACAAAAAAGTCAATCCTGTCACCAAAAGTAACATCAAGACATCAAAAATCCTGTCGGTAACTATCGTTCCTACCAGTTTATCTAGTGGAATTTTTTCGTACTGTGCTAATGTTGCGGGTTTTGCAACTTCACCTGCTCTAGGCAGTGCCAAATTAACTAGATAGCCAACCATAGTCGCAAAAAAAGTATTGAAAGTCTTGGGTTTATATCCTAAAGGCTCTATCAACATATTCCATCGCAATGCTCGACAAAGGTTACTAAACATAAAAGCCAAACAAATCATGCCAAGCCAAAATGGATTCGCTCCTTTAAAATCATTTCCAATCTTATCAATCAAGCTATCGTATTCACAATCGCCCTTACACAAACATTCTTGAGCATAAGCAGCAGATTGATTGCTATATACAAAAAATAAAATGGCACATCCAACGGCCAAAAAGAGTAAAAATTTCAGAAATGATTTCATGCTTTGTACTTAAGAAGAGCGTGTCTAATACTTAATTAGACACGCTCTATTTTATCTATAATTTAAAAACTATTTAGTGGGTAATATTTTGCCTTCACAATTGCCAAATCCAATTCTAACGCCATCTTTTTCACCCCATCCTTTCATGACTACCGTATCCCCATCGGCTATGAATTTACGCTCTGTCCCATCAGGCATCTGGACAGGTTTGGTTCCTCTCCAAGAGATTTCCAACATCGAACCATAACTATCAGGTGTAGGCCCTGAAATAGTTCCTGAAGCACACATATCGCCTACATTAAGGTTACATCCATTTACAGTATGGTGTGTCAACTGCTGTGTCATGGTCCAATACATGTGCTTAAAATTAGACTGACAAACAATGTGTGCCGGCTGACCTTCTGGTTGTATAGCCACTTGAAGTTTGATATCATAGTTGCAATTCCCCTCGTATTTGAGGTAATCCAATACTTCTGGTTCTTGCTCATACCCTTCTGTACGGAACGGCTCTAGAGCATCTAATGTCACAATCCATGGGGAGATGGTAGAAGCAAAACTTTTTCCTAAAAATGGCCCTAGTGGAACATATTCCCATTTCTGTATATCTCTAGCAGACCAATCATTGAATAACGTAACACCAAAGATGTAATCTTCGGCTGTATCAGTCGTCACAGACTCTCCCAGTTCCGTTGATTTTCCAACAATAAAAGCCATTTCTAATTCGAAATCCAATAACTTACAAGGTCCAAAAACAGGTGGCTGATCCTCCTTTGGTTTTTGTTGCCCTTTTGGTCGGTGGATAGGTGTCCCTGACACAATAATAGAAGAAGCACGTCCATGATAGCCCACTGGCAAGTGTAGCCAATTGGGTAGTAATGCATTGTTAGGGTCTCTAAACATGGTTCCTACATTAGTAGCATGTTCTCTACTAGAGTAAAAATCTGTATAATCGCCTACCTTAACAGGCAGTAATAACTCCACCTCATCAATATGATGCAATGCTTTAGCCATCAATTCACTATTGCCAGCAATAGTAGTATTTCCTTGCTCAAAAATAGTCGCCAAATGATTACGAACGGCACGGGTTACCGTCTTGCCCAATCCCATAAATGGATTTAGATAACGATTGGAAAAAACGGCTGTATCTAGTCCTGCAATCTGATCAAAAATACCAGCGTTGGCTAAGGCTGCTAAGTCAATAACCGTATCTCCTATGATAGTAGAAACACTAGGTGCTTGAGTAGCTACTTGAGCTACTCCAAATGGTAAATTTTGGATAGGAAAGTCACTATCTTGAGCTACTGCAATCCATGATTTGAGTGCAGGATTATTGGCTGTTATCATTGGTTTCTTCTATTTTTGTTTTATTGAAAAAAAGTCCTATTTTATTATAAAATAAAGCAAGTGCTAATATGATAAAAAGCATCCCTTTATAGAGCATCCATCCAATATGTAACCCCTTATTAGGTTCTCCTAATAGGTAATTGAACGCGATGACAATCGCTAAAAATACAATATATTTTAGAATTCGTCCTAATGGTAAGGGAGGCAATTTGAGAATATACGTAGTGACAAATATGGATAATATCATCATTACGACATAAGAAGCCAAAGTAGTGTAAGCAGCTGCTTGATAACCATATTGTGGTACCAATAGTAGATTCAGTATAATATTAATGACCACACTAGCCATAATTACACTAGATAAGTAAGTATTCTTTTTGATATAAAGAATGCCTCTATTGTAAAAAGTAGCAATAGCATTAAACAGATAAGCAGCAACAATAACAGGGGCAATAGGTAGAGCAGCCAAAAATACATCACTAGAAGACAACAAAGTTCCGACATCTACCGCATACAAAATCAAAAAACATCCTCCTAACACCAATAGTTTAACCATACTATCTACTTGCTGGCTTATCCCAGCATAGTCTTTTTTGTTCATTTTGCTATAGTACTCAGGCGAAGCACCTTTCATCAAAGCAACTCCTAAACCCATATAAATCATTCCGATCTTGTAAGCAAAACTATACAGTCCAGCCTCCCCATGCCCAAGGTGTTTATTAATATAAATTTGATCAAAAGTAACCAAGAGATAATTGCTTAAAGCAAAAGGTATTAATGGAATACCATACAAAGCAGCATACTTGATATAACTCCAACGAAAGTGTTCAAACTTCATATAGCTTAGTCCAATCTTCAGCATATAGCCTACTACTATTACACTAATAACACCTTCCGCCATTATCTTTGCCATGTAGATATTTTCATAGCCTTGGTAACTCCAGTATAAGATACCGCTAATAATAGCTCCTAACTTCATGTACTGTGAAATCACATGTACGGTAGTGTATCGCTTACTCTGCTTGGTTGCAATCATTATATTGTTAAAAAAACCAAATGATAACATTGCACAATAAGCATAAAGTACTAGCCACGGGATCAATCTAGCAGGTAAATCAAGCCAGAGACTGATTGCATCTGCAAAGAACAAGCATCCCGCCGCTAAGAAAAAAAACAAAACATTAGATGCGATGAATATAGTCGCCAAAAACTGAGGATAATCATCTGTTTCTTCATGATAATACCTTTCTGTCCCCCAATGTATATTGAAAGAAAGTACTACCGCTGATATGCTAACTAAGGAGGCAAAAACATTAATTATACCATATTCATCCTCTGTAAGATATGCCGTAAAGAATGGTAAGGTAACCAATCCCAATGCCTGAAATAGTACTGTCCCTGAAAAATAGGTACTTGCATGTTTGAAAGTATCAAAAAAAGAGAGTTGACGTATGGAGTTAAACAACGATTTGAAATACATGTATCTAATTAATTTGAAACGAAGTTAAGCTTAATTTTGTATTCTTCTCTCTGTTATTTAGGGTTTATGTTTTTGTTTAATTAATTTGCTCAGCAAATCTATACTCAAAACAGCACTTCTGTCTACTATGGCAATACCATCCAATATTCTCAGAGAACAATATCATGATGCTTTTCAGCAAATATTAGAGCAATTGAATCCTGCTCAAAGAAAAGCCGTAGAACAGACAGAAGGTCCTGTCCTAGCCCTAGCTGGTCCTGGTACTGGCAAGACGCATATACTATCCGCTCGCATTGGGCAAATCCTACTGACACAGGATGTACAAGCCTATAATATACTCTGCTTGACCTTCACCGATGCTGCTGTGCATGCTATGCGTAAAAGGTTAGTTTCGTTTATTGGTCCAGAAGCACATCGTGTCCATATTTATACCTTCCATTCTTTCTGTAACAAAGTCATTCAAGAGAACTTAGAGGTGTTTGGTCGACATGAACTAGAAGCACTCTCTGATTTAGAACGTATTGATATTATTCGTACCATACTAAGTGATTTGGATGTAGAACATCCTCTGAAAATGGATCGAAATCCATTCTATTACGAAAAACATCTCACGGACCTTTTTCGGCTGATGAAAGCAGAAAGGTGGTCACCTCATCTAGTCAAAGAGAAAATAGCCACCTATATTGAGCTACTGCCTAGTCAAGAAGACATGCTCTACAAGCGAAAATCTGGTGATAACAAGAAGGGAGACCTAAAGCAGGCCAGATTCAATAAAAAAATGGCTCAAATGGATAAGTTAGAAGCGGCAACAGAATTATTTGAACGATATGAAGCTGCTCTCGCTAAAAAACAACGCTATGACTATGAAGATATGATTCTTTGGGTCGTCAAAGCATTTCAAGAAGATGAATTTCTGCTCCGAACTTACCAAGAGCAATATCAATATTTTTTGGTTGATGAGTTTCAAGATACCAATGGGGCCCAACTTTCTATTCTAAATCAATTAGTGGCTTATTGGGGCACCAATCCCAATATTTTTGTAGTGGGTGATGATGATCAATCCATTTATGAATTTCAAGGAGCTAGAGTCAAAAATATGACTGATTTCTATCAAAATTATCAGCAGCATATTGAACTCATTCTTTTGGAGCAAAACTATCGCTCTTCTCAGTTGATTTTGGATGCTGCACGACAGAGTATCGAACACAACCAAATTCGCATTACCAATCAGCTTGAAGAACTCGGAATTGATAAAGTATTGACTGCTGCTAATGAAGCTGTTGCGACACTGGATGTACCAGTCCAAATTATTGGATACCCCAATAAACTACAAGAAGAAATTGCTCTTGTTCAACAAATAGAACAACTTCATGAATCAGGTGTGGCTTACAGTGAGATAGCCATTATTTATGCGGTGCATAAGCAAGCCAATAACCTCATTTGCTTATTAGATAAACGAGGGGTTCCCTACCAAACCAAACGTAGAGTCAACATTTTGGACTTACCCATTGTCTCTAATCTAAGACAGTTGATGCAGTACATTGTCCTAGAACATAAACGTCCTTACAGTGGTGAAGATTTATTTTTTGAGTTCTTATACTATGATTTTGTTGGTATTCAGCCTGCTGATGCGGGTATATTAGCGGCCTGGATGGCCAAAACGACCCAAAATAAGCTCCAACAACAAAAATATAACGAAGTACCTAGCTGGAGGGATACGATTCGAAATAAGGCAATTATAGAAGCTTTAGGACTTCATCAGCCTGAAAAAATTCTAGCTTTTGGTCATTTCTTAGATGAAGCCATTTATAACCAAAAAAATAAGAGCCTGCTCAAATTATTTGAACAAATTGTGAATAGAAGTGGGCTCATTCAATTTGCTAGTCAACATGAACAAAAAATATGGTATACACAAATCATAGGAACACTCTTTGAATTTGTAAGACAAGAACGCAGTAAAAATATTCGACTAGATTTAGCTGGTCTCATTACTCTATTGCAACAACTCGAAGAAAATAATATTCCACTAGGTTTATTCCAAGTCAACCCAGCAGAAGATGGAATCAATTTAGTCACGGCTCATTCCTCCAAAGGACTTGAATTTGGGTATGTATTTCTCATAAATGGACTCAAAGAGTATTGGGAGCCTAAAAGCAATAATCATAGTCGATTTACATTGCCTGACACGATTACGTTTTCTAACGAATCCGATAGTTATGAAGCTTCCAGAAGGTTGTTTTATGTAGCAATGACCAGAGCGAAACGATTATTACAAATTTCTTATTTTGAGTATAATCAAGATAAAAAGCAAATGCCCCTGAGTGCCTATGTAGAAGAATTAATGGCAATCCCTAATCCTGCTATTAAACACGATATGAAGAATGCTGCTATGGCCAATGAATGGCAATTACTATTATTAACCGAACAGGAAGAAATTAAGCCTGTCGTTCCTCTCCTATCCAAGGCGATACTGAATGACCTATTAGCGGATTTCAAACTAAGTATATCAGCCCTCAATAATTATCTTTTTTGTCCGTTGGGATTCTATTTTGAATATGTACTCAAAGTACCTTCTTTTTCTAGCAAAGAAGCTGCCTATGGAACCGCTATACACAATGCCATCAAGCGAGTTTTTGACATTGCTATCAAGAAAAATGATAATGTCCTCCCTCCTATGCAAAAACTACTTGATCTGTTTGAATTTGAATTGCAAAAACAACGTATATTCCTATCAGACAAAATCTATCACGAGCGTCTAGAGCTTGGCAAAAGACAGTTACCCCTTTATTTTGAACAACGACAAACTTCTTGGACCAAAGAAATCGAGGAAGATGAAGTATTAACAGAAAAAGCATTAAAGAATACTGCTTTCAAACATATCCCACTCACAGGAACAATCGACAAACTCCTCATAACCAGTAATTTAGGGGTGAAATCAATTCATATTATTGATTACAAAACAGGAAAATTAAAAGAAGATCGTCTAAAACCACCCACCAATGCCAAACCTGAAGGAGGCATTTACTGGCGTCAATTAGTATTTTATAAAATCTTGGTAGAACAATCCAAATTGTACCCCTATCCTATTCGTTCGGCTAGTATTGACTATTTGACCCCTGATACAAACGGTAAATTCCCACAAAAAACAATTGAATTCACTCCCGATGATAATGCCCACGTGGAACAATTAATTGAGCAAGTGTACAGTAATATTCAAAACCATCAATTTTCAGAAGGTTGTGGCAAAAAAAGTTGTAAATGGTGTGATTTTGCACAGCGAAATCTACTTCCCGATAGCTTTACTAACCCTGATACAGAAGATTTGGATGACAAGTAGTCAATCTAGTCTACTACAAGAAATAAAACCAAATCGTAACATAAACGTACACAAAAGGAATCACAAAAATAAAGGCATCAAAACGGTCTAAAAACCCGCCATGCCCAGGCAATAAGGTACCAGAATCTTTAATCCCTATACTTCGTTTTAGCATAGATTCTACCAAATCTCCCAATACTCCCATCACTGTACAAATACTAGCTAAACCAATCCAAAATGGGAAGCCAAAATCTAGCGTATCAAATACTTGAGAACATATAACTCCAACTAATATTGCTCCTGTGATTCCACTAAATGTTCCCTCCCATGTTTTCTTAGGTGAAATACGTGGGAACATCTTATTTTTGCCGACTTTAGACCCAATTAGGTACGCAAATACATCTCCTGCCCACACCATTAATATAGTCGCTAATACGAACTTATTCCCATCTCCATCAAATGCTCTAAGATATGGACTTGCCATATAAATTAACAGCGAAAAAGGCATTCCTATGTATATAATGCCCAGTAAAGTAAAAGCTACGTTTTCAAATGGTTTTGCTGATTTGGCTGTTAACTCAAATAAAAACAATAAAAATGCAATCGCTGGAAACAATACGATTCCCTTAAAGGCATTCTGTACATCAAAAATAAAGGTTAATAAGGTCAATGTAGGGAAAAATAATCCTACCAGAATGGAAATTACTCTCCGATTTCTATTTGCCCACGTGGAACCATCTTGTGTTAGTACATGACCACTCAACTCCCATAAACAAAGGGCTGCAACCATCCAAAATAAAATACCACAGGTATAATAATTAGCTAAAATTCCTCCTATCATTACTAAGCCAAAAATAACTCCAGTAAATGTTCTAACTTTTAAACTCATTTATATTTTTATTATTTAATATTTCACTATATGAATAATAGTTATTCACTTTTACAAAAGTTATCCACAATAAAACCGTGCATAACAAACTAAATAGTGCATAACTCCAAGGCACAAAACTAACTTTATCCACACTCCCAACCAAATTTGGGGTGAAATAGTATAAAAAAACCTGATAACTGTTGAAAACTATGTGAATAACTACACTTATCCACAATCTACCCGTCAAAATTAAAAAATAACTAAAAAACAGGCTTAAAATCAATCTAGGGATAAAACCCTCTGGCTGAAAGTGCATTAGTGTAAAAAAAAGTGCTGTGATTAAAGCTCCTAAATGGATATTCTGGCTCCATTGTGTAACAAAACGCTGAAATAATCCCCGAAAGAATAATTCCTCCCCAATTCCTGCTATTAAGCCAAAAACCAAAAGGTTACTCAAAAAATCTCCTAAAGAATTCATTTCCATTAATTTCTGCTCCATCTGAAGGACATCTGTAGCAACTTGATCTTGAGGTAACAAAATGGTATTGTAATAATATACAAATGAAATAAAAGCTCCACTCACTCCTATTATCAAAAGACTGAGGAGTAAATTCTTCCAATCTGGGATTTCATTCAAAAATAAATTTTCAGCCCATCGTTTACGAAAAAGAAAACCTGCAACAATAACACTTGGAATAATGTATGTAAAGGTGCTATTAATTCCCTGAATCAATCGAATTTGCTGTATGCCAACATTACTGTGTGCTTCTAATAGTTCATTTACTCCATTTACATTCCACTGTTGCAACAAAAATTGGATAATTAAACCTCCTGCAAAAATTCCGATTATCCAAATCACGACAAAAGTGACAGTTTCTAATGTCAAATCATTTAGTACAGTTTCATATTTTTTAGGCGGATTCATAAACAGTTTTTATAGCATTTAACAAAATTTGGGCAGTATTTCGAATTTCTTCTTCCGTAATGATTAAAGGTGGTGCTATTCGAATAGCTTCTGCATTAAATAGAAACCAATCCGTTATCAATCCATTTTTTAAACATTCTTGAATAACAGCATTTACATGTTCAAAACTATCCAATTGAATTGCCATAATTAAACCTGCATTTCTAAAATCTAAAATAGCTTCATGTTGAATTAATTCTTTAAATAAATTTGCTTTTTCTTCCACTGCGTCAATAATTATTTTGTCAGTAGTCAAAACCTCTAAACTCGCTAAACCCGCTGCACAACAAACTGGATGTCCTCCAAATGTAGTAATATGACCCAAAATAGGATTATCTGTAAATGTGATCATTTTTTCTCTAGAAGCAACAAAAGCTCCTAATGGCATTCCGCCACCAAATCCTTTCGCCAACAATAAAATATCTGGAACAATATCATACTGCTCGAAAGCAAATAAACTACCTGTTCGCCCACAACCAACTTGAATTTCATCCAAAATCAATAAAGCTCCAACTTCATCACAACGTTGACGTACTTTTTTCAAATAGTCATTTTGAGGCTTCATTACTCCAATTTCAGCTCGAACTGTTTCCATAATAACACAAGCTGTATTTTCATCTATTCGCTCTAATTCAGAAACCTCATTAAATTCAATATGAGATACATTAGGCAACAATGGTCTAAATGGTGCCGTAAAATAAGCTTCACTCATTAAACTAATAGCACCATGCGTACTTCCATGATACGCTTTATAACAAGAAACAATATTCGAACGACCCGTCACTCGCTTAGCTAATTTTAAAGCTCCTTCAGTGGCTTCGGTACCCGAATTAACAAAATAAACGGAATCCAATGAATCGGGGAGATGGGTCACTAATAACTCCGCTAACTTCACTTGAGGAGAAAGAACAAACTCTCCATAAACTAATGTATGTAGATATTTCTCTGTTTGCTCTTTGATGGCAGTAATAACATTAGGATGACTATGTCCCAAATTACTCACTGAAATTCCAGCAATTAAATCAATATACTTTTTGCCTTTTGTATCATATAAATAAACTCCTTTAGCCTTCTCAATTTCCAGTGCAAGAGGAGAGGAGCTGGTCTGAGCAATATGATTCAAAAAAATTTGGCGTTGACTAAGCATTCTAAAAGTTTTTGGTCGTTATTATTGACGTTTTATTTGTAATATTGTGTACTCACAAATTTAACAAACTTTCTTCATTCTTAGTCCAATTACTATGAAACTAAAGACAAATATAAAAATTTCAGCCCCCGCATCTATAGCCAATATTGCTTGCGGATTTGATGTTTTAGGTCTGGCTATCAACACACCATGTGATGAAATAATTGTAACCGAAGCAGACCAACCAGGGATTCATATCACTGAAATCATCAAAAACAAAACAAAACTTTCGACAGAAATCAATAAAAACACAGCTGGATTAGCTGCTCAAAAACTATTAACTTTCCTTCAAAAGGAGAGGGGCTTTGATCCAAAAATTGGATTAAATTTCAAACTAACTAAACACATTCCTATTGGTTTTGGGCTAGGATCTTCCTCTGCCTCTGCAGTAGCTGGTGTAATGGCTGTCAATGAAGCCCTGAATCGTCCTCTACAAAAAAGAGAGCTTGTTCACTTCGCTGCAATAGGAGAGCAGTTAGCAGAAGGACAATACAGAATCAACAGTATAGTCCCTTCACTAATCGGAGGATTAGTGCTTACTAGAGATCATGAATCATTAGATTTTCACCGACTCCCACTACCAAAAGGGTTGAAAATAGTAGTCATTTATCCTAAAAACAGGTACCTCATTAGCAGGCATGTCAGAGATAACTTATCTAGAAAAATACATTTAGAACACGCTCTAAAACAAGTTGCCAATATTGGTGCTTTAATCCACGCACTATACATGTCTGACTTCGACCTACTTGCTAGAGCATTGGAGGATAATATTGCAGAAAACCACTGGTCCAATTTAATTCCTTTTTTCAAAGAAATACAACAAGCCGCTTATAACAACCATGCGTTGGGCTGTAGTATTGCAGGCACAGGATCTGGTGTTTTTGCTATTTGCAAAAACAGTTTAGAAGCATCTAATGCCGCTAGTGCTATGGAAGCTATTCTAGAAGAAAATGGAATAAAAAGCAAAACGATCATCTCAGACATTAATCAAGAAGGTGCTATAAAAACTTAAATTACGTTCCACATGGAACACAAAATACAGCGTGTTCCATGTGGAACAAAGCCACTAAAAAAGGTATGCGTTCCACATGGAACACATACCTTTTTTTGATATATTAAACCTACCTACTGGAATAAGAGCACTTCTTCATGATCTAGATAGGTGTCAAATTTACGATAACGCTCATTGTCTACTCTAAATGATATCTTATTTTTTTGTGTACGCTCATAGTCAATTAGTATATTATCATACAACTTTAAGTTTTTCAATCGTTTAACTTTCTCTACCTTGAAATAAACCCACATAGCAAAAAAGTCTTTTCGCTCTAGTTCTCGTCCCACATACTCCAGTTCCAGTTCTTTATTATTGTTGTATATTTTGAAGTTTGATTCTACATATTCTCGAATATAACGTGTAGCATCTTTATGTTCTCTATCTGTACCTATTTCAATCGTTTGGTCATTTTTCTTACTAATTACCTTCTGTAGGTCATCACTAAATATTTTGACAGCAATTTCTAAACGATCACTTTTAGTTTTATAATCAACATGTGCCATCGAAATGAAAATAGGATGTTCCATAGATGACATAAGTGAAATACAAACTAGCGTTAGTAAAAATATTTTAGCTTTCATATTATAGATTTAATTTTCAAATGCTTCATCTTTGCAATTATTACAAATTCTAAACCAAAGAAAAATGGATAGTTGGCTTTATTATATCAAAATGGGGTTGGAGCACATTACAGACATAAATGGTTATGATCATATTTTATTCATAGTTGCTTTAGCAGTTTCCAAAAGTGTTTTAGAATGGAGGAAGCTTTTACTATTAGTAACCGCTTTTACTATTGGTCATTCTATTGCACTGGCAATAGCAACTTTTGAATTAGTTCCAGTTGACTCTGCTATTACAGAACACTTGATTCCAATCACAATCATACTAACTTGCATGTGGAACATTTTCTATTATAGGAATACTCCTGACAAAAAACAACACGACCTTCAAATAAAAAAAGAATTTATATTAATAATATCATTCGGTTTGATTCACGGTCTAGGCTTTTCTAACTATTTAAAATCTATGATTACCTCGACAGAATCAATTGCCGAAACTATTCTGCTATTTAACCTAGGACTAGAAACAGGTCAAATTATTATACTCGCCATTGTATTAATGATTAACTTTATGGTAATAAGACAAACAAAGATAAGCCAATCTGTTTGGTCTTCAATCATTTCTAGTTTAATTATTTTAATCAGTCTTCCTATACTCTGGAATACTGGACAAGCATTATTCTATCCATAAACATAAACTAATAACTATGTTCAAAACGTTTTTGATGACATTAATAAGTCTGATGGCCATTAGTGTTGTCAGTCAAGCTCAAGTACAAGGAGCAGAGAAATTCAAACAATTGTATGAGGAGCTGCCTACACCCAATCAGTATAGAAATGCTGCGGGAGCACCAGGCCACGAATATTGGCAACAACGTGCAGACTATGATATCAAAGTAGAAATTGATGATGAAAAACAACGTATACTAGGAGAGGAGACGATTACTTATTATAATAACTCTCCTGATGAGCTGACGTACCTGTGGATACAACTGGATCAAAATGTACGTGAATTAGGTTCTGACAATCAAAAAACAAGAACGACTAAAGTACGCAAAGAGATGAACTACCGTCAAATGAAAACTTATTTTCATGAAACGTTTGATGGTGGTTTCAAAATAGAAACAGTCAAAGACAATCGTGGAACCAAAATGAAATACACCATCAATAAAACTATGATGCGTGTAGACTTAGACAAACCGCTGAAATCGAATGGTAAAATTTCATTTGATATCAAATGGTCTTACAATGTCAACGATGGTGGAAAATATGGTGGCCGTTCTGGTTACGAACATTTTGAAGAAGAAGATAACTATATGTATCATATTGCTCAGTTTTTTCCTCGTATGTGTTCTTACAACATGACAGATGGATGGCAGAACAAGCAATTTTTGGGTAGAGGTGAATTTACGCTATCTTTTGGTAACTACACAGTGGCGATAACTGTACCTGCTGATCACACCGTAGGAGCTACAGGGGAGTTACAAAATATGAATTCGGTTTTGACTAAAGAACAAATCGATCGTTTCAATAAAGCAAAAGATGCTAACGAACCTATGTTCATCATTACTCAAGATGAAGCAACAGAAATAGAAAAAACAAAATCGAAAGAGAAAAAGACTTGGATATTCAAAGCAGAAAATGTGCGTGATTTTGCTTTCTGTAGCTCTCGTAAGTTTATTTGGGATGCTCAAGGTGTCAAATTTGGAAACAGAACGGTAATGGCGATGTCTTACTACCCTAAAGAAGGTAATCCTTTATGGGAACGTTATAGTACAAGAGCAGTTGTTCATACCTTAAAAGTATATTCAAAATATACTTTTGATTACCCTTATCCGACTGCTATTTCAACCCATGCTAATTTCACTGGAATGGAATACCCTATGATTTGTTTCAACTATGGTCGCCCTCGTCCAGATGGCACTTACTCCGAAAGACTAAAGTATGGAATGATTGGGGTAATCATACACGAGGTAGGACATAACTACTTCCCAATGATTGTCAACTCAGACGAGAGACAATGGACTTGGATGGATGAAGGGCTAAATACTTTCTGTCAATATCTAACAGAAGTAGAGTGGGAGCGTGACTATCCACACCGTAGAGGACCAGCTCCTAATATTGTAGACTATATGAAAGGTGATAAAAATGGTATTGTTCCTATTATGACCAACTCAGAGTCTATCCTACAGTTTGGTAACAATGCTTACGGAAAACCTGCTACAGCACTCAATATTTTGAGAGAAACTATTATGGGTAGAGAGCTATTTGATTACGCCTTCAAAGAATATGCTAATCGTTGGAAGTTTAAACATCCTACTCCTGCTGACTTTTTCAGAACAATGGAAGATGCTTCTGGTGTAGATTTAGATTGGTTCTGGCGAGGTTGGTTCTATGGGACTGATCATGTTGATATTTCACTCAATAACGTAAAATGGTATCGTCTCAACTCTCATGATGGAAACAAAGAGGTCATGACTCGTAAGAAATGGGATAAAAATGATAAGCCTTATATTTCTGAGATTCGTAATAATCAAGAAAAATCTGTAAAAGAAACTGTCATGGAACGCAATCCTGAACTGAGAGATAAATACAATGATAGAGATAAATACAGAGTGACCGAACAACAGAAAAAAATGAATACTTTCTATCTAGAGTCGTTAGATGACAAAGAGAAAGCTATTCTTGATAAAGCATATAATTACTATGAAATGGAGTTTGAGAACGAAGGTGGATTAGTCATGCCAATCATTCTTGAGCTAAAGTACACAGATGGAACTTCTGAAATTCATCATATTCCAGCCGAAATTTGGCGTTATAATGCCTCTAAGGTATCTAAGGTGTTTGTATCGGAGAAAGAGCTTCAGGAGGTGATTTTAGACCCTTATTTAGAGACAGCTGATACGGATAGAGATAATAACTATTTTCCTGCTCGTAATGAACCTTCTAGATTTGAAATGTATATCAGTGAATAATTATAGTTCACTAACTACAGATCTATAGTTTAAGATAAAAGCCTTCTAGTTATATAACTAGAAGGCTTTTCTGTGCGTGGGAGAAAGATTGGTAACATAAAAAAACGCTGCAAGATAAATCTTACAGCGTTTGTATTCTATTAACTATAAAAATATAGCTTGGTATTATCTAGTTTCGTTTACTCCACCTCCACTAGCAAAATCTCCTTCTGCTTCACTGAAAGTATAAGCATTGGCAGGTACATCATAGCTATTTGGTACAACAAAAGCCATAAATTTATTCATACCAAAGGTGCTAATTTTCACCATATCACCTTGGTTTCCACCTAATAGCAAAATATTGTTTCCTTGTTTTCCAACTACAAAACCAACATGTCCTTTACCGCCTCCATAAGAGAGCACACCAATAGAGCCATAAGCAGGTTTATCTAGTTTTTTACCATATTTTGCCCAGTTGATAGCACGAGCACCAGTACCTCCTACAGAAGGCTGTCCAGCTTTTTCCATTACCCAGTTGACAAAAGAAGCACACCAAGGTGTTTCATCATCCTTGAATCCACCAGTAGTAGCGTGATATTCCAAAACGCGTGGGTTGTGTTGAGCACCTTTAGTCTCCTTCACTCCCTTTTCACCTTCTGCTACCTTGATCCACTGTGGCTTGTTTGCTGGTCCACCAGAGGTATCACCTTGGCCTCCGCCGCCTGCAGCTGCAGTATCCTCATCAGTACCAGTATCAGGAGTTCCACCAGAAAGTGCTTTCCATGTTTTTCCTCCTGGGTCAATTCTACCATCTGGTCTAGACATTCCTAAACCTCTTTGGTATTTACGGATAGCATTGACTGTCTTAGGACCACATTTTCCACTTCCTTGGAAATTTCCTCCAATTTTATTGAAAAGCTCTTGTACTACTTTGACATCCTCTACTTTATTATCTCCTTTGAATCCAACAGAACCTGTCAATTCCTGAACAGTAGCTGCTGCTTCACCTTCAGCACTAGCTCCATCTTCAGTAGTTGCTCCGTCCTCAGTATTTCCAGCTGCTTCGTTAATCTGATTTGCCTTATCTTTGTTACGCTCTGCACCAGATAATCGACTTTCTCTTCTATCTATGTTTTTCTCAATTCTAGCAATCAATGTTTGCATTTTATTGAGTTGTTTTTGCTCTCTTTCGTCAATTCTACCATCTGCCATAAATAATTTATGGTAGTGCTTAAGTTTATCATTCAACATTGCCACCTTTTTTCTTAGGTTAGCAAGTTTTGCTAATTTTCTATCTCTCATAGTTTGTTTATTATCTTTTAACAATTAAAGATTTTTAACTGGGGGAAGGAAGAATAAAACTATTCTTCTTGTAAGACCAGCTTACTAAGCAACATCTACTTTGAGTGCTTTTGCGATCTTATCTAGCTCACCCTCTATGCTTGCCATATTTTCATTAATCTTAGCACGCTTCTCAGGAGTTAGCTTTTTCTTTGGCTTCTCTACTGTAGTAGCACTAGCATCAGCTGTTCCACTTGTTCCTTCTGTTGTTTTCTCTTCTTTAACAGCATCTTTTTTATCTGCTACTAACTCTGCTGCAGACTGATCTGTTTTGATCGCTAGTTTAAAGTTTGACTCAAAGAAACTCTCTCCTTTTGATTTCAGAGTAGCTGTGTCCAGTCCACCTTTTTTCATTACAAATGATATTTCACCTGCTTTTTTATCTACTACTACTGCAGCGAATCCTACTTTCTTAAGGATGTGTGTTTTATCTGCTTTGATTTCTTTGAATACCTCAGCAGCTTCTGGCAATTTTTTGAAAGGTAAAAAGATAAATGGCATTTTTTTACCACTCAATTTATAATCTGTTAAGATAATACAAGCTTTTGCCTTGTTTACTTGTACAGGCTTACAATAAGCTTTCAAATATTTAGCTAGATTCAGCTTTTGTAGTTCTTCGAAGTCGAAATTTTTCTCCTTAGCCATTTTAATTCGTATTTAGTTAGTTTTATAATTTTTTGATTGAGTCTAAGACCTACTTGGTATTTAACAAAAATTTTGTCAGTCTAGCCTTAAGACAAGGCAATATATTAATTATTTATCAAATAAACAAGTAATAATTTGAATTACTGTCCTTGAAGTATATTTATTATTTGTTATCCCTCCCATTGTCATTTAGTATTCTGGAAATAATTAATTATTATTGATTGTACGAATGGCTATTCTTCCAAACAATAAACCACTTCAAAACGAATGATTTTCACCTATTTTTCTAGATCTAAACAACTAATCCAAATGAACTATTATCAACTGCTTATATTCAGTTTATTATTATTTTTAACTGCCTGTACCAACTCCACTGTGGTAGCCCCCGAAAAAGAATCTCCTTCTGTGATATCGCCAGAACAACCAGATACACTTACACCTACTCTGCCCTCTATTAACCGAACAACAATTGAAGGATTTTGGTCTAACTTCCAAAAAGCAGTGCTATCAAAAGACATACCTACTATAGAGTCTTTCTATGCCACAGGAAGTCGTGCTTACAAGTTTCAACAAGACTACTATCAAGAAAAAATAGCTACTACTTCTGCAAATGCCTTCCAAAAAAGCCCTAATACTTACAAAGATCAACCAGTCTATGAAGTTCAATTTATTCTATCAGAGGAAGGAATTTCAGAGGACGAAGCTCCTACTACAACCATTTCGATTCAGAAAAATGAAGCTGGCATATTTGAAATATTTAATGTGCTAGAGGCAGGGTAAAGCAGTCTATTAAAAGATCATTAAGAACAAAGATGACCATTAAGCAATATGCTCAATGGTCATCTTCAAATATAAAAAGCCCTATTCCTATTATAAAGCATTGATCCTAGCCCTTGCAGCAGCATCTATACGTCTATAAACATATGAATTAATACTGTCATCCGTTCCCCATTCATTCCCTTTCAAACATTGACAATTTGAGAAGGTATTTTTATCTAAGAATCTCCATCTTCGCTGACCAACACCGTCTCCACTATCATTACCATTACCATCTCCATAACCTAGATCTAACGCTGCACCAGATTCAACAGTAGTAAACTGCACCTCATTTCCTTCTATATCCACATCAATAATTAGTCGAATATGACTATTAATAACCATCATATCTCCTGCCTGCAAATCTTTGGGAGCATTCACTACTGTTCCATAGTCCTTCATGTTACGAGCATTTGTTATCTGTACAGCATCATTCTCATCCCTATCTAGATTTCCATCTTCTAGATAATTGACCGCCTGTATAGCCAACCCAGAACAATCTAAACTGATCCCATATTTATCCAGAAACTGATTCATTCCCATAGAAGTCTTGTCTCTAATCAGATTTTGAGCAATACAATCCTCTAAGAATTGTTTAATTGCTCCTGGTGTTGCTTTACCATGGGTATCATTCCAGCCCATTCTATTAATAATAGCATTTACTCTTGAATTTTTAGCACGTTCCGCCTCTACTTCCACTTGGCGACTATTATTCTGATGATAAGGAGGGCGTACGCCAACAAATTCATTAGGAGCGACTTCTACTTTGATGTCCCCAACAGCTTCTGCAAATTCAGCTAACTGTTGTTCTGTTTCTGTTTCCGCTCCAGCATAAGTGCCATCTTCTTGTCTTCCTATGGTAGGGGTATTCTCTCCTATAAGATATTTCCAACTATTTCCACCTGCGTCTATTCTAGCATCTTGTCTGTTGATTGAGCCTACATATCGATATTGGAACTTTGCAATAGCAGTAATCGTCTTATCATCTACTTCTCCTGTCAAAGGAACATCATAACCCCATATTTCTTTCAGTAATGTTTGTACCACTAACACATCATTATTGTTATTATCTCCTCCCTTCCCAACAGATCCTTCTATTTCGCGTGTTGTGGTCGTAGTTGGTGCGGTAGTCTCTGAATTAGAAGTAGATTCATCATCTTCACTCTGACTTGTGCTACTACTATTATTCGTTTCATTAGTAGTAGCTTCGTTTTTTGCTCTCAGAACTAACCTTTCTTCTCGTCTCCTAATGTTACTATTAATCCGATCAATTAATCTATCGATTCGATCGAGTTGTTTCTGTTCTTTTTGGTCAATCACTCCATCTGCCATAAATAGCTCACGGTATTTATTGGACTTATCTTTTAGTATCCTAACCTTACTTTTTAAGTTATCTAACTTCTTTTGTTTATTTTTACTCATAGTTTTAAATAGGTATTTATTGAGAATAGTTTTGTAGTGATATTATTATGAATATTGTCATTTTAGACGAAGTAATATATAAAAAATAGACTACACAAAAAAGTGTTTTTTGATAATACTTGTCTTACTCGTAAAATCTATTTAATTGAGCAAAAACCATTTAATTTAGAGATATACTTATCAAGCAAAGTTTGAAGCCCCCTGCTCCATGAGGTAATTTTGAATAAAAAGCTTTAAATTTTATATTCAAAAAACAGCCTGCTTTTTTGAATCATACATTTATAAACACTATATTAGCTATATGAAAAATACAAGCAACTATATTATTAGCATTATTATACCTTTCAGCCAAACCTGTTAGAGCATAACCGCTATTATTTAGTATAAGATAAAATCAAAAGCTCTGACAGATGAAAATTTGTCAGAGCTTTTCTATTTTTGTGCTTTGTTTTCCCACAAAAGCATTAGACATTATTACCATTATTATAAAAATACGACCGTGAGTAATTACAAGGAATACAAACAGTTAGATTTGCCAGCTATCGACCAACAGATGTTGGACTACTGGAAAGAAAATCAAATTTTTGAGAAAAGTATGCAGCAGCGAGCAGGAGCTCCTAGCTTTGTTTTTTTTGAAGGACCACCTTCTGCTAATGGCAAACCTGGTATTCACCACGTATTGGCTCGTAGTGTCAAAGATGCTTTTTGTCGTTTTCAGACCATGAAAGGGAAGCTCGTTAAGCGTAAAGCCGGCTGGGATACCCATGGTCTACCGATCGAACTTGCTGTAGAGAAAAAGCTTGGGATCACCAAAGAAGATATTGGTAAAAAAATATCCGTAGACGATTATAACCGTGAATGTAAAGAAACGGTGATGATGTATAAGGATATGTGGGATAACCTAACGACCAAAATGGGGTATTGGGTAGATATGAGCAATCCTTATGTGACTTACGAAAATAACTACATTGAATCAGTATGGTGGCTACTTAATCGCCTTTACGAAAAAGGACTGATGTACAAGGGCTATACCATACAGCCATTCTCACCAGCAGCAGGCACAGGACTTAGTACACACGAGCTGAATCAGCCTGGATGTTACAAAGATGTAACAGATACTACTGTAGTCGCTCAGTTCAAAGCAAAATCAAATACAGTACTTCCAGAAGGGACCCACTTCATTGCTTGGACAACCACTCCTTGGACATTACCGTCTAATACCGCACTTTGTGTAGGACCTAAGATAGAATATGTATTGGTCAAGACTTTTAATCAATATACAGGCGATGCGATCCAAGTTGTTTTGGCAAAAGCCCTCGTTAAGAAACAATTCAGTGGTAAATATGCTCCTGCTAGTGAAGAATTGAGCTTAGCAGATTATGCTCATGGCAACAAAAAAATCCCTTATCAAGTCATACAAGAATTCGTAGGAAAAGACTTGGTAGGTATCCAATACGAACAGCTATTACCTTATGCTTTGCCAGCCGAAAATCCTGAAGAAGCTTTCCGTGTGATCTCAGGCGATTTCGTCACGACAGAAGATGGTACGGGTATCGTGCACATAGCCCCTACCTTTGGTGGAGATGATGCTATGGTGGCGAAAAAAGCAGGTGTACCTGCAATGTTGGTAGATGATGGCAATGATAATTTAGTACCACTAGTAGATCAACAAGGACGTTTCCGCCCAGAAATGAAAGAATTGGCTGGACTCTATGTCAAAAATGAATATTACAAAGAAGGAGAGGAGCTGGACAAGTCTGTAGATGTCCAGTTAGCCATCCAATTGAAGACCGATAATAAAGCGTTTAAAGTAGAGAAATATGTCCACAGTTACCCACACTGTTGGCGTACGGACAAACCTGTTTTGTATTATCCTTTAGATTCTTGGTTTGTCAAAACTACTGCTGTCAAAGACAGAATGGTAGAGCTGAACAAAACGATCAACTGGAAACCTAAATCGACAGGAGAGGGGCGTTTTGGAAAATGGCTAGAGAATATCCAAGATTGGAATTTGTCTCGTTCTCGCTATTGGGGAATTCCATTGCCTATCTGGCGTAATGAAGATGGTAGTGTCGAAAAATGTATCGACTCTATTGCTACCTTACAAGCAGAAATAGACAAAGCCAACACAGCATTGGGATTGGATCAAAAAGTACCAAAAGATTTGCACCGTCCATATATTGATGATGTCATCTTAGTGACCGATCAGGGCGAAAAAATGACTCGTGAGACAGACTTAATTGATGTTTGGTTTGACTCAGGGTCTATGCCTTACGCACAATGGCACTATCCTTTTGAGAATAAAGAAATGATTGATAATGCTCTGTCAGGAAAAGACGGAGAAGTAGCCTATCCTGCTGATTTCATAGCAGAAGGAGTAGACCAAACTCGTGGTTGGTTCTATACCTTGCATGCGATCGCAACGATGTGTTTTGATTCTGTCGCTTACAAAAATGTCGTTTCCAATGGTTTGGTACTCGCTAAAACTGGGCTCAAAATGTCCAAATCAAAAGGAAATGCCGTCGAGCCATTTGAAACATTAGCCAAATATGGTGCGGATGCTACTCGTTGGTATATGTTGACGAATGCACAGCCTTGGGACAACCTCAAATTTGATGAAGCAGGTCTAGACGAAACCAGACGTAAACTCTTTGGCACACTCTACAATACCTATAATTTCTTTGCCACTTATGCCAATGTAGATGGATTTGATGGCTTGAACTTTAGTTCTTTTTCTTACGGAAAGCAAGTGCCTTTGGCAGAACGTCCTGAAATTGACCGTTGGATTATTTCTTTGCTCAATTCACTAGTCAAAGAGGTAGACGAAGATATGTCGAGTTACGAACCAACTAACGCTGGACGTAAGATATTTGAATTTGTAGACAGTCACTTAAGCAACTGGTATGTCCGTTTGTGTAGAAGACGTTTCTGGAAAGGAGAGCAAAATCAAGACAAATTAGCCGCTTACCAAACGCTATATACTTGTTTGACAACACTATCTAAATTGATGGCTCCTATTGCACCATTTTTCTCTGATTTCTTGTATCAGAATCTAAATGGTGCTACAGGTAGCGAAACACATGATTCGGTTCATTTAGCATTATTTCCAGTAGTAGAAGAGACCGCTATTGATAAAGCACTAGAAGAACGTATGAGCTACGCTCAGCGTATTTCATCGCTGGTACTTTCATTGCGTAAGAAAGAAAATATCCGTGTTCGTCAGCCACTGCAAAAAATCTTACTACCTGTCTTGAACGTTGCTTTCCAACAACAAGTAGAAGCAGTAGAAGATTTGATTTTGTCAGAGGTAAATGTCAAAGAATTTGAATACGTATCAGATGCTTCTGGTATTGTCAAAAAGAAAGCAATTCCTAATTTCAAAACACTAGGAAGACGTCTAGGTAAGCAAATGAAAGCAGGAAAAGCAGCTATTGAAGCCTTTACGAATGATGATATTGCACAGCTAGAAAAAGATGGTAACCTGACCCTAGATCTAGACGGAACTGCTTTTGAATTGACATTGGAAGATATCCAAATCAAAACCGAAGACATAGAAGGTTGGATGGTTGCTAGTGATGCAGAAATTACGGTGGCTCTGGATGTGAATCTGACAGCAGCACTCCAAGCAGAAGGAATGGCGAGAGAATTGGTCAATAGAATCCAAAATTTACGTAAAGAAAAGGATTTGGCGGTAACGGACAGAATTGCTCTAACACTCGAAAAACATGTAGCGATAGAAGATGCACTAACACATTTTAAAGACTACATCTGTAATGAGGTACTAGCGAATAACCTAGAACTCGTAGAGACCATAGAAAATGGTCATGCCGTAGAGTTGATTGATGAAGTACAATTGAATATGCAATTAGAAAAGAACTAATTTTAACAAGCTTCTTATAATACTGAATGCTTACCTTCTTTCTGTAGAGGGTAAGCATTTTTAAAATCTAAAACAGTAGAATGAATAAGGCATTAGTATATTTAATCATATTGCTTGGTTTCTTATGTTTGACAGCATGTAATAATGCAAAAGTAAGATTTGAAAACATACCCAAAGAAGCCATTCGAAAAGGAGGCGTAGATGGTGCCTTTTGGATACACTTAGTATCTAAAAAAGAAGCTTTTTATAAGTTCAAAATCTACGATGACTATAATGGGGAATTAGTATTAGAAGCTAATTTTATACCTAAGGGAGATTGTACTACATTGGATAATTTAGCTCCTACTCAGTTGTTAGAAGCTATCTTTGAGTATGATAATCATAAGACCATTATATTTACAGATATAGCATGCCAGCTTATTTTAGTCCCTCCAGTAATTGATGGCAGATACAAAGGTACAATAGAACATTAAACAAAGATTCATGCTTACTCGCTACAAAAAAGAGGGTAAGCATTTTTTAATTTCACTCCTATTTTATAGGTGGAATAGCATGTTCTAATAAGTGCATAAAACCTTTTAGATCCAGATAATCAACAATC
>CAYOJF010000065.1:0-29229 GCA_964404215.1 uncultured Aureispira sp. | reverse complement strand
TGTAAAGGCGACTGCAAAGATACGGCTCTTTTTCGTTTCTCCAAATTTATTTTCACCTACTCCTACTTTAATTCCCACTAATAAGACTTAGTTAATTGACCTCCAGACAGTTAAAGCATTTTATTTTTTTTCAGAATAAATGAATATGCCTTAGAGTATTGCGTGAGTGATGGAAATAGGTCGTACACAGTACGAGATACTCCTAGCTTGCGTAGAGTAGCCGAGCAAATAGCGAGCCTATGTACGTAACGCCCGCACGCCCTAATTATCTCCCTTAGAGCAGTATGTTTAAAAATTAAGTTCTTAAACATGCTCTTATATATAATAATAGCCATCAACTAGATTTGCTTCCGTTGATGGCTATTACATATATAGTATATGGATTTTATTTTCCTCCTAGATTCTGAGCTGCCTCTGCTAACTTGGCTGCCTGTCCTCCTAATCCTAGCTTGCGTAGAATTCCTGCATGTGTTTTCAAATACTTTGCTTGATAATCTAATTTCGTCGCTTGTTCTGCCCAGCCTGCCGCTTCGTGTAATAGTTTTTTATCTTCTGTACTCCTCAATACATATTGTGCTTGGATGTCCCATTGAACAGCATCTGTTTTGGCATACTTCTTTAGATACTTAGACAATAACTTGACTGCATTAGCTACTTCTTCTTTTCCTTTGCTATAATTAATATCAGCTAGCATGTTGTATTGTTTGGAAAAACTAGGATTAGCTGCTTTCATTTGTTTCTTTGCCTCTTCAACTAGGGCTGGTACTTTGTACCCTATCGCCTTAACTATAGTTGCATCACATGCTTCTATCACTTTACTTTTATATTCCTGTTCTGATTTCCTAGCAATGATCTTGTTCTTATTGGCTACAAAGTATTCAAAAATCTTAGAATCTGCTTCCATCGTAAATTCATACAAGAAGTCAATATTCTCATCCGTCGACAAGTCTTTTTGGGTACGTAAGTATTCGTTTGCGATTTTGAGACTTGGTTTTGCACTTTTTTGTAATGCTCTAGCATATGCTAATAAAAACTCAGGAGAGCGTTCGCCTTCTTCATATTTTTCTGCGTATTCACCAGATTTATCATTTTTGACCAATGCTGCTTTTCCTTGACCTATGAATTGATCAGCTGGTCTTCCTCCCTTCGCCAAGTGAACCGTAGCTCCTTTTTCGTCTAAAAACAAAAAAGTAGGATAAGAGGTAACACGATACTGTTGGGCTATCGCAGGTCCTTCTCCCTTTTCCATATCTACTTTAAGATTAATAAAGTGTTTATTGAAAAAAGCTCCCACTGCATCTTGAGTAAATACTTCTCTTGCCATTCGCTTGCAAGGTCCACACCAAGAAGTATAAGCATCCATAAAGATTATTTTATGTTCTTTGGCTGCTAACGCTTTAGCTTCTTCAAAGGATCCTTTGAAAAATTTTATTCCCTCTGCATGGATAGGAACAATGGTTACTAATAATAATAGTATGGTTGATATGATAATTTTCATAGACTCTGTTTAGATTTTACAATAATACCGTCATCATAATACAAACGGCATGCTAGAATACTCATCTAAATTACGTTTTTCTAAAGACAAGGTTATATTGCCTGTTCTTTTTTGCAAAAAATTAAGAGTTATTCTCTTCTTAGAGCATTTCATCTTCAAAGCTAGCTGCCTGATTGAGATAGTCTAAAAAAGTTTGAATCGCCAGATATCCTTCTTCTACTGTATTGATAAAACTATTGCTCAGCACTTCTTCGTCAGTCAAATACCGTATTGCTGTAAAGTTTTTTCGGCGAAGCAGTTCTATATAAGGATGTTCAATACTATAACCTTGTGGAGATGTTTTCAGTTTTTGAGGGTCATTGGCTAAGCCACCATAAAATGCCATTAGTTTTTCTTCCTGAAGAATATCTAATAATTCGCCTCCATTATAATCAATTCCTGCTCGTACTTTAGCTACAATTTGTTTATCCGGACGATGAAAACCACCACCTATAAATGATTTGTTTCCTGGTGAAATAAGAATATGAAAATTAGCGACTCCCTTACTACCATCTGGGGTACAAGTGAAAAAATCCTTATAAATGGGTTTATCTGGATGGAATCGTCTGTTATTATTGATACGGGATAAGGTACTTTTAGGTGGTATATTTTCAAATCTACTATCATGTTGACGCAATCGCTGGAGAATATCTTCTATCTCTGTTAACCAAATAGCCTTTGATTTGTGATACATAGCTCTATTCACATCCATCCATTCTTTAGAGTTATTTCGTTTTAGTTTTTGGAGAAAGTCGAAAATGTATTTTTTATTCATTTCTTATATGGATTATATAACTATAGACAATCTATTTAGTATGTTATTTAAAGGTATCTAATGTGTATATGTTCATTAATAGGTAGCTTTTTATCTCTCCTCCCAATGAACTTTTTGAATAGGAAATGAATTGTGTCATTGAATTTATTATTTTTACAATGCAAAATGAGGGAAATCTATAGTAGTATATATATGTATACACTTTTCCTCAAACTAGTAATGACATGGATACAAATCTGTATCACAAAAAAAACAAACTGTTATGAGCTTGACGAATCGTATCAACACTGGTATCAAGGAAGCTATGAAAGCTAAAGATGACGCACGTAAACGTACACTCCGTGCTATTAAATCTCAACTATTGTTACTTCAGACAGATGGTACTGGTGCAGAGATTACGGAAGAAAAAGAAATTAAACTGCTACAGAAGATGGTCAAAGAACGCCAAGATTCTTATGAAGTATACACTAAACAAGGAAGAGAAGACTTAGCTAGTGTAGAGGCAGAAGAAATGGCCATCATCAAAGAATACCTACCTGAGCAAATGGGAGCTGAAGAATTGAAAGCAGCCCTACAAACGATTATTGCAACGGTTGGAGCATCTTCTATGAAAGATATGGGTAAAGTAATGGGTATGGCTAGCAAACAATTTGCAGGAAAAGCAGATGGTAAAATGATATCCACAACAGTCAAAGAACTATTGGGGTAGATGATTTTGCTACCTCTTTATTAAATACTAAACGGATTTGCTGATGAAGCAAATCCGTTTTTCTATATTGGAATTCTTATGGTTATAGATATATTTTTCATATTGATGGCGACCTTTGGTTTTTACTTTGGCTATACCTTTGGTATGATGCGGGCAGTATTAGCAATTATTTCGCTGGGAGGTGCTATTCTTAGTGCTATGTATTTTACACGTACTACTGCTGAGCTAATCAAGCAAACCTTTGAAGTTACTTCGCCTTTCTTACCTTTTGCCGCTTTCCTTATTACGCTATTGGTAGTATTGATGATGGCTAGGATTGTCACCAAACTGATTGAAGAAACCATTACCAATACAAAGTTCGATACTATTAGTAAAGTAATAGGGGGGCTAATGATGAGCTTACTCTTTACTTTACTGTATTCTGGACTAGTTGTTTTCTTTGGTCAAGCTCATGTAGTCCCTTTGGTATTTAATGACGATGTATTGCTTACTCATGTGGACAAGGATATTAAGTTGATGTCTATTAGTCAACAGGATTCTGTCAATGATATTATCCTCAATCCGAAAGGTGATTCTATTCCATTTAAGAAAGGAGTAATACCTTTCAGTATAAAAAAGGGTACTGGAAAAAGATATACCCCTTCCATTAACTTATCCAAACCTCCTATCTTACTTACTGAACAGGACTCTTTCTATTTTACATCCAAAGAAGAATTGCAATTGCACGCCAATAATAAAGAAGTTTGTTTTTGTTTGGGACCTATATTATTACAGACTAAAAATGACTCACTCTACTTTGACTGTACAGACAAAGCAGAAGCGACCAAAAGCCATACTTCTTTTTTCTATCGCTATATAGAAGTAATTCCTAGACGAGGAGCTTTTGTGATGGAGAATATGCTTCCATTTGTGGAAACATTTTTTGACTATATGAAAATAGCATTAGAAAAATTAGAAAAAGGAGATCAGCGACCACCAAAACCAATCAATGTTTTTTCAACAGAAGATAACAATTCTCCAAGTGGTCAATTGCAAGAAGAAAATGTATATGATGCTCCTGAAGAGCCTCCAGTAGAAGATTTGCCACAAGCAGATTCTATTGTGATAAAGCTAGAAGAACAAATAGACTCTACTAATCATGAAGGATAACAACTTACAGCTATTGTTATTGGACAACTATGACTCCTTTACTTATAATTTATACGATTATCTGTCCATACTAAATACTCGATGTACCGTTATTCGTAATGACAAAATAACCGTAGAGTCGCTAAAAAGTCGCCACTTTGACGGTATAGTGCTATCACCTGGCCCCAAACGTCCTGCCGATGCGGGTATTCTGATGGATGTTTTGGACTACTATTCAGATAAAAAACCTATTTTGGGTATTTGTTTGGGAATGCAAGCTATAGGAGAGTACTTTGGTGCAAAACTTGTACATGCTAAGATACCTATTCATGGAAAAACATCGTTGATGCATCATACCCAAACGAGTATATTTGAGGGGATTAGTACTCCAACACTTGTAATGCGTTATCATTCGTTAGTCCTAGAAAGTTTGCCAACTTGTTTGGTTCCTCTAGGGCATACTCCTGAAAGAGAATTAATGGGATTAAAACATAATAGCCTACCAATTACAGGTTTACAGTTTCATCCCGAATCTATTTTAACAAAAAACGGTTTTCAGATGTTATCTAATTGGGTTAAAACTATACCCCAAAGAACATAAGTACCAAATCAAAAATAGTTAATAGTAAAATCAAGCGATATTTTTGATCTAGTACTTAGCTCTAAATAGTGGTTATCAAAATCGCTTACAGCTTTCTGATCCTTATCTATATAAAAGTTACATTATGCACGCATCCGCATTGATCTCCTACTCTATTCCCCCTCTTAAGTTATCCGACAAAGGTGAAAAAGCCATTAGTTGGATGAATGACTTTCATGTTAGGCACCTCCCTGTAGTGGAAGATGGAATGTTTTTAGGGTTATTGTCCGAAGATGAAGTTCTTAATTTTGTCGCTCCAGAAAGCTCTGTCAAAGATAACAGTCCTCAATTACTCATCAAGTTTGTCACTACTGACCAACATTTGTATGATGTCATGAAACTAGTAGTAGATGCTAATCTGTCTGTTATTCCAGTCCTATCTTCTGAAGGAGAATACCAAGGAATCATCACAGTTGATAATTTAGTAAAACAACTAGTAGAGTCTGGTTCTATTACGCACCCTGGTGGAATATTAGTGCTAGAAATGGCTCCAAGAGATTATTCACTTTCTGAAATAGCTCGATTAGTAGAATCTGAAAATGCAGCTATACTAAGTAGTTTTATTACCTCTCCTTATGGAAAAGCAACCATAGAACTTACCTTAAAATTAAACAAAGAGGATCTTAAACATGTAGTCGCTACTTTACAGCGTTTTGGGTATGACGTCAAATCCTCTTTTTATGAATCAGATTATATTGACTCGTTGAAAGAGCGTTACGCTTCTTTCATTCGTTATTTAGATACTTAGTCTCTGTACAGGCATCGCAACATAAATTTTAAAAACTCGAAATATAAACTATATGGAATTGTAATCTCTACAATTCCATTTTTTAGTTATTCCTTATCCAACTACCTATAATTAAATATTAGAGGTTCTTACGAACAGTTTCATATGATTAACTTCCTCCTGAAGACCACCACGATGGCTTTTGTATTCGCTCTGCTAGCGAGCTGTGATGATTCGCCCTCCTCTCCAGATTCTACCGAAGTCCCTCCTTCTACCCCAAAAAGAATTATTCTGATGATTGGCGATGGTATGGGGCTTTCTCAAATCACTGCTAGTAGTATTGTAGCTGACTCTGGACTTACCATCGAAAAGTTCAAACATATTGGGCTAGTTAAAACACATTCGACCAAACTAATTACAGATAGTGCAGCTAGTGCTACAGCTATATCTACTGGAAAAAAAACCTACAATGGTGCTATTGGGATGGGACCTAAACTAGATACCCTTAAAACAATATTAGAGTATGCCGAAGAGGCTAACTGGAAAACAGGAATTGTAACCACAGCAACGGTTACCCACGCTACTCCTGCCTCATTCTATGGACATCAACCCAGTAGAAGCAAAGTCAATCGTAAATTAGCCGCTCAGTTTATCCAAAAAGATATAGAAGTACTCATGGGGGGTGGATGGCGATATTTCAAAGATGGTCTAGATAATCGAGATCTTATTGTAGAAGCTCAAGAGAAAGGCTATTTTGTTACTAATAAAATAACGGTCGGTGACTATACTCCCCAGAAAATGCTTTGCTTGATCTCGGATCAGCTTCCTCCTCGCATCAAAGAACGTGGCAATTTTTTGCCAATGGCAACTCAAAAATCAATTGATATTTTGTCTCAGAAAAAAGACAATTTCTTTTTGGTAGTAGAAGGGGGGCAAATTGATTGGGGTGGTCATCAAAATAATGGGAACTATATCATTGAAGAGACACTTGATTTTGATAGAGCAGTAAAAGCCGCTCTTGACTTTGCAAAAAAAGACAAAAACACATTAGTACTCGTTACCGCAGATCACGAAACAGGTGGCTGTAGTGTCAGTAAAGGGTCACTAGACAAAAAAACAGTAACTTGCTCCTTTACAACTGATTATCACACAGGAACAATGGTCCCTATCTTTGCTTATGGTCCTGGTGCGACTCATTTTACAGGGGTAATGGATAATACTGATATTTTCTATAAAGTAAAATCTTTGATGAACTTGTAATCTGAATAAACACTCTTACCATTTAATTTACTATCTTTATCGACTTACAGGCAATATTTAATAGAAAGTACTTTCCTTATATGCTTACTTATTTCAATATCAAACTGTATTGAAATAAAATGTATAAAGTAAAAACACTATTAATTCCTTTATAAACAGGAGGTTAGCATTTTAACCTATTGCTCTTGAACACTAGCTAAATAGAAATGAATCTGAATACTGCTATAGAACACACACTACTAAAACCAGATACCACGACACAACAAGTCAAAGAAATTTGTCAAGAAGCTATTCAATATGGCTTTGGTGCAGTGTGTATTCCTCCGTTTTTTGTCAAGACAGCAACACAACAATTGGAAGATACATCTATCAAAGTTGTAACTGTTGTAGGTTTTCCAATGGGATACAGTGCTATCCCAACTAAAGTGGAAGCTACTAAACGAGCTGTAGATGAAGGAGCCGATGAAGTTGATATGGTTGTTAATATTGCTGCCATCAAAGACGGTAATTGGAGCCACGTCCGAAATGATATTGATAGTGTTACCACTGCTGTTCATCTAAAGGGTAAAGCCATCAAAGTTATTTTAGAAACAGGGCTCCTATCTGTTGCAGAAATCAAACAACTCTGTGATATTTGTCAAGCAATTGGTGTCAACTATATCAAAACATCTACTGGTATCAATGCTGGAGGAGCTACTATCGAAATGGTAAAACTACTGAAAGAGAATGTAACTGGTATCAAAATCAAAGCCTCTGGAGGTATTAGAACCAAGGCTTTTGCGATGCAATTGTTAGAGGCTGGTGCTGACCGTATCGGAACTTCTGCTGGTATCAAAATTGTACAGGAAGCTTAGATAGCCGCTTAAAATTAAGATGTATATGAAATTTATATTACTTAGTGTTTTTTGGACACTAATGACCTTAACTGCTCAGTCCCAAATAAATGGGAATGTAGCCATCACTGAAGAGCCTTCGATTCGTCAAATCATGGATCATCGCAAATCGCTCAACTTCGATAATAAAAGAAAAATAAAAGCTTGGAGTGTTCAGATCTCCCTAACTAGAGATAAATATCAAGCAACTAAAAAAGTATCTGAAGTCAAAAATCAGTATAAGCACTTGGACCATGAAATTGACTGGTTTTACGAAAACCCTTATTATAGACTTTATACTGGTGCTTTTTATACCAAAATAGAAGCAGCTTCTCTACTTCACCAACTTGTAGAGGACTATCCTTCTGCTATTATATTCAAAAATAATCAGGTCAAACCTAACATATTAAAGTAAGTAGAAGTTTTAGACATACTCTTAACACGACTTATTATAAAAAAACCTCACAGATTATCTGTGAGGTTTTTTTTATGGTAGACATCAAAAGCAAATACTTAGTCCCAGAAAAGTCGACTCAAAGTAAGCATGGCAACATTAGCCCCTTTATTTCTGCTGACGGCGACAATCGACTCTGCATTTCGATAAATTTTCTCTTTTAATTCATCTGTAAATTCTTCCTCATTCTCTTTATAATAGGTTTCAAAGATGCTAAAATTAGATTTCCAGACCGCATTTTTCCTAGATTCTTGACGTATGATAAAGAAAAGTACTTGTTTACTATTCAGTTCTTCTGAAATTTCTTCTGCCCAATCTCCCTCTATAATATCATTCATCCGCTTTTGCTCTAGCAATGACATTCTAGCATTCGTATTCGCTATAGCATAAAATAAATGCCCTAACCCTTCATAAAAAATAGCTGTATGTTTCATATTTTCTCCTTCTATAATTTTTTAACTCTATTTAACTCCCTTCAATAATAAGCATTATAAAACAAAAAAGTCATTCCTAGGAATGACTTTTTTGTTTTATAGAAGTTGTATCGACTGATTAGTCAAATGGATTCCAATCAATTCGTTTAATTGCTTCAATTGGATTATATTTTTTTTCTAATCGTTCCGCTGCTGCTTTTATACCATCTACCATTTCACTTAGTTGGCGTTTGACAGCAGGGTGGAGTTGAATAAAATACTTCCCATTAGATCCTAGATATTTAAATTTCCCCTTTACCATGTCAAAAGACAAATCATAACTAGGAGTCGTCATAATAAACATATTTACAGGCTCTCCTGCACTAAGATAAATTGTATTTTGACTAGCAGAAGCCGATGTACCTGGTATCCAACGTGGTACTTCTTTGAAGAAAGCATCAGGAACAATACTTGGTAATTGTAAATAATATCTAGCGACTAGGTCAATATTTAACTGTGCAGGAACCATACTTCCTGTCATAACACCGTGTTTCAAGCCCAAACTAATAGCTGCTGAACCCGATAATTGAGGTCCTCCTTGTATACCACCTTCTATAGAAAGATCACCAATAAGTGGTACATATACTCCAATATTAAGACCAATTCCTAGATAAGCAGTACCTGCCACTTTTCCTTTTGCCGTTGCCTTTAGTTGTCCCTTTGTACGCTTCGTATTCAAATGAGCACTTAGCTCTGCTTGTATGCTTGCTACTATACTAATGCAACCATAAAAAGTTATGGAAAGGTCTCTCTTACCAGTATTAAGTAAAGAACCATTCCAGTTGGCATAGCGGAGTAAGAAAGCATCCATAGGTAGTCCAAATACGTTCTGAACTTCCTCTTCGATAATAATGATGAAACGCATCAATAATTTCTCCTTAATATCTTCTACTGCTTGCTTGAAGTGAGGATCGTTACTTACTTTCTCTTTAATAGCTAACCAGATATTTTTGAAACTAATATCTTTCAGTTTGAACCCTACTAGATTATTGACAATCTCATCAATAGCAGCATCTTTAGCTACAGAGAGGATTCTTTGCAAACCTCCTGTTTTGATATACTTGACAATCTCTTCTTGGATAATATCAATTGCCACTTTCAGAATTCGCTCAGTCACATTGGTCACAAACTGACCAACTAACATATCCGAATCCAATTTCTTACGAACAGCACCAAAGGCTTTAGTAATCAATCCTTTCACATGCTTTTGAAGAACTGTCTCTAGATGTTTGATGACAAAGACTTCTGCCTCTGGCATAAACTTCACTATGATTTTGTCCAATTCATCTTTAGCCAATGCCGCAACGCCATCCTTAGCCGCATCTAAAGCACCTTCCCAATCACCATCTAACAGTTCACCAAAGATTTCTTTGAGAACATCTGCTATTCTATCATCTGCAATTTTTTCGTCAATCAATGCTCCAACCTTGTCTCCAAGCAGTTCTTTTAGTCTAGCTTTGATACGCTTTCCTATCTCTGCCTTACTCTCTCCCTCTACAGCACTATTCAATATATCCTTTAGTGCCGCTGCTATTTCTTCATCCTTAACCTCTTTTTCGATAAGGTCTTCGATTTTAGCTCCTAATAGTTTCTTTAAACGGTCGCTAGCCTTGAATTTCAAATCTTTGAGGTCACCTCCCTCCACAATAATCTCCGTTACGTCACCGATAATACCTTTGAGAGCTTCTGCCATATCAGCATCTTTGATTTTTTTATCAATCAAATCACCTGCTTTATCTCCTAATAGGTTTTTCAACTCTGTTTTGAGACGTTTTCCTAACTCTTCTCTAGTAATACCATCTTTAGCATCTTCTACAATTGCCTTAAGACCATCTCTAAGATCTTCATCTTTGATTTCTTTATCAATGAGATCCTCTAACTTATCTCCAGCGAGTTCTTTGAGACGCCCCCCAACTTGACCTTTTAGTTTACTAAAATCTCCCTCTACTACTGCATCTGCTACATCACCAATAATATCACTAAGTGCTTCTGCTACATCCTCATCCTTGATTTTCTTATCAACCAAATCTCCGACCTTATCTCCTAACAAGTCTTTCAACTCAGCTTTGAGACGTTTTCCTAGCTCTTTTTTGTTAGCCCCTTCGTTGATAGCGGTTTCTGCTACTCCTTTCAATGCAGCTGCCACATCTTCATCGCCTATTTCTTTCTCAATTAAATCATCTACCTTATTACCCAATAGATTTCTTAAACGTCCCTTGATCTTTTTACCAACTTCCTTCTTTCCACCACCGTCAAATATATCACCAACAATATCACCTGCGGTATTTCCTAAATCAGCATCCCCTGTTTCTTCTTTAACATATTTATCAACAGCGTCTCCTAATACATCCCCAAAGATATCCCCAAACTTACGTTTCTTTTTCTTACTTTCTTCAGGTACAAAACCACCAACTGTTCTACGTTCTGGCTTTGGTTGAGACAATGCCTCTTGATCAACCAAATCAGCAGCACTCGTTGCTGTGGCTAATGTTTTTTTAGCTACAGTAATTTTTTTATCTATTTGATCTATTTCCTCCTGGAAGGCTTTTCTCAACATTTTACCATAAACACTATCAGGACTAGGCATTTTACCCATTATTTCCTGTTTGAGTGTCTCTAATCTTTTTATTTCGCTTTGTGCGTCTTTTATAGAAGCGGACCTGTTAGGCATAGTATATATATTTTGATAGGGATTATTTTAAATAATTTTAGAAGAACTTATTCACCAATTCTTCTCCTTTTGCTGCAATAGAACTTGCAGCTTCTTGTAGAGAGGAGGTTGCCTTCTGGAATTTTTTGTCAAACGCCTTGACATCGCGACGTACTCTTTTTAGTAGTTGCTCCAATTCCTTATTAAGCTCTGACGTGTCTTCTTGTCCTTCTTCCCCACTCTGTGCCAATGCTTTTTCTACTGCTGCTTTTATTTTAGCAATCTGCGGTGCATAACCTAATACTTTATCATACTTGGCTTTTACTTTCTGTTTAACCTCTTCTGAAGAAGAATCAAAAGCTGCTTTCAACTCATCAAATTGAGTTGAAATAGCATCTACCTTTTCTTGATCTGTTGCTAAAACAGATTTTTGTTTGAGATTCGCAGCTACTTCTTTCGCTTCTGTTTTGATAGCTCCAGCCAAAGAGTTAATTATTTTGTCTACTGCTTTAATATCTTCTTCTGGTGCTAAATTTTCTTTATTAGCTACGAGTTCTTCTTTGCTTTCATTTCCTTCTACACCGATCACTTCAAACCCCCATTGGAAATTGGCTTCAAAGAATTCTTTTCCTCTTACCTCTAGTAATTCAGTGGTAAGACCTCCTTTTTTAGGAGATACGGTAGCCTTATTAGCTTGCCCATCATAGCCAAATTCTACCAACACGACCTTCTTCAGTAGGTGTAACTTTTCAGCTTTTATTTTCTTAAAAAGCGTAATGGCTTCTGGCATTTTTTTACAAGGAATTATAATGAAACTTGTTTTTTTGCTTGCCTTATTCATCTTCAAGTCTATCAAACAGATTGCAGCTTTTGCTTTTTTCATCATAGCTGGTTTACAATATTCCTTCAGATATTTGGGAATATTCAGCTCTTGTAGTGCTTTGAAATCAAATTCCTCCTTTGCCATGCTTATTACGTTTTTTTAGTTTAAATATGCTCTCTCCTAGAAAATCAAGGGACGATATAACTTGAAATGAATAAAAGGTATCTTCTACTTTCCCTTTCGGGAAAAAAGTATAATAGTTGTTTTTTGCCTCGTGCCATCTCACAGGATTATTCCTACCTAATGAATGCGTTGCTACATTTTCCATATACCTCAAAAAATAGAAATCAAATACATTTCTACTTCTCACGCACCTATGTGAAATTTTTACTTACAAAAATAACTTCCCATAAAAAGACCCAACAAGATAAACATTTTTATAGAAAAAAACAAACAAAAAAATATTCTTATCTAAAGAAAGGCAAATTTTATTTTGAATACCTTTTCAATATAGTCAAAATCAAATAAAAAAAGCGACCAATAGAATATGAATTCTATTGGTCGCTTATATTTTTCTTTGCCCTTACAAAGAAGTTATATTTATGATGTATTCTAAAAGTGTAAGTTAAAAATAGCAATTAAGCCATTCCGTCCATTTTCTTAGACTTATACTCTGCTTTCAAAATCTCTGCTCTACGCTCAACTGAAGGCTTTGTAAAGTGCTTACGACTTCTCAATTGCTTCATCAATTGTACTTTCTTGTGTTTGTTTTTGTACCTTCTCAAGGCTTTGTCGATAGATTCCCCATCTTTTACGTTGATAACTAACATATTAAGTTTTGGTATTATTATATAAAGTGTCTTAAGAACAAAAGGATTTATCATTGATTGATAAACCCTTTTGATTTTTAATAGCGTCCTCAGCTGGGCTCGAACCAGCGACCCTCTGATTAACAGTCAGATGCTCTAACCAACTGAGCTATGAAGACGTTTTCTCTATTAGAGCAATGCAAATATAAGGCAAGTTTTTATAACTCCAAATTTTTTGGCAAAAAAAATATCTTTTTTTTAAAAAAACTTGCTGTTTGCTTTAATGCTGGCCCAAATATAAAGCATTTTTCTTTTTTTTTCATAGTCTTTGTCATTATTTTAAGACAATAGTCCTACTTTTGTAGAACATTATATAAATAAAACATAAAAAGATAATACTATGAGTTTATTGGTATTGGGTACTGTAGCCTTTGATACGATCGAAACGCCTTTTGGCAAAGCAGACAGAATTATTGGCGGTGCTGGGACTTATATCGCTTGGGCAAGTTCTTTATTTTACAATGATATTAAATTAGTTTCTGTAATTGGTGAAGATTTCCCTAAGGCAGAGTTGGATTTATTGGAAGGTAGAGGCGTCAATCTGGAAGCACTAGAATTAAGAGAAGGTGAAAAATCTTTCTTTTGGGCTGGTCGTTACCATGACAATATGAACTCAAGAGATACACTAGCGACAGAACTAAATGTACTAGAGAACTACAATCCTACTCTTCCAGAAAGTTGTAAAGAGGTTGACTTCTTAATGTTGGGGAATTTTGCACCAGCAGTACAAATGAGCCTCGTCAAGCAGATTCCAAACCGCCCCAAACTAGTGGTAATGGACACGATGAATTTCTGGATGGACATTGCAATGGATGAGCTCAAAGAAGTTTTGACCAAGGTAGATGTACTAACCATCAATGATGAAGAAGCTCGCCAACTATCTGGAGAATACTCTCTAGTAAGAGCAGCTAAAGTAATTCGCCAGATGGGTCCTAAATATTTGATTATCAAAAAAGGAGAGCATGGTGCTTTACTTTTCCACGATGAAGGTATGTTCTATGTTCCTGCATTGCCTCTAGAGGAAGTATTTGATCCGACTGGTGCTGGTGATTCTTTTGCTGGTGGTTTTATTGGCTACTTAGCTAAAGTAAACGACTTCTCTTTCAATAGCATGAAACGTGCTTTGGTTTATGGTTCAGCAGTAGCTTCTTTCTGTGTAGAAGAATTTGGACCTAACAAACTCAAAGAATTAGATACCGATGCTGTCAATGCTCGTATTGATCAGTTTATGCAGTTGATGCACTTAGAAAAATAGAATAATGCTTGTATCTATCTAAAACAAAACCTATGAGGTTAAAAGAAATCCAACTCCGCAACTATAAAAAGTTTACCACAAGAAAAACGCTCCATTTCAAAAGAGCAAATAAATATGATCCTAATTCTGACATCACACTTATTGTAGGAAATAATGGAAGTGGTAAATCTTCTATACTACAAGCTATAGTACTAACTACTGCTACAGCATCAAGAAATGGATTTAATGGGCAAGATTTTGATTGGCCAGGCTTTGAATATAGACACATACAAACAGGAAGACTACCTTGTGATATAAAATGCACTTATGAGTTTTCAGAATCTGAATTGGAGGCGACTGCAAAATACGCAGAAGAATTACAAGACATAGGAATCAAGCTCTACTCTCCTTCTACAAAACAGATAGTTACACTCCAGTATGATTATCAAAAGGCAAAATCAATAGCTCCATCTGGTGCTACTGCCTACTATCAATTTAGTGGCTATCAATATGCCAAAAAGCTAACATCATTGTCAACCAGTAATGATAGTCTTTTTGATAAAGTGGGTAATATTTATTGGTACACAGAGCAAAGAACCTCTTACAGTATTTCCAAATCAATTGATAATGAAGCACTTGAAATTGATTGGATAAGGAACTTCTTATCTAGTGCTTATGCTTTTCATATTGCATTGACAGAAGGTAAAAGAGAATTGGGACAAGGTCAAATTGATTTCTATGAAAAATTGCATAGTCTATACAAAAAAGTATTTCCCAATAGGTCATTTGTTGGTGCTGCACCTAATTTTGATGCCCGAGGTACTCTGAGTGCTCCAGACTTTTTTCTTACTGATGGACAAAGCCAATATGAAATTTCAGAGATGTCCGCTGGAGAAAGAGCAATCTTCCCCATCTTATTGGATTTTGCTAGATGGAATATTAATAATTCTATTATTATCATTGACGAGGTAGAATTGCACTTGCATTCTTCTCTCCAACAAGCATTTGTGAGAGCTCTTTCTAAAATCGGTAGTTCTAATCAATTCATTTTGACAACTCACTCTGAAACCATTGTTAATATGTTTGAAGAATCTAATATAATTAGACTATAATGAACAAAGTAATAACTATATATTGTGAAGGGAAAGCTGGCAGCTCTGATTTTGATATTCTATCCAAGGTAATTGATGACTTAACTGTAAAGATAAAACCAATAGGAGGAAAAAGAGGTGCTAAAAGTGCCATTCAGGTATATGAGGAATCTTACAAATCAGACTTAAAATTATTTTTTAGAGATAGAGATTTTGATAAACCAGTACCTAATTCTATATCTCTAATCAAAGATTCTTATGTGTATTTTAGTTACAGAACGACTATCGAGAACTATCTAATTGATTTTGACACTATAAAAGATTTTTCTAAAGGTAAATCTTGGGACTCTGCAGACCTCAATACTAAATTTATACAAGCTGCTAAGGATATTAAATATTTCCAAGCAATGAGGCACACATTAGGGGCATTGAGGATACCAACTGATTTTGGTACTAATATCATGGAAAAAAGTGGCCTGCTTCCACCTGACTTATCTAAGAATTACTGCAACGAACAAGGCTATCTCAGGATTGAAGAAAGTAAGACAAAAACTACTCGATGGACTAGGGAAAAATATAATGAAATGTTCAATAAATTTTCATCTCTTTTTTCTGATGATTTTATAGAATCCTACCAATTTTTAATTTGGTTCCAAGGTAAAGATTTCATGAAGTCACTTTGTAAAACTTTGGGTGGACTTTCTCCTAAAGACTATTATCAATTCTCTAAAGCACGTTTTGATTATACAAAATACCCTGATTTAGTCCAATTGAGAGAACTGCTCAAATAAAGACATTTATTCCTCGGTTTTATATCCATCAAATAGCCTCTTCAACTCGTTTTGGAGAGGCTATTTGGCTTTTTAGCACAAAAAAGTATATATTAGCAGCAGCAAATAATAAGATTCAATTAGATATACTTATCATTAAATATAAATGGCTTAAGTAAATTCAAATCTAATTTCACGGTTCTCAATTACGTTATATTTTATGAAAAAAATAGCTCTCCTATTGGTCCTAGTGCCAATTACCCTAATGATTATGGCTTTTAAGGGCAAAACAACTGTTCAATTTATGGCAACTGACTGGGATACAGCCAAAAACAAAGCATTCTCTGAAGGGAAGTTATACTTTGTTGATTTTGATGCCAGCTACTGTGCTACCTGTCGCAATATGGATCAAAGTACTTACATGAGTTCTCAACTAGCCAACTACATGGAAAAAAATGTAGTCGCATTGAGAGTAGATGTACAAGATTTTGATGGGGTTATGTGGTCACAACAATATGAAGTAGAAGCTCTTCCTACCATGCTTATTTTCAACGAAGAAGGTAAATTGGTAAAAAAAATAGTTGGCTATCAGAGTGCTAATGATCTTATGGATGTCTTTAGCTCCTCTAAAACAACTACTCCCCTAAATAGTGCAGCACAACCAATTAGTTCAGATACTCCTATGCCTAGCCCAGATGTAGTCGTAAAAACGAATACAACTGCTAATGTTAATACTACTCCTACAGTAAAAACAAAGGACCTTGATCCTGTTTTTGCTCCTGCTAATAACAGCACCAGCTTTATGGAAGATGCTGTTGTTGCCCCTCAACCTAGAGGAAAAGGGCTTTATGAGATTTCGGTTACCAAACAAGCCTCTGCTGACTATGGTGTCCAGGTGGGTGTTTTTAGTGACTACAAATTGATTATGGAGCAGGCAGCTCTCTTCAAGAAAAAATACAGCAAACAAAAAACTATTGTACACATTGATACACACAATGGATCTACCGTTTACAAGTTGATCTTGGGAACATTCAAAGACAAGCGAATTGCTTCTAATTTTAGAAATATGCTTCGTAAAGACAAAATTGATGGTCTTATCAAAGATCTAAGTTACTTAGGTTAGAGCTTAGCTTAAGCTAGCAAAAAATAAAAAATGTCCTCTATTCATTGAATGAATAGAGGACATTCTTATTATCTCAACTGTTGCAATAACCACTTTTGCTCTGTCAATGGCTTAGTATTTAAAACTAACTTCTTCAGTTCTGCCTTTCCTTCCTTATCAAATGATGGTGTATTGACGAGTTTCCGAAATAGGCGAACTATATTGTGATAATTTTGACGATGATAACTTAGTATCTTTTTACGATGCAAAAAAACATCAAAACTATTAAGCAATGCTTCCAATGCACCTATGTACTCCATTGTGTAATACATTTTGAGCAGCATGACCTTGGCATCCATATTGATGAATATATCATCAAATTCTACTTGCTGCAACAATACAATCGCTTCATCAAATTGATGTTGATGAAAATATAGTTTAGCTGTATTATAACTTACTTGTGCTGCTACATAAGCTGGTTCTAGCCAAGTGGCAGCCGCAGCAATCAGGTCTTTTGCTAAATCAAACTCTTCTAGCCCTATAGCTAATGCAATAATATTCTTAAAAGTAAATCGACTCAAATAGCCTCCTTCCTTTACCAACACTTGGTTCTCTAATCCAAACAAATAGAGTTCAAATGTTTCTCGAATATAAGGCGTCTCTCCTGAATTAATTCGCTTTATACAGTAATTAATAGCCAACAACAACACTTCTCTAAAATCTGCTATCAAATCCTTGACAGAAGGATCCAATAATATTTCTTTTAGAGCTTGAAAATGCTCCGTTTGCCTCTCATCCTGCAATGCCTTAAAAGCATGATAGTATACTAAAACAGCTATAGGAATACCTCTATTAGCCTCTATCTGCTGTAGTATGCTATCCAACAACGGCATATTATAGGTAGCTTGACGTAAGTTTTGATGAGTTAGTCCAATACAAGCATACTTTAGTACACTAATGGTGTAAAAGTGATTGAGATCCTGTGTTAGCTGTTGTAGGTTATTGATCTCCAATCTATCCTCCTGCCCCATCCATTCGAACCGTTGTACACTAACTAAATATTTCTGGAGATAATAGGACTCATCTCTAAAGGGCAAAGCCTCTAAGTCTTTTTCTATACTTCGAAATAGAGCTGTCGCAAATAAAGGCAATTCGTTTTTACGATAAAAATCAATTTTCTTAATTTTTACATCGATTTCATTTTCTTTTTTCTCAAAATACCGGACATTCGTTTCCAAAAAATCTAATGAAATGGAAGCCAATCGTCTTAATTTAGCATCCTCATAGACCTCTTGGTCAAAACAATAGGCAAAGACCTTTTTTTTGGTAGTATTTTGTTTTGAAAGGTATTTTTTAGAAAAAAAATAAGCCCAAAAAAGCCTTATCCTTTTATTAGGACAGGTTTTAGAAGACTGTATCAGCCCCCTAAGTGCTCTCCTAGCCTTATCATCTAACTTAAGAAATAGCTGAATGGCTTTACTCTCTAGCATAGTTTTTTTTTCTTTAAATATCGGACAATTATATTTATTTGTTATTGAAACCCTTCTATTTGTTTCTGACATTTGTAAATACCAAATCACCTCAAGGCTTGAATCTACTAGTAACCACAGTCTAATTCTTCACAAAAACAACCAAAACACATAATAATTATGCAAAAATCTATATTATATATCATATTCATTTTATGGTTGGTCTTACATTATACGCCAACTCTACAAGCACAAGGGTGGGAGGAATACTACCCAAAAGGCAATTTTAGTGACACAGAATCCGCATATGCCATACGACCTGCTGGATCAGGTTATATGATGGCAGGCTACACTTCTGACATATCAAATAATAGGATAGCTACTCTAACTCAACTAGATAATCAAGGAAAGGAAGTCAGACGCATCTTTAGTAACACTGCCACTTATACTTTTTCTGCTTATTATGATTTAGAGCAAACTCCAGACGGTGGGTTCATTGCTGCTGGCGTTAGTAATAGTGTTGGCTCGCTTAACTATGACTGGTATTTAGCCAAATTTGATGCCAGTGGTAATATGGTTTGGGATCTAAACTACCCACCTAGTTCTTTAATCACTAATCCTCCATTAAGTGGAATATATGACGTAGATGTAACTCCTGATAGTGGTTTCATTTGCACAGGGTATCTAAATGGTCAAAGCCAAACCATAAAAACGGACTCTAATGGAAATATTATTTGGACTCATGCAACTAGTGGCGTTTCACAATATGGCTTAGCAACAGCTATTATGCCTAACCAAAGTGGCTATGCTACTTTATCCTCCATCTCTTCTGGTGGACAACTCAGTAAATATCAACTATCTAGACTAAATATACAAGGTGATACTATTTGGACACGTGTATATGAGGCGGATAATAACCCATCCTTTGAAGGTGATCTTATTATGACAAATGATGGACATTTTGCTATTACGGGAATTTTCCGTCCTACACTCCCTTCTAGCAATAGAGATTTATGGATTGCAAAATTAGATACTGCTAATGGTAATATTGTTTGGGAACAATTTATTGGACGCTCTCCTAGTTCAGATATTGGATATAATATTAATAACACGTTAGATGGTGGACTAATTGCATCTGGTTATTCTTACAATGCTCCTGGTGCTAAAGCACGTTTAGTAAAACTAGATGCTTCTGGCAATATTCTATGGAATAAAGAATTTGGACCAGCAGGATTTGTATCTAGAGGTCGATCTATACACCCTCTTTCCGATTCAAGCTATATTATATGTGGTCAAGTTAGCACCAATGTAAGTAGCAATGATGAGTCCATGTTTGCCATTCGAATTAATGATCAAGGAGAGATTTATAATAGCATTATTTCAGGTAGAATATATTATGATAGAGATAGCAGCTGTAGCTTCAATGGCAATGATATTCCTCTTTCTAATCGTACAGTGATGGCTTTCAAAGATAGTTCAAACATTTTCTATAGCTCTACAGATACTAGTGGGAATTATGAAATCCGAACAGATACTGGCACCTATCAAATTAGTTTAGTGAATAACTACCAATATGCTTACTTAGATAACCATGGTTGTACGCCAAATAATATTACTCTAAACCTCCCAACCTTAGGGAGTACACAAGTCATTGATTTCCCACAAGTAGCAACAATCAATTGCCCATTAGTAGAAGTCAATATGGGAACCCCTTTCTTAAGAAGATGTTTCACCAATACCTATGATATATCCTATTGTAATTATGGAACTATAGATGCTATCAATACTGATATTGAAGTAGTACTAGACCCCTTCTTGATTGTAGACACGCTTAACCTACCGACACCACATACTATACTAGCCAACAATACTTTTTTATTCACTATTGACACCATAAAAGTAGGTCAATGTGGTTCTCTGCGTATTCCACTTTATGTGGACTGCAACTCTACTACCATCGGACAAACCCACTGCTCCCAAGTAAGTGTTGTTCCTGATCTCAACTGTGTATTGCCTACTTGGACCGGACCAAATATTGAACTTGAAGCTACTTGTACAGGTGATAGTATCAGCGTAACATTGAGAAATGTTGGAGGAAATATGAATACCCCATTAGAATACTATGTCTATGAAGATAATATTATGATGCGTTCTCAGAATTTCCAGCTCAATAATGGTCAGTCTCAAACGTTTCAAGTGTATTCTACAGGAGCTACTTATCGAGTAGAAGCACAACAGGAAATTGGATTTCCTCCTTTATTGGGTGATGCCATTATTACAAGTGTAGTCGAAAGGTGTAATAGCATGGGTAGTGGTAGCCTAGGTTTTGTAACTTCCCTGCCTAACTATGATGGTTCTCCATTTATTGATATTGACTGTAGAGAAAATATAGGTGCCTATGACCCTAATGATAAGCGAGGATTTCCATCAGGCTATGGGGTTCAAAACTATATCGAACGTACGACTAGTCTGGACTACAATATTCGTTTCCAAAATACAGGAACAGATACTGCCTTTACCGTAGTAATAGTCGATACAATAGACCAAGCACTAGATATTCTTACACTAACAGCTGGGGCGAGCTCTCACAACTACACAATGAAGATATCTGGTGCCAATGAGCAAATTGTCACCTTTACATTTAATAACATACTCCTAGTAGATAGTTTTACGAATGAACCGCTTTCTAATGGTTTTATACAATTTACGATTGATCAAAAGCCTAATAATTCAATTGGAACGGTTATCAATAATAAGGCGGCCATTTACTTTGATTTCAATCCTCCTATTATAACTAATACTACACTGCATACAGTCGGTGAGAATTTCATACAAGTCATTATTACAGACACTAGAACCGTTGGTCGGAAAGAGCATATTGCTCTAAAAGTAATTCCTAATCCATTTCAGACTGACGCTACTATATTGGTCGAAGGACTCGAATCGACTACTCCTGTTCAACTACAGGTTTTCAATCTAATGGGACAACAAGTTATGCACCTACAAGAAACAGACAATAGTTTTTCAATTGATCGAGGGACTCTCAAATCAGGAATGTATGTCTTTAGAGTGATCGCAGAAGAAAAGACACAAGCAACTGGCAAATTTATTATTCGATAAGTGCATTGCTACTTTGATGACTCAAAATATTACCAATTCAACCCTGTAGTAGAAAGATTGCCTTTCCATCTACACTAGAGATTACCTTTTCTCAGGGTAATCTCTTTTTTTGTTATCTTCGGGAAGTCATTAGATGTTATTAACCTACTCACAACCTTTATTTATGTCTATTCTCATCAAAAATATAAAAACTCTACTACTAGCCGACGACAACTACACCACTAGAGTAGCCGGGAAAGCTATGCAGGCTATTCCTTCTTTGGACAATGCCTTTGTATTGATAGAAGAGGACAAAATAAAGGATTGGGGAACAATGGACAAATGCCCCGAAAGAGCAGACGAAATCATAGACGCCACCAATAAATTTGTACTTCCAACTTGGTGTGATTCTCATACTCATTTGGTATTTGCTGCCACACGAGAAGGAGAATTTGTAGATAAAATACAAGGAGCTTCCTATGAAGCAATTGCCCAAAAAGGTGGCGGTATACTCAATTCGGCTAAACGCCTACAAGAAACACCACTGAAAGAACTGGTACAATCTGCTTTCGCTAGGTTAAAAGAAGTGCAGCAATTTGGTACAGGTGCTATTGAAATCAAAAGTGGCTATGGACTAACATTGGAAGCAGAATTAAAAATGTTGCGAGTCATTCGACAGCTCAAGACCATGACTAAAATGCCTATCAAAGCGACCTTTTTGGGAGCACATGCTTTGCCAACTGCCTACAAAACTAACAGAACGGCCTATATAGACCTAGTAGTCAATGAAATGCTGCCTCAAATTGCTGCCGAAGGCTTAGCGGATTATGTAGACGTTTTTTGTGAAAAAGTGGCTTTTTCTGTTGCGGAGACAGAACGCATTATGGAGGCAGGTGCTCAGTATGGGCTAAAACCCAAAATACATACTAACCAATTCAATTGTATGGGAGGTATAGAAGCTGCTGTCGCTCATCAGGCAATTTCTGTCGATCATCTGGAAGTAATTAATGAAAATGAAATTGCTTGCTTGCAAAATAGCCCTACAATAGCAACTTTATTACCTTCTGCTCCTTTTTTCTTGAACGACCACTATCCACAGGCTCGTAAGATGATTGATGCGGGATTAGGAGTAGCATTAGCGACCGACTACAACCCTGGCAGTACACCCTCTGGTAGAATGCCTTTTGTACTCTCTCTGGCGTGTATCAAAATGAAGATGTTACCTGCAGAGGCTATACAAGCCGCTACTATCAATGGAGCTTATGCTCTTGAGATGAGTCATCAGCTAGGCAGTATTAGTCGAGGAAAGTTAGCTAATCTGACGATCACAAAACCAATGGATTCTATCGCTTACATGCCTTATGCTTTTGGTAGCAACTGGATAGACCAAGTAATGATAGCTGGAGAATGGGTGTAAATCTATCTAAATCACCCTCCAATCATTTCTTTGAGTTGTTGTAGACTAAATGTCCCTGGTTTTTGCCAAACCTTTTGACCATCTCTATACAATACAAAGGTAGGCACTCCCATCACATTATAGTCTGTGACGGAGGTAGGATGTTGGTCAATATCTACTTTGAGTATTTGGAGACTATCGCCCAAATCTTCTTGTAGTTGTTCTAAGGTTGGCATCATGCCGATACAAGGTCCACACCATTGAGCATAAAAATCAACCAATAGTAGAGGTGTTTCTTTGATTTGCTTTTCTATATCCATTATTTAATTAAGGTTACATCTCCCATTACTACTTTGGTCGTTCCTCCCAATAGCTCTAGTTCGAATTTATAAATATATACACCGGCATTGAGTGCTTGACCATTGAATGTACCATCCCAACTGTGTGCTGTCAAATTGGGTAAAAAGTCATTTTGATGGAACACCAACTCTCCCCAGCGATCATAAACCTGCATAGATTTGACTCTAACCACATCTCCAGGGCTATAAATCATAAAAAGCTCATTTTCTCCATAGGCATTGGGTGAAAAAGCATTGGGAATATAGAATCGATTGTCTTCATCTACTTGGACCGTAAAGGTAGTAGAGTCTGTACATCCTAAAATATCTGTTCCTTTAATGGTATAGGTAGTGGTCTCGGACAGTTGAATTACAGGTGTTTTGCAGTTAGCACAACTCAAACCTGTACTTGGTGTCCATTCGTATTTCACTGGTGTCAGTGTATTCTGTTGCATGTCGACTCTTATCTGCTCCCCTATCAATAGTCTAGCATCTGTTGGAGCCTCTATATCCAAGACAAAAGTAGGTTGATTGATTCGAAAAGGCACCTGTCCTCTACAGCCATAGCTGTCTTTAGTATATAAAACATAGCTACCAATAGAAAGATCATCAAAAGTAGTATTACTTTCAAAAGTACTATTATCCAAAGAATAGAAATAAGGAGCATAACCACCAGTAGTCGCATCTATCTGTACGGCACCATTTTCGTCACCCACACAAGCGGCATCTTCTACCTCAAAAGTAGTATTCAAATTAATATTTTCCGTCACCACTGTTACCTTCAAGCTATCTTCACAGCCATTACTACTCGTCACGGTTACACCATAGGTTCCAGCCGCTAGATCAATCGCTTTCGAATCTGTCTGTCCATCACTCCATTGGTAAGTAAAAGGTACTGTTCCCCCTGTAGCCAATACATCAATACTCCCTTCCGCTTGTTCACAAATAATATTTTCGATAATCGAATTGAGTTGAATAGGGTTAGTGGTTAGGCTTACGGTAGTAGGATCTCCTATCGTGGCCGTTAGAGGATTATCTGACTCAATCTGACTTTTTAGTGGTGGTGGCAGATTGCTGAGTGTTGCTTGATTGGTATAATTGGATTGGCTATAACCACAAGGAACGACTACCTTCATCTTGAAAGAAGCATTCCCTTTCGGTAGACTATTGATGGTAAATCGTGCGGTATCCTTTCCTAATACTGCACTTGGATTAACAAACTGAATATTGGTCAAATCATAAGGTTCGGAAGCCCATACAAATCCTCCTGTTAGTATATCTTCAAACACGAGACTGTTGTTGATTGCGACAAACGATTGATTGAAAAAATTAAATAAATATTCAATAGTATCTCCTGACTGATAAGTAGTCGCATTCGCTGCCTTAGTCATCTCTACACCAAACGAACAAGAACAACCATCATTACTACGTTTGCTACTACCAGTACCTACTGGAGTAGCAATTCCTGTGGTAGGATCTATTTTTGCCATTCGAGTTCCTTGATAGGCTAAAATATCTCCTTGTGCATTGAAATACATGGCTCCTATCCACCCCCAACTGCCATTAATAACCAAAGGAGCATTCCCTGGAATTTTTGTTTGAGCACCTGTATTAGGATCCATCTTAAATAACAACTTCGGATTACCTGACCAGCCATAAATTTGATTATCTACAGGACTGAATACGATATCAGCAGAACCATAGGTATTCTGCCCTCCTATATTGGTAAAGGTCAAGGTATTAATATTAATTCGTCGAAGTTGGTTATCTCCATAAACGTAATAATTCCCTTGATTATCAAAAGTACCTGCATTTTTAAAAACACCATTCATCCCTGCCACATTACCCAAAAATTCGACAGCACCTGTAGCATCTATTCGATATAGTTTAGCATCATTAGTGCCCATTCCATACATATAGTTATCTAGTGGATTATAGGCTAGAGAATTAAAGTTACCTGTAACTCCATTTTGCGTCAAATCAGTAATTCTCAAAAACTGAATCGGATTAACATCTACCCGATATAAAATAAAATCCCCGTTTTCTTCTGCACTCTGGTAGAGACTACCATCACACGCAAATGGCTGACAAACTTCATCCACTCTCCCGTCTCCATCATTGTCAATATTATCCCCACATATTTCTGGCTGCCCAAAAATTAAGGCTGGGATCAAACATAAACTATAAAAAAATACTAGCTGAATTTTTTGCATGCTGTTTTTCTGTTTAGGAATGCAAAGGTACGGAAATACTATTCGCTGATTGTAGGAGTAATGTCAAGTTTTTGTTAATTGAGTTTTTGATGATTGATTGCTGATATCTCAAATCCTCTGTCCTCATAACTAGAAAAACTCCTTAACATTGCCTCAATTTATTTCGATCTAGTTTACCAATAGCTGTATACGGCAGTTTTTCTTGGATAATAATTTCTTTAGGTTGTTGGTGGCGAGCCGCATTTTTTTTCAACCACAGCTTCAAAGTTTCTGTGGCATTTTGCTCAGCCGAAGACTTCAGTACAATATGAGCCTGTAGACGTTGTCCATACTCTTCGTCTTCCACTCCCACTACTCCAACAGCAGCTACATGAGGATGCTGCAACAGTAGGTTTTCTAGCTCAATCGGGTATACATTTTCACCTCCTGATACAACCATATCATCCACCCGTCCACACAAAAAGTAGTACCCCAATTCGTTTTGATATCCTAAGTCTCCTGTTTGGATCCAATGTTCATTTTTATTGGACATGGTCCACCTACTTTTGAGGCATAAATCACCTACTCTATTAGTAGCCACTTCTTTTCCTGTTTGGTTTCGAATTTGGAGTGTCACACCTTTGATTGCCCTACCTATAGTATCAGGATATTTATCTAGGTCATCAGGGGATGCCATAACCGAAAAACCTGCTTCTGTAGTACCATAAAGATTCGCTAGTTTTCCACGCCCTAATATCCGACTAGTTGCCCTAACTAATACAGGGGATAAAGCTGCTCCTCCAGACAAGATAACCTTGAGAGAAGTCAACTGGCACTTCTGTTCTCTCAACAATCGTTTCAATACTAAGGGAACCAACGTAACTACATCCACCTGTTCTTTTTCTATTAGCCTAGCCGCTTTTGTTGCCTCAAAACGCTTCATCATTACCATTTTGGCCCCTAAAACAGCTCCAATCAAAACAGAAGACAACCCAAATCCATGATAAATCGGGGTAGCAACATACAGTGACTGATATTTATCTAAATTTAAAGCTCGAAGCAAGGCAAAAAATGGATTCAAAAAAGTAAATAAGGAAGGCTTTCGGGCGGCTAATTTAAAATTACCAGTCGTCCCTCCTGTCAGTATAATTACATTGCTATTATTTATTCTTGGTATCCTATTTGGTTGAATCACTGGCACATTCCCCCATTCCTCTATAGTACTAGCTGAAATGGTCTGAATATTTGTGTCCTGATCTATCAAATGACTCTTTTCGCCATCGTATACCATTACATCAAAATCAACTTTCCTCTTCAATGACTGCCATTGATGCACACTCATATCTGGATTGAGTAAATAGACATCTGCCCCTATTCTCGAAAAAGCAAAAAGACTCTGTACCAGAGCAGCATGATTGGCACATAATAGACCGACTTTTTGACCTCTCTTAATCGCTCCTATTGTCACCAATTGGGCAATTAACTGCTCTACTGTTTTTTGGAGTTCTTGGTATGTATAACGATTATCATCATCGACTATTGCTACTTGGTTAGGCTGCATCATAGCTACCCAATCTAATAAGGTCATCAGATTGGTACCGTGCCGAAAAAGTACTTTCACGAGATTAAGTCCCCCTCTAAATGTCAATAATTTGATCTGATATAATTTTTTTAGAATCTGCCACATACACCATTATTTCTTTTTGAGCCATTGGATATTTCCCCAATTCCACAGTCGACCAAAAATTAAGCCAGCCCACTGTCCAAAAATCAACCACCAAGGCTTAAATTGCTTCCGTTGGGTATAGATAGTCTTAGCAATTATTTTTGCTACATGCTGAGGTGACATTGCTGGTACTTTATCGTATATTTTGGTAGGTGCAATCATCCTAGTACGTACCAATGGTAAATAAATATTGGTAGTAGCAATGCCTTTGGCATTGAGCTCAGGAGATACCGAACGCCACCACTGATCAAAAGCAGACTTAGAAGCCTGATAAGCTGCCCAGTAAGGAGCAGGTGGCAATAGAACATTGACAGCCGAAATATTAATCACTTGACCTTCGTTCTTTTCTAATTGAGGGATCAAATGTAATAATAACTGAACAGGAGCAAAGTAATTGAGAGCCATTGTACGCTCAAAATCATGGAGTCGATCCAAGGAAGAACAAATGGATCTTCTGATTGATTTACCCGCATTACTGATGACTATATCTATCCTAAATTTTTGACGGAGAGTCATAAGCCAGTTCTCAACAGCTTTTTTGTTGGTCAAATCTAGAGCATATATATATACTTTGGCTCCTTTTTTGAGCAATTTTTTTTTCAAGTGTTCCAACTTTTCCTGCGTGCGTGCCGTCAACAATAAAGTAACGCCTGGGGTAGCCAATTGTCTCGCAACAGCTTCTCCAATACCATAACTAGCTCCTGTAATGAGTATTGTTTTACCTTCTGTTGCTTTTTTAAGTTTGCTTTCAGAAAAAAATACTACTGGAGGAAATAAAAAATATACAAGAGGTCGGAACATAATATTCAAGATGAGGCTTGTTTGAAAAGACTGCCTATTTTTTATTATCGCAATAACGTCTAAAATTATACCCACACTCAAAACATAAGAGTAATGAAATACTTCCTAACTACCATTATCGCAATAGTAATTCTTTCTAGCAGCTGTACAAAAAGTACTCTTAATGATCCTATTCTAACAGGTACTTATTATGGTTTACTCCATAAAAACAGCTATTACCTAGGTTATCGTCCTCCACATTTCATAATAGACTCTATCATACACGATACACTCTCTGTCGAATTGCTTGAAAATCACTCACCTCAAAGCTATTTTATAAGGTTTAATAGAGAAAAGAAATTCTTTGAAACAACTGGTCAATATACTATTTACAAAAATGAAGAAAAGAGCAATCTGGATTCATTAGTTTTTGATTATGACTACCATCGTGATGAAAATCACTGGTATGGACTTAACCATAATAGATGTTCGCTCGTATATTATTACAAAACAAAAAAAGTGCGACTTCAAGCACAATATAGTACACAAGATGCCTATTTTAATTATTCTTTTTTAGAAAACTAAATTATTTTATGCCCAAATTAATCTCCCTGCTAATTGGTCTTCTTATTTGTTTTACTGCCTGCGAAAAAGATCCTCTATCTCCTGTAATTAGGACTTTTCATGGGACTCTCTATAATAATGACATTCGTTATGGTTTCCCTCCCCCTGATACCTCACGATATGACACGACAAAAAGTACACTCAGAGTTAGTAAACTATCCAATGAGGAACTGCTCATCCAAGTTGACGGCATCTCCACGGAATACAAAGTGTATCCTAATGAAACACTCAGCAATCAAGATTCGCTTGTATTAGATTACAAACCATCTAATGCCTATAATTATGTTTATTCAAGTTATGAACTTGTTTATTACTACAATAATGAAACTATTCGATTCATAGGGAGACGCTATTCTGGTCAACTTGGACAATATTCAGAACATAAAGTTATCTTTTTATCTGACTAAGTATAAGAGCCTGTTTAAAAATTAACTTCAAGCTGCAAATGCCTGATTTAGAATTTAATTGCACCTTTTTTAAGTCATGATAGC
>CAYOJF010000064.1:0-30202 GCA_964404215.1 uncultured Aureispira sp. | reverse complement strand
TGTTTACTTCTATCCGCCATGACACCTGCTTTTTGATAATCACCCACTCGTTTCTCAAAAAAGTTAGTTTTTCCTTGTAGTGAAATCAAATCCATCCAAGGGAAAGGGTTAGTGGTGTGGTATACTTTTTCGTTACCTAGAGACAGCAATAATCTATCTGCAACAAATTCGATGTATTGTGTCATTAGGTTGGCATTCATGCCAATTAGTGAAACAGGTAGGGCATCCGTTACAAATTCCTTTTCAAATTCTACGGCTTGTGTGATAATGTCCTGTACTACTTGTTTGTCTAATTTATTTTCAAGCATAGAGTAGAGTAAACAAGCAAAATCACAATGCATTCCTTCGTCACGACTAATCAATTCATTAGAAAAGGTAAGTCCGGGCATCAATCCACGTTTTTTGAGCCAATAAATAGAACAGAAACTGCCAGAGAAGAAAATACCTTCTACTGCAGCAAACGCTATTAGTCTATGTGCAAATGAAGGAGCTTCGTCAATCCATTGCAAAGCCCATTTTGCTTTTTTCTGTACACAAGGCAGTGTAGTCATGGCATTAAACAACTCATTCTTTTCAGCAGTATCTTGGATATAAGTGTCAATCAAGAGGCTGTATGTCTCAGCATGAATGTCTTCAATCTGGATCTGAGTAGCATAGAATGATCTAGCTTCTGCTATTTGCACATCCTTGTAGAAGTTTAGTACTAGATTTTCGTTGACAATACCGTCACTAGCAGCAAAAAACGCTAAGACATACTTAATGAAGTGACGCTCGTTGTCATTGAGGTTGTTTTTCCAGTCTTTTAGGTCAGCACCTAAGTCTATTTCATCCGTTGTCCAAAAGCAAGCTAATGCCTTCTTTCTCATTTCCCAGATGGCATCGTGTTCGATGGGGAATAAGACAAATCTACTTTCGTTTTCTGTTAGGATTGGTTCAGAGTTGTTTGTCATAATTTAGAAACAATTTGTTTTTATTACTTAAGTAAGTAGTAGTTTTTTGATTGAAATTAACGCCAACTATTCTGTATTTATTTTGGCGGGTTACAAAGTTAGAATAATTACTTTGAATAGAAAAATTGAATTAGTTAATACTAACTTTTTTTTATTTAAAAAACTGATTGTTAGTGTTTTAGATGGTTATTTTTTTTTGTTGTTTTCCTCTTGTATTATCAACATGTTTTTTGTGAATAAGTCTAGCTAGAGTAGTTCGAATCATTGTTTCAGCATAGATTTTTGATAGGGTTGAGGCTAGATGAAAAATAGATAAACCAATATGTTTTTCAATTTGAAAAAGTATAAAAAGTAGACCTCTCTAGTAGAATATTTGGAGAGTGTCTTAAAAATTACTTTATTGCGGCTATCAAATAGAGATTATTATATTATTGGGGTTAGCTATCAGGATTCAAAAAAGGTGCAATTAAATTCTAAATCAAGCATTTGCAGCTTGAAGTTAATTTTTAAACATGCTCTAAATTCGTGACCAACTCCACCCATCTTATTTTCAACCTATGTCCTTAAGTTCTACTTATCAAGAAAGAATAAAGCAGTTTGAAGCGGATTTCAAAGTCAAGGAAGCGACCACCAATCGAATCAGTACTTTTCGAATCGCTGTTTTCTTATTATTATTGGTGGCGATTATACAATATATATCTTCCAATTTTGAAGCAGTTATTTGGCTCTTTATTTTCCTTGGAACGATTCCAGTATTTGCTTATTTAGTCAAATGGCATCAACGTATTTTTGATGAAAAAGCTCTTTTAGAACAACTGCTGATTATCAATCAAAAAGAATACGAAATCCAGACCAATTATGAGTCTAGTTTTGATGGTGGTGAAGAGTTTGCCGATCCTATGCATGATTATGCGTCAGATTTAGATTTATTTGGAGAAGGTGGGCTATTTTCTTTTATTAATCGAACCTCTACTGCTAGAGGGAAGGAAAATTTAGCTGCTTTATTGAAGCAACCTCATGAAGAAATCGAAACTGTAGAGGCTTACCAAGAAGCCATAAAGGAATTGACTCCTAAGCTTGATTTTCGACAAAATTTCATGGCTCAAGGTTACTTGACAGAGGATACTTTAGAGGATTTGGATTATCTCAATACATGGGTCAAAACTCCTGCCGTTTTTCGTTCTTCTATGCTTTGGAAAACAATTCGAATTGTATTACCCTTGATTACACTGAGTACGTTGGTTTATTACATGATTACTTTCAATCATCTACCACTTTTATTGATGGTTTTTGTCAATCTCTGTTTATTGGGGGTACAATCCAAGTATATTGGTCAAGAACATACCTTTATTGGTAAGAAGCAAGAGATTCTTAAGATGTATATTTCCTTGTTGCACCTAGCACAGCAAGAAAATTTTAAGTCATCAGATTTACTAAAAGATTTTAATCAAAATGCAGCTCAAGCAGAAGGGGCATTCAATAAATTGATTTCTATTATTAGTTATTTTGATCAACGTTTAAATATCCTAGTAGGATTAGGTCTAAATTTGTTGATTTTGTATGATTTACAATGCCTTTTTGCATTAGAAAAATGGAAAGCGGACTATAATAATTACCTAGAACAGTGGATATTGAGTGTAGCGAAGCTGGATGTATTTGTTTCTATTAGTAATTTTGCTTGTAATAATCCAGAATTTAATTTTCCTCATTTAACTTTTTATGACCAAAATAAAATAGTTGCTAAAGATTTGGGACATCCTTTAATTCCTGCTACACAACGTATCAATAATGATTGTAGCTTAGGGGCAGATGGCAAAAGTGTTTTTGTGGTGACAGGGTCTAATATGGCAGGGAAGAGTACTTTTTTGAGGAGTGTAGCGATTAATTTATTGTTGGCTAGGATAGGAGCTCCTGTTTGTGCTACTACATTTGAAGCGAATCCAATGAACATTATCACATCAATGCGAGTTCAAGATTCTATTAGCAAGAACACTTCTTACTTTCAAGCAGAATTGCAGCGGATGCAATATATTGTCCAGACACTGGATAAAGGAAAGCCTACTTTTGTTATTTTGGATGAGATATTGAAAGGGACCAATTCAGATGATAAATTGCTGGGGTCTCAATTATTGGTCAAAAGATTCATTAACTTGAATTGTATTTCTATGATTGCTACACATGATTTGGACTTAGGTAATATGCAGGAGGTGTACCCAACACAGGTAGAAAACTTGTGTTTCGAAAGTAAGATAGAGAACGATTTACTCAGTTTTGATTATAAACTGAATCGTGGGATTGCTAAGAATAAAAATGCTACCTTCTTGATGTATCAAATGGAAATTGTACCTAAAGAGGACTAGTATTTTTACGACAGGTGGATTCCCTAAATAACTTCATAGATAAAACGAACTACTAACAATTACTAATACTATAAAAAAGATGCAAAAACAATACTTTTACTTTGTAGCAATTATTTTATTTCTAATACCAGCATTGGTAATGGGTAATAATGTACAGATTAGCAATGTTACTTTGACGAATGATTCTACCATCAATTTCAATATTAGTTGGGAAAACAGTTGGAGAGTGGGAGTAGCTCCTGATAATCATGATGCTGTTTGGGTGTTTCTGAAACGTAGAGATTGTGCTTCTGGTCAGTGGTCTCACGTAGATTTGAGCAGCACAGTAGCTAACCATAGTACTGCGGCACCTTTAGAGATTTATATAGATGGTAAGGATGTGACGAATGCAAAAGGGGTGTTTTTGAGGAGAAGTGCTGATGGAACAGGTAATATTGCAAGTACAGCGATTTCTCTAAGAATGACAGCACTACCAGTAGGGCAATATGATTTTAGGGTTTTTGGTATCGAAATGGTTCAGATTCCTCAGGATAGTTTTCAGTTAGGCGATGGTAATATATCGACAGGATCTTTCAGACAAGGCAATACAACCAACCCCTATAAGGTCACTTCAGAAGGAGCGATCTCTGTAAGTACTGCAGCAGGTAATTTATATACTTCTAGTACTAGCTATCGACCGCTTGCTTTGCCAGCCAACTACCCAAAGGGATTTGCAGAAGTTTACTGTATGAAACATGAAATTTCGCAAGGACAATATGTAGATTTTGTCAATACACTGACTTCTGACCAAGCTGCTGTTCGCCAGATTACGGGAACAGCTAACCGACTGAATATAACTGGTACATGGCCAGTGCTTATTGCCAATACACCACATAGAGCAATGAATTTTCTAGCATGGTCGGATTTTTTGGCCTACCTAGACTGGTCTGCTCTGCGTCCTATGACAGATCTGGAATACGAAAAAATATGTAGAGGTCCCGTTACTCCTGTAGCAGGAGAATTTGCCTGGGGAACTAGTATTATCACAGATGCTAACACATTGGTTACTGATGGAACAGCTACAGAGCAAGTCTCTAATGCTATTATCGCAGGTGGAGGTATTGCGAACTATAATAATAACGCAGTACTAGGACCTATTCGATGTGGTTTTGCTGCTAAAGCAGCTACTTCTCGCAGAACAGCGGGAGCTACTTATTATGGGGTTATGGAAATGAGTGGTAATCTTTGGGAGTCGGTTGTTTCCACTCGAAACACTGCTGGAGTAGCTTTCGTAGGTAATGTAGGAGATGGGACACTTTCTGTCAGCCCATCTGCAGGCTATGCTAACCAGCCAAGTTGGCCTTCTGCTACAGCGATTACAACTTCTTCAAGTTCCGCTACAGGGAAAGGGCAACGAGGAGGTTCTTGGAATGAAGGTTCCGCCAACCTAAGAATCTCTGACAGAGCATTGATTCTTTCTTCTGATGGACGTCGATTCAATGAATATGGGGGAAGAGGAGTACGTTAAATCACTTCTATAAGAGGATATGACAAATAGTGTTGTGACCTCTTATGATAACATTAAACTTTAATATAAATATGAAGTGGTATATCATACTTGTGACACTATTTCTAGGTTTAGGTAGTGTAGTTGCTCAAGCTCCTTTTGAAGGAGGTAGTGGGTCGGGAGGGAATAGCTTATCTCTGGCTGGTGTAGATACCTGCATTCATTTTTTTGGAGGAGGTAATGGATCAGGAGGGAAGAGTTTTTCGCTTGCGGGTGTAGATACTTGTATTCATTTCTTTGGAGGTAATACAGGATCAGGAGCTAATTCAGAAATTTACACCAATCCTTATGCCTGTGATGTATATTTAGGGGATAGTCTATCTGGGTATAACGGAAATGATGAATTGTCCAGTACACAAAATTGTATTTTTTATACTGGTCAGGATGCTTCAGGATATAGTGATGGAACGTATGATAATCCTAATGCTTGTCCTGCATTTTTTGCCTCGGCTAATGGAGATGATGGTTATGCCGCTCGTAGCTACACAGAAGATGCGGGTGTTTGTTATGTCGTAACCTTGCCTATAGAAGCATCGCCTTTATTTGCAAGTATCGAGAACAATGCAGGTAAACTGAAATGGTCAACTTATGCAGAAATAAATAACGCTGGCTTTGAAATACAAAAGAGCTTCAATGGTATTGATTGGAATGCTATTGGTTGGGTAGATGGTGCAGGCAGTTATGTTGGTACACTTGACTATGAGTTTATAGATGAACAATTGCAATATCAAAATCAGTATTATCGATTCAAACAAGTTGATTTTGACCAAAGCTATACTTATTCAAATGTAGTGAATTTGCATCCTTCGATGACAACTCAAGATCCTAATCATATTGCTATCTACCCTAATCCAGTTCGTTCAGGTGCTTATCTAAATATCCGTTCTTGGATTTCTTATGAATTAGAACTTAATGCTCAATTATACAATACTTTGGGGCAATTAATGCTGCAAAAAAACATTGCTTTTGATAATTTTAATAATTTGATTGAATTACCAATGAATGGGATTCCTCAGGGAAATTATTTCTTGATCTTGAGCAATAAAGAAGGTGTTATTTTATCGAAAAGTAAGATTGTTGTTCAGAAATAGGTTAAGAAGTTGTTTAAAAAGGCTCTTTATCAAGCTATATAAAATTTCAAAATGATGGGAAGAGTACTTCAAGGAGCGTTTTTAGTGTTATGTTTAGTTTCTTGCGGTGGTGAGGTGGAGCCCTCAATAGACTTCATGCCAATTGTTACCTTTGCTGGACAACAAGGGGGCAGTATAGAGTCGACAGATTTTAAAAAGCACCGAACATTAGTAGTATCTGACAATAGTTGTACCTTCAAATCTTGTAACTTATTCTACAGGGCTGGGACACAAGATAGAGTGGAGTTTACTTTGACTAGTGCTATCCTCAAAGGAATACCTGCTGTGGTTGTCAATAGTGCTAGTCCTACCAATACATATACTTTTGCTAATATTAAATTGACGTGTGGGGAGAACAGTCGAGTAGTTAAAGTTGCTCGGATGGTATTTACAATCAAATAGGAGTCTATTTGAAGATGCTCTGAGGAGTGACAAAAATAGACTTTAATAACTTTTTGTATATTATGGAAAATATTCATCAACAATTCCTTCGAGGATTATCTAGCACAGTTGGAGATTTGACCTCAGAAGAAATGGAAGAAATTATTTCGCAAACAGTAATTCGAAAAATTTCTGCTAAAGAACGAATTATTAAGGAAGGAGAAGTTGTTCGTAAAATGTACTTTTTGTGTAAAGGAGCAGTCCGTTATTATCATTATTATGATGGAATTGAAAAAACTATTTGGTTTAGTTTTGAAGATAGTTTTGTCACTTCATTTTATAGCTATATTGCGGCACAACCCAGCAAAGAAAGTGTTGAAGCATTAGAGGACTGTGTATTGTTAGAGTTTTCTAAAGAACAGTTGACAAGACTGATTGCTAAGTATGCTGCTGTGAATACTGCTTATATTAAGGTATTGGAAGATACTGTAATGAAAAAAGAGTTAGCCTTGCAAAGAGACTATTATACTGCTGCTGAAAGATATGAAAACCTACTCTCTAATTTTCCACATATTGTACAACGTGTTTCTCTAGGAATAATTGCTTCTTATATAGGGGTCAATCAATCTACTCTAAGCAGGATTCGTAAGCAATAAGCCTCATTGTTATGCAACTAAGAAATAGTAATATCCTTATTTTTATTTTACTCATCCTTTTTTTTCTTCCTTTTGATTCGGAAGGATATAATGTAGTATATAGAGATAGAATAGGTAGGGTAGAACCGAAGTCCATTACCACAGATAGGCGGGTTCACCAACAAAAGAGATTACACACCAAACCGCCAAAACGCACGAATAGTTTTCAAGTCATTGGAATTGGACTTCTAATACTAGGAGGGCTTGTTTTTTTGGGAGTGTTGGTTGGGGCTATCATATCAGCGGCTTCTTCGGGGCTTTTTTTTGGCCCTATAGTTACTCCTTTTGTCATATTTTTTCTAATATCTGGATATGGTTTCATTATTAGCCTTTTGTTTTTGCTTCCAGGGATCTTATTTTTTCTTTTGGGGCAAAAATTTAATGAGCGGAGAGATGGTGTATTTAAAAATAGAAAGAAAAGGAAACCTTCTAAGAAAAGGGAGGAGGTCAAAAACGAACAACCCCAGATAACAGCACGTCAGTACGAATCTCAAAAAGAGCAAATTAAGAATTACCGAAATATGGGAATGGGCTTTTTGGGAGGAGGAGCTTTACTTACCATTGCTTATTTGATAGGTACTACATCTATTGTTTTAATTTTGGGAGTTGTTGGACTATTGTTAGGAACAATTCTTTTGGTGAGTGCTGGGTTGCAGGCTACTGAGTTGAAAAAAAAGGAAATACGAAAATAAAAGAGATTTCTTATTGTAATTCATTATCTATTTGAGCATTCTTGAACTGGTTTTGTGCAAATAGACTATTTTAGTACAGAATTTTTATTCAACGACTGAGTTACACTATAAGATTATTTTTCATACGTTTACACTCTTCCTGATAGACATTATCTAATATTAGTCAATAAAATATACTATGAAATTTTTCAATAAATTAGCCTTAATTTTTGTTTTGTCTTGCTTTACACTGAGTTCGATTCATGCTAGTGTCGCTTATAAAGAGCCTGTAGATAGAAGTATTGTCCCAAAAAAGGAAAAAAGAATTAAGTATAAGATCAGATTACAATCTGAGAACGATAAGTTTAAAAAGGCAACTATAAAATATAGAAAACAGCGAAAAATTACTAACAATCCTAGTTTTGAAACTAAGTTAGGTCGATTTTTTCTAGTGGTGGGCTTGATTTGTGTTTTTGTTTCTATTATTATTTTTGCAGCACTCATTACATTACCAGCTATAGCTCCGCTATTAGGGATTATATTCACTCTATTTGGCATTATATCAGGAGCTGGAGCTGTTATATTTCCTATTGCAAGTATCATCTTTTTTGCAATTGGTATTGCAAAAAAAGAATAATTAGTTTTATTACTTTTTCAGTATTATTTTTTACTCATTTAATGTTTTATCGAAAAAATTGAGAAGGACTTAGGCGAGTTGATATTTACCTGAATAACAGGTGTAACTTACCCCTCACATTGAAATAGTAACTGCTGGAAAGAGTATTTTCTACCTAACTTGAAGTAGTGTTCACTATCATTTTCGGAATCCTTGTAGAATCTTGGTTATTTCCTTATATTTGCTGGTCATTTAATCAAGTTTGCTACCAATGGATCAATCAATAAAAACAAAAGATACCCAATCATATAGAGTTGCTCTACCTTATTTGAGTCTTTTGCCCTTAAATCAACAGTGTCTAGATACAACTGTCTTCAATAAAATTGAAGTAGATTTTGCCTATCAAATCTTAGAATATCTTTTGGAAGATAGGAGAGAGGAGGAATTGTGGATTAGGTTAGGGAAAGCAGATAAGAAAGATAAAGAGAAGGTAGGGTTGATTAATGCCCTTCAGGATTCTTTACAAGCCTTTGATGAACAGAAAGCAGGACTATCTTTAGGGTATCCAATGGTGGTAGTTTTAGATGAACAGCTAAATAAGCCTGTAGCAGCTCCTCTTTTTATTTGGGAAGTTACACTACAACAATCTGTTGATAATCCTAATGATTGGAAAATAGACTTATTGAATACTAATGGCAAAGTCAATGGTATTTTACGTAGTTACTTGACGACTAAATTAGATTTAAATTGGGAGACTGAAATAGGATTAGTCAATGATATTTCCGCAGAGTTGGTTGTAGAAATTTGTGAAAAAATTGCATCCGCTCTGGATACAGAAGGAGAGGAGTCTGCTCTTCCTATCGAACGACTAGAAATAGCTCCATGTCCTAATCCTTATGCTGCCTTACGTACAGGTATATTGCCCAATCTATTACTTGGACATTTACTACCAACACCAGCTCAACAAACTAGTAAAAAGACAGAAGAAAAAATACCAACTCCTATTGTTGGTAAGACAGCCATTAATTGGCAAACAAAAGTAGCTGCTCTACCAAGCAATGCCGAACAAAATGAACTGATCGGAGCTATATTTGAAGGGAATCATGTTGTCGCAGAAGGAGCTACTAAAACAGGTAAGACGCATACTATTGCAAATATACTGGCCAGTGTTTTGGTGGATGGAGGCAATGCCCTAATTGTGTCTCCTAAAGAAGAATCTACCAATGAAATAATCTATCACTTAGATAAATTGGGTTTATCTAATATTGCAGCCATACAGTTATTTGAAAAAGATTTAGATAAACTGAAACTAATCAAAAGATTAGCTCAATTACCCGAATTAATCCAAAATATTCAGTTACTGGATAGTACAGACTACTCCAAAAAACTAAATAAACACCAACTCTTAAGAAATAAGATAGAAAAGACATACGACAGTATGTATCGACCTGTGTTTGGGGATTGGACTTGGACTGAATTGGTGGGAGAATATTTGCAACATCACCAAAAAGCACCCAAACAAATCCTAAATAGGAAGTTGGATAAGCAATTCTATACATTTAATAGCCAAGAATTGGACATTATTTGTATGGAACTAAAAGAACATTACACATATTACCGTGCTCTGAATGTATTGACACATGGGCTCAATGCATTACACAGTCGCTTTTTTACTACAGATACATTAGTGGATCCTACTAGGGAAGAGGCTAGTGCAGCTATTAATCTTTGTCATCACAAGACAAAGAATGTTTATCATCGCTATCTGGAGTGGATGGATGATTTTGCTTCTAGTCAGAAACTAGAGCGAATTGACTTTGCTAAAAAACTTCACCAGCAGCTTAATAAAATTATTAATGATCTGCATTTATATGAGGATCTGTATGGAAGTGATTTTGACAAACAAGGCACCCTACAAAATGCTAAGTTAAAACTGCTTAGTTTATTCTCTAGAAAACATCAAGAAATTATTGCTGCCAAGCAACAATTGTTGGCAGATTATGAAAAGCTTAAAAGTTCTTACGAAGAGCAAACACATTTCAAGGCAGATTTTCCTAATATCCAGAAAGAAAGTAAGTTAGCAGATATAGAGGTAAAACTAGAGCAGTTTAGAAGTAAATTGCAGACTTGGGAAATGAATATTGTATCTACTATTGATGCCAAAGTTGATAATTTAGTCCATGAAAGTAATTTGCCAGAGTTAGAGGCAGCTAATAAAGTGGAGCTAGAAAATACATTACAAGAGTTGTTGGTATTAATCAACGAAACTAGGGTACTGAAAGAACCATTGTCTTACAGCTCGAATGGAGTACATGCAGACAGTGCCTTTTTGTACAAGATTAGTATGCAGTTTCAGAAGCTAGAGAATTTATGGAAAGACTTTGATGCTTATTTTCACTGGAGAAAGAGCTGGATGACAATCAGCAAAGAAACACAAAAGGCCGTACAAGCTCTTATTCATACTAATTCTGATAACTGGGTAGATGGTTTTAGAAGTTGGTATTTACACCAAGTCTTGTTAGAAGTATATCATGTAGATTTACCGCAGGGCGATTTTGAAACAGCTCTGCCCTATGATGCTTATCTGAAGAATTTACCAGAAGTACAGCAAAAAATAGCAGAAAAGGCAACTCGTATTACTTACGAACGACAAACAAATGAGATTCGTCGTATTAAGAAGGAAAAAGATATTACGCTCACCAATGCGGCACCATTATTCAAGAATAAATCTCTGAAAGATATTGTTGAATGGTTAGGTATTACTCACTTTGGAGAGTTATTTCCTGTCGTAATCATGAGTCCTAGTATTGCCAAAGAAGTCTTTGGAGGAAGTAATAATCCACTTTTTAATTTAGTAATAACAGATGATTCTCAGATTATACCTGAAGAAGAGGGTTTACAACTCATAAAACTTGCGAATCAAAGAGTTGTATTGGGAGGCATTAAGCAAAATAATGATGATAGTAGCTTATTGGCTTGGACAATGAATCAATCTGGAAGACGCTATCAATACTTGCAAGAAATACATAGAAATAAAAAGGATGATGTAACCATAGAAAGTCCTGTGAAAATAGTAGCACCTAATGTCAATGCTTATCAGCATGCTATTGCGGCTTATTTAGCTCCTTATATTGATATAGATAGAATCAAATTCAATACTATTTGGAGTGAAACACCTGTTATTCTAGATATTATGATTACTCCTAAAGAGGGGGGAGGCCAACCTTTTGCGATCATTACCGAAGGAGGACTTCTTTTGCAGAGTAAATATGATTTCCATTCTGCATTAGAAAGAATTAATTTCTTAGAATCTTCTGGTATTGAAATGGAATTTGTTTGGTCGGCAGAGTGGTGGAAAAATACAACCGTTGCATTTGAACGATTATTAGCCGTTGTATTGGAATGGGATAAACAAACAGATACAAAATAAGCACTAAAAAATTGAATTACAAATTTGGGAATCAGGTCATTTTATGTAATTTTAGCCTCATATAAAACAACTCATTAAAAATAGAATAGAACTCTCATGGAATTAGCAGTTATACTTACTTTTATACTTGGTTATTTAGCCATAGTTTTTGAGCATCCTATCAAATTGGACAAGACCGTTCCTGCTTTGATGATGGCTGCTATTTGTTGGGCATTAGTTTCTTTAGGACATCTTGCTCTCCCTGAAGGGCATATTGCACATCATGCTGCTGGAGGTGCTCACGATTATTACAAGGATGAACTTGGACCAACACTATTGCACCATATCGGTAAAACAGCAGAAATTTTAATTTTCTTGATTGGGGCAATGACTATTGTAGAGTTAATTGACTTGCACAAAGGGTTTTCTGCGATCACAGACCGTATTAAGACAACTAAGAAATCAACCATGTTATGGATGATTACGCCTTTGGCTTTCTTTCTTTCTGCTACATTAGATAACTTAGCTTGTACAATTGTATTGGTTTCTTTATTGAGAAAATTAGTACCTGTTAAAGAAGAACGTATCTATTTTATTGGTTTGGCAGTCATTGCTGCGAATGCAGGAGGAGCCTGGTCACCGATTGGAGATGTAACGACTACTATGCTTTGGATCAATGACAATGTATCTACAGGTGGATTGGTTATTAACTTATTACTACCATCTATAGCCTGTGCTATTGTCCCAACTTTTATTATGTCTAGAATGGGATATATGAAAGGAGATATTACGATTCCTGAAAATTTGGAAGTGGATGCAAAAGCAAACAAAAAAGTCAAAGGAGGCGGTATTATGTTAGTAGCGGGTCTTTTGGGACTTGTATTTGTACCAGTATTCAAAGTAGTAACACACTTACCTCCTTATGTAGGAATGATGCTTTCATTAGGAGTAGTTTGGCTTATTTCTGAGTACTTACACCCAGATGAAGAGTTTGAAGACAAACATCATTATTCAGCACACAATGCTTTGTCTCGCATTGAGATGTCTAGTATCTTATTTTTCCTAGGAATTTTGATGGCAGTAGCTGCACTAGAGTCTATGGGAACATTGAAGAGCTTAGCGGAAGTAATGGATGCTAACATTAGTAATAGAGATGTTGTTATTGGTGTTCTTGGTTTAGGATCAGCTTTGATTGATAATGTACCGTTGGTAGCTGCGGCAATGGGTATGTATACAGAACCAATGGATGCTAAATTATGGCATTTCTTAGCGTATTCTGCTGGTACAGGAGGATCGATGTTGATTATTGGTTCTGCTGCTGGTGTAGCAGCAATGGGTATGGAGAAGATTGACTTCATGTGGTATATGAAAAAAATGGCTTGGCTAGCATTAATTGGCTTCTTCGCAGGAGCAGCAGTGTTTTTGGCGATGTATCCACTTATGCATCCATCATAAGCAATCAAACTAACTATGGCAAGAGTACTCGGAATAGATTATGGAAGTAAACGAACTGGTATAGCTGCAACAGATTCATTGCAGATTATAGCCAGTCCGTTAGAGACAGTTGCCACTAGCAACTTATTAGATTATTTGAATAAATATTTGCAACAAGAAGAGGTAGAGTGTATCGTTGTTGGATTACCAACACATAAAGACGGGACTGCTACTAATTTGGAAATGCATATCAAAGGTTTTATAAAAAAGCTGCAAAAAGCATATCCTACTCTCCAAATAGAGCGACAAGATGAACGTTATACTTCCAGCATGGCGGAAGAAGTTATTCGTCAGACTGTCACAAAAAAGAAGGATAGAAAAGATAAGGGCTTAGTAGACCAAATCAGTGCTTGTATTATACTACAAGAGTACATGGGTTTTTTATGATAATCGATTGAGAAGAGCGTAAAATATGAAATTAGCAGTATATGCCTATGGGCATCCAATTTTGAGAAAAGAAACAGAGGAAATCGAAGCGGATTATCCTGGACTAGAAAAACTAATTGATGATATGTTTGAAACAATGTATCATACTAGTGGAATGGGATTGGCAGCTCCTCAGATAGGAAAGGCAATCCGTCTGTTTATGATTGATACAGAACAGCTTGATAAGGACGATAGAGAAGAGACCGCTACAGAATATCTCAAAGAGGTTTTCATTAATCCTATCATTCTAGATGAATCAGGTAAAAAATGGGAGTATGAAGAAGGTTGTCTCTCTATACCTGATGTAAGAGGGAATGTAGGGCGTTATCCTAAAATTAGGATTGAATACTATGATCGTAATTTTGAATTGAAAGAGAAGATATTTGATGGGATTACAGCTAGAGTAATACAACATGAATACGACCATCTAGAAGGAGTCCTCTTTACTGATTTGCTCAAACCATTAAAAAAGAGATTTGTAAAGAAGCGTCTGGAAAAAATAAGAAAAGGACAAATTGATCCTCGATACAAAATGAAATTTGCACACTAACCTACTAGTGTTAGTAAAGTATTAAAATCCTTGAAAGTGAGTAATTCTTTCAAGGATTTTGTATTTTAGAAATAGGACTATAAGTATCTCTCATCCAAAGTGAATTAGAAATTTGATAGAATACACTTCAATAAATAAAATGGAAAAATTAGAGAAATATAAAGAATTAAAGAATGACGATATTTTACGTTCAATGATTGATTATATGAATTTTGATGAAGGCGAGGGAGAATTTGACTGTGGGTATTCACAGAAAGATATTGATAGTTGTGGTAATATATTGGATAATTACATTGATCAATTAGTGAGAGCTGACAAGAGTGAAAAAATAATATTAAAGTCTGTCAAAAAAGTTGTTTTAGAGCTTAATAGATTGAATGAGAAATGTAATCATATGCTAATTGAAACCGATCAAAGAGAATATCTTTGTCCTTTCATTGAAGATTTAGCTATAATAGCTGGACTTTCAATACAAAAAGGAGAGGACATTACATTGGAATGGAGAGAATGGTAGATTAAAGTCGTTTTAAACAAATTCATTTTAAAAAATAAATTGTAACCATTAGACATGAAATATAAATTTTTGCTTACACTAATTATAACTGCTTGTTTTAGTTTCTCTTTTTTAGAGCAAAAGCCTGCTTTGAAGTTTGGACTCCTCAAGTATAGTGGAGGAGGAGATTGGTATTCTAATCCAACGGCATTGCCAAATTTGGCTAATTTTTGCAATAAAAATTTGCACACAAACATAGATCCACTCTACGAAACGGTAGAGGTAGGTTCTGCTGATATTTTCAATTACTCTTTCATGTATATGACAGGCCATGGGAATGTCGTATTTTCTGATGCCGATGCCGAAAACTTACGATTATATCTATTGTCTGGTGGTTTTCTGCACATAGATGATAACTTTGGAATGGATCCTTTTGTCCGTTTAGCCATGAAACAAGTATTCCCAGAACTAGAATGGGTTGAATTACCCTTTACACACGAAATTTATCACCGTAAATTTGATTTCAAAGAAGGACTTCCCAAAATACACAAACACACTGGTAAGCCAGCTCAAGGTTTTGGTCTAATCTGGGAAGGACGTTTAGTATGTTATTATAGTTATGAATCTGATTTAGGGAATGGTTGGGAAGATCAAGAAGTACATAATGACCCCGAAGAAAAAAGAGAACAAGCCCTCCAGATGGGAGCCAATATTGTTCAATATGCTTTTGAGAATTAAAAAATGGGAGAAATTACTAGACGCAAATTTGTACTTTTTGCAAAACTCTATATCCCCAACTAGTTGTACTTTGAAAGAGATTAAACACATTTATTGGTTTGCCCCCTATAATCTTACTTGCCCCAGTACTCGCTATAGAGGTAAAATTCCTTTAGATTACCTCAAAAAAGAAATAGGAATTACATATGATTTTGTTTTTCCTAATTGGTCCGTTTATAATGTAATACGATTTTTAAGTCTGGTTTTTAAGATTATTTTCTTTTGTAAGAAAACTGACCTAATTGTTATACAAAAAGTATGTTCTAATAGAGTATATGCCAATCTTTTGAAGTTGATAGTAATGGTACGGAAGGACAAGGTACTTTATGATTTGGATGATGCTGAGTATCTTCGACAACCAACAGAAACATTACATTTTTTTCTGAAGCATTGTACCTATATTCAAGTAGGGAGCGAAGCACTAAAAGCATATTGTCTCTCATTTAATCAAAACGTCAAAATAGCTACATCTCCCGTTTACCAACATTGCTTTAGGAAAACTAAGAGAAATGATAAATTACATATTGGTTGGGTGGGAGATGTAGGGAATGGAAAATTGATTTCGCGTGCTTTTTCTCACAAACATAGTTTAACTTCTATTTTGTTTCCTATCATTAAACAATTACCATTTCCAGTCAAATTATCTATTATAGGAATTAAGGAAGCTACCGATATACCAGAGTTTAAAGCTTACTTTGCAGATGTTCCACAAGTGGAATTAAATCTTCCTACAAATATGAATTGGGAAACAGATGCGTGGCTTTATGATGAAATAAAAGCATTTGATATAGGTGTAGCTCCTTTAGTAAAACACCCTTTCAATGAGGCGAAGTCAGCTTTTAAATCAAAACAATATTTATCGTGTGGTGTCCCAACTATAGCGAGTGATGTAGGAGAAAATCGTAATTTTATTTTTGATGGTGAAAATGGGTTCTTAGCTAAAACATCAAGTGATTTTGCAAAGGGAATCTTAGAAATAGCGAATATGGATGATAGGACTTACTCTAAGTATGTAGTAAATGCTCAAAAGGGTTTTCCTTCTTTCTCTATAGCGACTTACTGTAAACGACTATTAGATAATATTCAGTAATAATATTTTATTTTACCTTTCCAGGATTTTCTCTCAAAAATCTATTTACAATACAAGACCTTAACATAAAAACGACTATCTAGCCCACCTAACGCATTAGCTACAGTAGGTGTTAGCATGATAATGGCATCATCTGTAAAAGAATTTTCTGGCTTAGGTGCTACGACTTTTGCATATAAAAAACGATTAGTCATGGGATTCTCTATTCGCACTACTCCGCCAGAAGGAACTAAGGAAGACATGACATAGAGCTTATTGGTAGAGGATAACCGCATAGATTTGTCCCAACAAGCTATTCCAGCACTATTCTGTTCTTTTTTGCCGGCAGCAAGCTTTGCTTCATAGCGATATTTATGAATTCTATTATCTGCTTCTAGCGAAGCTGGAAGACCTGTATATTGTTTAAGTGTATCAGGGATACCTCTCTTATCTAACCAGCCTATGTGTAAGACCTGCCCAACAGACAATACATCTGAATGGAGTCCATTCCGAGCCATAATCAAATCAGCAGGAATTCTAAAATACATGCGAGAGAGCCTAAAGAGTGTTTCAGAAGGTCTTACTTTGTAGAATACTGGAATAAAAGCAGTATCGACAAAATTACCGTTTTCAAAATACTTTAAAGCCTTGTCTACAATAGGAATCTTTATCTGCTGTCCTATTTTCATGGCATTAATTTTTAGACTAGGATTACTGTAGTAAATGTCTGAAAAATCAATCCCATAAAATTTCTTAATAGAATAGACGGTTTGCCCCGCTTCAACAGTATGTAATAGATACTTTTGACCATTTTCTATAAGCATAAATACAGAGTCATGCTCTTCCATATGTTTATGATAATCAATTGTGGTAGTTGTCGTCGTCTTATTCGTTTTCTTAGTGCCAATCTGATCCATCTTGAATTCCGCAAAACCATTGTTGTCAAATTGACCGAAAACAATGGTGCTCATCAATAATAAACTAATAGAAATCGAGAATTTTAAAATCATAAGTAGGTGAAGGAGGTTTTGGTTTTAAACAAGCTCTGGATAGGGAAGGAGGAATGAAGCTGAGGAGAATTTCTACAAGAAATTTTCCTCAGTTAAATGTATCAGTAATTTATATCTCTTTTCTGAGTCTTGCGACTGGAATATTAAGTTGTTCTCTGTATTTCGCAACGGTACGTCTTGCAATTTCATATCCTTTATCTTTGAGCATGTCTTTCAATTTCTCATCAGATAATGGTTTTCGCTTATTCTCCATCGAAACAATTTCAGTCAATATCTTTTTCACTTCTTTAGTCGAAACTTCTTCCCCTGAACTTGTTTGGAGTGATTCTGAGAAAAAGTCTTTTAGTCGCATTGTTCCAAACTCAGTTTGAACGTATTTACTGTTTGCAACTCGTGATACCGTAGAAATATCTAAGCCTGTAATTTCTGCAATATCTTTCAAAATCATAGGACGAAGCCTCTTCTCGTCTCCAGTCAAAAAGAAATCATATTGATACTGCATAATGGTATACATCGTACGCATCATAGTATCCTGACGTTGTTTGATAGCATCAATGAACCAACGAGCCGCATCAATTTTCTGTTTTACAAAAAGAGCAGCTTCTTTTGTTTTTTTATTTTTTTTATCTGCTTTATACGCTCCCAACATTTCCTTATACTGATTGTTGACACGTAATTCAGGGGCATTTCTAGCGTTCAAGCTTAATTCCAGTTCTCCATTCTTATTTTCAATAATGAAATCAGGAACTATATATTGTTTCTTGAGAGAAGAAGAAGGAGCATAAGCACTACCTGGTTTTGGATTTAACTTAAGGATCTCATTAGTCGCGTCTCTCAGATCATCTCTGAACAAGGACAGCTGACGAAGCAATTTGTTATAATGTTTTTTAGAAAATTCTTCGAAATATTTGTCTATAATTTTGTGAGCTAGACGAATATTTTCCATTTCCTTCTCTGAATAATGCTCAATAACTTCCTTTGAAACGATCTTACGCTCTAATTGAAGTAGTAAGCATTCCTGCAACGATTGAGCCCCTATTCCAGCTGGTTCAAAAGTCTGGACCTTTTTCAAAACTGTTAAAACTTCTTGTTCAGAAACAATCAAATTTTGAGAAAATGCTAAATCATCTGTAATCGCCATTGGAGCCCGACGCAAATAACCATCTTCATCAATACTACCAATAATTTGTTCTGCTATGGTGTGATTTCGCTCATTTAATTGTAAAAGGCCTAATTGTTTTTCCATATGCTCATGAAAAGAATGTTCCAATGCAACAGGAATGGTTTTGTCCTCTTCATCCGCTGAATAATTATTGACTTCATACTTATAAGAAGGCTCATCATCTCCCATGTAATCTTCCAAATAATCATCTAAAGAAGTATCATCTTGATACTCTGGCTCTTCATAATCAATCGTATCATCATTATCACTCTTCTCAGTCTCTTTCTTACTCTCACTATCATTCATTTCATCAATATGAAAATCCTCTATCTTCTCTTCTTCTTCTTGTAGGTCATCTTTAGAGTCTTCTAATGCTGGATTCGCCTCTAGTTCTTCTTGAATACGTTGCTCTAGCATAGCCGTAGGCACTTGCAACAGTTTCATAAGCTGTATCTGCTGAGGAGACAACTTCTGTGTTTGTTTGAGCGATAAATTCTGTCTTAACATAGTTCTTATATTTTGGGTGGTATTCTGTTCGTAAAGATAAGTCTATTTCATAAATCTAATCTATTTTTGACTAGTCTGCTACTTTTTTTACGAATTTCTATTCTAAAAGTTACTTTTTTTTCCTCAAAAAAGCGACTAACAAGCATATTTATTATTTATTGGTAGGGTTTTTGATAAAAGAAGCCAATTTCAATTTTATCGAAAGTATGTCTTTTTCTATGAAATTTTGATTGGATAGAATAAGATATAGTAAGATTCCACTAAACTGATTGTTAGGTTGCTATATATTTTAAGTAGTAATGTAACATACAAATTTGTATGTCATTTCTTTATTCAAAAAAACGGCTATTCTACTTACATTAAGATCTACCCTAAAAAGGGGAAATGATTTTGCTAAGTGTAGCCGTTCTATAAAGTTGTCTAATCATACTTCGTTAGTGTAGAGGCTAGGATGAGCTTATTTAAATAAATTCTGTGAAAAAATAAGATATTTTTTGTACTTTTGCCCACTCACAAAATTAGTAAATATGTTTATTCGATACATTTCCCTCGCTGTATTGATAACTGTATTCTGTAGTTCCTTCAGATACATGGAATCATTGATTACCTTTGAGTCAGATGACTGGGCAAGTTGTCAATTTAAAGCAATAAGGGAATCTAAACTACTTTTTGTCGATTTTGATGCGGACTATTGCTTAGCTTGTCGTCAAATGGAACAAACAACTTATCAAAATAAAGCTTTAGCGACTTTCTTTGATGAAAATATAATTGCAAAAAGAGTCGATATAGAAGACTTAGATGGTGTTACACTCTCTCGGCATTATAAAGTCAAAGAATTACCTACAATGCTTATTTTTGACACGAATGGTAATGTGTTGAAACGTCTTCATGGATATCAATCAGCAGAGCAATTAATGAAAGTTTTGAAGGAGTTACCTAACAAATAGGTCTTACAGCTCTGTTCCTGCTTATTTTCTATTAATCATCATTAGAAATATCTGTATCAAGATATTTTAGATAACGTTTGAGATCAGGATAATCTGTTGTTAATGCAATGGCTTGCTTCTTATTGATTCGTTCTCCATTTATGTAGGGAATGATAATAGCATTATCAAACCCAAAGGTTTCTTTTGCTACATTATAAATACCATTCGCCTCTACAAAAGTAGATTCTAGACCAACGAGATAATCCAAGCCAATTTCATTAGCATTTTTCTCTGTGCTAAAATGTTTTAGATTAGCATTGAAAATAGGATGTTTCAATAGGGAGGAAGTATGCGTGATTTTTACTTGATAGCTTAACCCTTCCATTTTTTTCTGAAATCGATTATAAGCAGGAGCTCTCATGAAGTCTGTTACCTGAGGTTTTGTATTTACGATATTTAACTTTAAGTTATTAGGCAAATGAACCAATACATCTATACGTGTATTGATTTTGTGTGATAATTCATTGGGAGTATCATCAAAGTTTTCATTATGGGCAACTGGGTAGTTTTGTCCACATCCTTTGATGAAAATTTGACTAGGATTTACTCCATTTTGAATCAACTCTTTAGCAACTACTTCCGCTTGTTTGGAAGTCAAATAAAAATCATTCACAAAATCCCCCGTATTGTTGCTATGCCCCAATAACTGAACTGTTATGGTTGGATATTTATGGAGTAATGTTGTTAGGGTCTTGATAGTTGTATTGGCTCCCTCTATTACTCCTGTTTGAGCGTCATAGTAGATGGGCACAATAGTATAAGTCATCCCATCGGTGCTAATCGTGCTTTCTTTTGTTTTAGGAATAGAATTATTATTCGCTGATGCTAATAGACTATCTAAAGAAGAAAGACTATTAACTGCCTTGCCAAGTACATCTATAAATGTTCTAGGATTGCTACGACTGAGCTGACTCACGAGGTTTTGGCGATAATAAGCAACATAGATATCCAATCCACCTATACCCCCTAGTCGATTAGAAGTGAAATACGCTTTCATACCATCTACATCCATCCAAAAATCTTTATCGTCTGCTGTAGAATTAATCGGAACTCCTTCATTCTCAGGAATAGACCACTCTTGCAATTTATCATCAAATGAACTGTTATAAATATCAAATCCACCTAAACTAAGTTTATTATTAGAGCTAAAGTATAGCTGTCGTCCATTTTTAGTCAAAAACGGGGATACTTCATCTGCTACGCTATTAATTACACCTCCTAGATTGACCGCTTCGGACCAGTTTCCCATTTCATTTAGGGTAGTATAATATAAGTCTTTACCTCCATATCCTCCAGGACGATCACTAGAAAAAATTGCCAAACTATCCGAAGGGAAAAAATAATCTCCATCCCAATAATTGGAAGCGGCACCTAAAGCAAATGGAATAATAACCTCTAACGTATCTGTATCAAAATTATCAACAACTACTTCCGTATAATTTCCATCTAGTTCTTTTAAGTAAACAATTTGGTATCCATTATTAAAGAAACCTGATATAGATTCGCCAAGAGAAGTGTTGTAGCGACTGTTTAATAGAGTACTCTTTCCCCAAGCCCCACCTTTTTGGTTACTAGTGTAAATATTTGGTCTATAGTAGCCTTCATATAGATTAGGTTGATTATTTCTATCTAGTTTTACACTGCTAGTAGTAGAGCGATTACTCGAATAAAAGATCTTTTTGGGGTATTGAGGATTGAAACAAGCCCTGTAATCATCATCAGAACTATTAATGGATTTTCCTAGATTAGATACAACAGCACCTGATCGCTTGTTTGTTATTGGAGCACCATAAATGCATTGCAATAAATGCCTTTTCATAGTGATACGCTCTGGCGTTTTTTCTTCTAAAGAACGAATATACTCTTTATAATGAGTTGCTGCTTTTGCAAAATCACCTGATAGGTGTGCTATTCTCGCTAAATAGTAAGCTGCTTTAGGAGTGTATTTTCGAGCATTTTCTTTATAATATTCAAACGATTTTGTTGCTTCAGACATATTTTCGAGTTCGAAATAACAAATTCCCATTTTGTAGTCTAACTCGACCTCTTTAGAATAATTCATTTTGATCGACCCCAAAACCTTCAAAGCTTTGGCATACTCTTTTTGTTTGAAAAGCTCTTCGCCTTCTTTTTTGAGTTTAGCTGGAGACTGTGCTACACTATACGAAATAGATGAAAATAAAATAAGTAAAGTATATAAAACAATACGATAATACATCGGAAGACTTTAGTTTGAATGAATTGGCACTTCAAGTGCTAGTTCGTTATAATGATCCCAAATTCCTTTAGCAGGAAAAAATACGATGGCAAAAATACAAAATTCTAGAAAGCTAATATCCATTATGATATAATCTCCTAAGAAAAACAATAAAAATAGGTACCCTAATAATGTATCTAGTCTTTTGGTGAAAAAACCAATTAAAAAAAATAGTTCTATCCCCCAAGCAACTGTCCAGAGACTAGCCGTAATAGAAGGGTTGTGAATTAGGTAATAAATGAAATGACTATAGGTGTTTTCGGGATAAGTCGTCAAATAATCTAAATGTTGTATTTTTAGTATGGCTTCTAATTGCTCATAATGAAATGCACTTCCTCTCCAAACCTTCCAAACACCCGCATTGACCATACTGAATAGTACATAATAGCGAATGGTAGCAAAAGTAAGAACAAAACTAGTAGATTGATAAACTAAAAGTAAGAACTGTAGGAATAGAAAACCAATCAAAGTATGTTCGTGATGAGTTGCAACCGAATTGAAGCAAACAAAATAATTCGTAAAAACGAACAGAAAAATCAAATTCAACCACCATTTACTTCGTCCTGTAATACCAATAAGAGCCAATAGTAGCCAAATTCCATCTAACCCAATGGCTAGGGTATAATTTTCTATAGAATAACAGACTAGTTGTAATCCATGCCATAACCAAAAAAAATTATCGGCTTCTACAGAAACAAATGGGGCTCCATGCAACTGATGCAGTAGCAATCCTTGAACATAACGTATTATCCAAAGCAGTAAAAATCCCCACCAAATAGTGTTTTTAGTCTTTTGGATAGCAGTATCAATAATCATAGCGTTCAAATTGAGCTTTTAGTTGATAGCTTTGTTGTCGAATACTCAGTTTTTTGGTATTCATATAAGCTTCCATCCAAGGAATGAAGTTTTGTAAGTCTGTGGTATTATTAGATAAGAATGGTGTCAAATATAAAGTCAGAGGACTTTGTTGTCCAAATCTTTTTTGAATCGTATATATTACAGGATCTGTAGTATCTCGTTGTAGCAAGTGTTGGTAATAATCCAGTTGATAGGTTAAAAATCTTTTTGGAAAAAATACTCTTTCCTCCAAGGATAAAGGTGCCCCATTTTCCAGAAGCACATTTTTAGTGTAGATGCTTCTACTTTCTATAGGGGTAGAATACATACCATAATTAAAGAAAGGCGTTGTTTCTACACCTTTAAAACTAAAAAATACCTGTCCAACTATAAAGAAAATGACGAATCCCAACAGCACTTTTTGTTGTTGATAAAGCAATTGGAAGTAAGTCTTTTTGATTTTCATCATTTAATTGCTGATATTAGATTTTCTACCAAAGAAACAAAAAGTAATTATGATTAATATAGAAGATTTTAGAATCTACTGTTTGTCAAAGACTGGTGTAACAGAAAGCCTTCCCTTTGATGAGCATACGCTGGTTTTCAAAGTAAGAGATAAAATGTTTGCATTGACCTCTTTGGCAAAAGAAGAATTTACGGTCAATCTAAAATGCGACCCAGAAAGAGCTTTAGAGCTAAGAGAATCTTATCCAGAAGTACAACCAGGCTATCACATGAGCAAAAAACACTGGAATACTATTTCCTTTGAAGGTAGTTTGCCCAATTCACTATGCTATGAATTGATTGACCATTCGTATGAATTAGTAGTACAAAAGTTGACCAAAAAAGAAAGACTAATCTTAGCTGAAATGGAAACAAGAGACTAGAAAGCCTTTATTCAAAGTCTTTGAAAGCTCTATAAAGGTCTGCCCATTCACTACGCTCTTTTACAATTGTTTCCAGATACTCCTGCCAGATTTCTTTATCTTGTGTAGGATCTTTGATAATAGCTCCTAATACACCAGCAGCCAAATCTCTAGCTTGGAGTTTGCCATCACCAAAATGTGCCGCTAATGCCTGACCACTATTGATTACTGAAATAGCTTCCGCCGTACTTAGAGTTGCTGAAGGGACTTTCAATTTTGTTTTTCCATCAGAAGTTTTGCCGCTACGTAGTTCTCTAAAGATGGTAACTAGTCGTTGAATTTCTTCTATAGGAGCTAGCTCTGCTGGAATTTCCAAACTATTGCCTAACTGATCGACTCTAGTTTTTACAATATTAATCTCTTCTTCTAGGGTACTTGGTAAGGGTAATACTACGGTATTAAAACGTCTTTTGAGTGCGGAGGACAAATCATTGACTCCTTTATCTCTATCGTTAGCGGTGGCAATGACATTGAATCCTTTTGTTGCTTGAATTTCAGTATTCAATTCAGGGACAGGAAGCATTTTCTCCGATAAAATAGTAATTAAAGTATCTTGTACATCAGAAGGAACACGAGTTAACTCTTCCACACGAGCAATTTTACCCTGCTGCATGGCAGTCATGATAGGAGAAGCAACCAAAGCCTCTGTAGAAGGTCCTTTTGCCAATAAGCTAGCATAGTTCCATGAATAACGTAGGGCATCTTCATTGATTCCAGCTGTTCCTTGCACTAATAGTGTTGAAGTCCCCGAAATAGCAGCTGCTAAGTGTTCGCTGACCCATGTTTTGGCAGTACCAGGGACTCCCATAAGTAGTAGTGCCCTATCTGTGACCAAAGTCGCTACGGCAATCTCAATCACGCGTCTATTTCCAAAATATTTAGGAGTAATAATTGTCCCATCTTCTAATGTCGTACCCATTAGATAGTTGACAACAGCCCAAGGAGAAAGCAACCAGTTGGTTGGTTTCTGGTAAGTATCATTAGCTGCCAATGCCTGTAGCTCTTTAGCATACTGATTTTCTGCTTGTTGTTTGAGTAGTATATCTTCGTTAGAAGTCTTATTTTTTTGTTTCGCCATTCTTATTTATACTATTATAGAGTTGTTGTGCTTTTTCGAATTTATAACCTTTAGTAGCGGCTTGAAAATTGAGTATCGTTCGCAATTGACCGATGGTATGTTTTTTTCCTGTCGTTGCTCCAAATGCCGTTGGCGTATGCTCCAATATAGTTTTTCCTTTCTTCTTTAGAGCGATCAGTGCTTCAATAGCATTTATAGAGGACAAATATATGTCAAAAATTAGATTTTCTTCTTTTTCGGCAAATGAATAATAATTACCATGAAAGAGTTGATTTCGAATAGGAATATTATATTTAAACAGTAATTCCAAATAACCACGGAGAGGGGGGTGTAGAGCAACAACCTTTTTCCAGTTCTGTTGGTTATTGTTTTGGTGGAATAATTTGAGCAATAGTGTTTGTATCATCTTGATATTGCAAGGAATCCAAGAGTCAGATACATAACGTCTAGATTCTTTGTATTTTCCACCATTGAGGCGAAGTGTAGTTAGGGCTAAATGTTTGAGATAGGCTTCGAAGTATTTATGTATCTGTTCTACCTCTTTTTGTGTTTTCTCTTTTTGCTGTTGTGTAGCAATGTATTGTAAGATATGATTTTTGGAATGCATGCTCGTACTTTTTTACAAAATACTATTTTATACTAAAAAATCAGTTAGAGCATCACAAGACTTTTAGAGATAATCAATATTATCTAAGACTTCATATAGAACTTGATCAAAACTAAAACAATTTTTAGAAAATGAAAATAATAGCAGGGTTTGTCGTATTTGGAATATTAGGATTGATTAGTTTTTATACCATAGACTTTCACCCCGAAGAAAAAACAGTGGTCAATGAAGATGGAACATTACATGCTCGTACGACCTCAGATGCTTTTTATATGAAAAAGCGACATGCTCAAAATGCTTCCATTACAGTAAGTGAATCCTTGTTTAGTTTGGGAAATCCTGTAACAATCTCTATCCCTACGGGAAGTCCTTATACAACAGATGATATAGCGAGTTGGTACAATGAATTGCTAGGAAAGTGTAAAGCCAAAATAAAAGCAAATGGAATTGATTTAGTATTTGGAGAAAAAAGCTTGCGAGTAACAGAGGACACACTAACTACAGCCACATCCATTATAAATATCCATACTACCTCTGTAAAGGTTGCCTTAGAAGCTATGATTAGTTTAGGAGCTGAACATATTAGAGAGAAGCCTTATCATTTTAGAGATCCCTTTGGTAATGTTATACGATTGAAAGAGGTCTTAGAGGAAGAGTAAAAAGGGAATTCTTTTATTATCAAATTAATGCTTGGCATTTCCTCTATATCTATTTCTAGTTAGACTTTTTATTGAAGTTATTTCGAATTTTACGCTTTTTTTATGTGTTTCTTTGTGATAAGAATTCTATTATTGTGGTATAATAATATATTACTTCTGTAATAATCCCTAATACAAAAATAATAACATTGGATACATTTATAAAAGATTCGATTGATAAACTATACCAATCTTGGTCTAGCGAAAAGCCTACTACCATTACACCAATGCCTCAATCAGGCTCTGATAGGCAATATTATCGTATCGCGAGTTCTACTAGGCAAGTGATTGCTGTTTATAATATAGACCAAAAAGAAAATCAAACCTTTATTGATTACACCAATCATTTTAGGGAGAAAAATGTAAATATGCCAGAGATTTTGGCTTATGATAAATCTAAGTGTATTTATTTGCTAGAAGACCTAGGGGATACTACCTTATTGCAATATTTGGAAGAATCTAGAAAGACGAAAGAACGCTTGCCAGAAACTGTATTGGATAAATACAAAAAAGCATTGGCACAACTTGCTCATTTGCAAATCAAAGGGATAGAAGGACTGGATATAAAACAATACCACAACCCAGATAGCTTCAATAAACAAAATATGTTATGGGATCTGAATTATTTTAAATATTGTTTCCTAAAGCCAAATAAAGTTTCTTTTGAGGAACAGCTATTAGAACAAGATTTTCATGCTTTAGCCGACTATTTAGATGGTAATTGGCAGTACTTTATGTTTAGAGATTTTCAATCTCGGAATATAATGCTGAAAGAAGAAAAGGTTTATTTTATTGACTATCAAGGAGGCAAAAAAGGCCCACTCCAATATGATGTTGTCTCTTTGTTGTTTCAAGCAAAGGCTAACTTGCCTAATGCTCAGAGAGGAGAATTATTGGATTATTATATTGAAAAGCTACAGCAATATACAATAGTCGATATAACTCAATTCAAAGAAAAATACTATGGTTTTGTGCTTTTACGTACATTGCAAGTATTAGGTGCTTATGGATTCAAAGGATATTTAGAACAGAAAAAGCACTTTTTGGATAGTATTCCTTTTGCTATACAAAACCTAAAATGGTTATTTAATACTACAGGAGAGAGAGAAGGTTTATCAGAAAGATTGGTCCAGTCTATTCCTAATTTGATGATTTACTTGGGACAGTTGGTAGAGACTTGCCAACCTGCCAAGAAAATAATGAAAGCAGATAAGCTGACTGTTAGAGTACAGTCATTTTCTTACAAATATGGCATCCCTAAAGATCCTTCTGGAAATGGTGGTGGTTTTGTATTTGATTGTCGTTTCATTCATAACCCAGGAAGGTATCAACCTTACAAGAAACTTACGGGTAGAGACGAACCAGTGAAAACTTTTTTGAAGACAGATAGTACGATAGAACAATATATCGAAAATCAAAAAACTATATTAAGAGAAGCCGTTGAAAACTATATAGAAAGAGGTTTCGCTAGTCTATGTATCAATTTTGGTTGTACAGGTGGGCAACATCGAAGTGTATTTTGTGCAGATGCTATTGCTGATTTCATCCAAGAACAATATGATGTTCATGTTATATTACACCATAGAGAACAAGAGCGGAAGAATTGGAAAAACTAATCAAAAAAGTGAATTTCACTCACTTGCGTTGTGTAATAATTCTATAGATACAGGATAAATTTTTACTACTTTAGGGTATGTTTAAGGGAATTCTGGACTTACATCAACCACTAATTTGAAGCCCTCCTGCTCTAATATGAATTGATTATTCCTATTCGGGAAATAATTTTCGGGGGTAAATTCAATGACGTCTAATAAAATAAGATTATCAGGGAAAGGTGTTGTAATAGCACGTACTGGAACATATTCGTATTCGTGATATATTTTCAGCTGATAGATTTCCTTTGCATCTATCGTAGTATATATTGAGTCAATTTGAGTCATCAAATTAGAGGTTGTACTCACTTTGACAATTGGTCCTGAAAAAAAAGCGGAATAACTCGTCACAACATGATAAACGGGATCAAAAATTCGTCGTTTGGTTTGAGGTTTATCTTTTTCCATTATTTCAAAATAAAGAGAACTTCGCCTAGATGAACCTGGTGGCGGTGATGGAATAGTATCTAAAAAATTAGGCATTTTTTCCACAAAAATAGACTCAAAAGTAACTTTATTAGGAATTCTATTTCCTCCTTCTTTCCTACAAGACGATAGTAGTAGTAGTAGTAGAGTTATTGATGGAATTATCCATTTTAGTTGCATAATCTCTTTTATATTTAAAAAATTACTTAGGAGCATGTTTGAAAATTAGATAGCTGGATAAAGTTGGTTCTCAAACATGCTTTAATAAATCCACGTAGCATCAAGCGTGATACTTGTCTGTCCATCTTTGAGGTGTATTTTGTTGGTATTATTATATTTTGTTCTTATTTCGTTGAAATCTAAACGAAATATTCCTATTTGATCTGTTCTTATATGCGTGGCATGGAATAGTGTGATGTAATAAATTCCATTATTTGATAAAACTTTATGCGAATAATCATCTATAATATTGTAATCCTTGTTACTGCTAGGATTGCTAACAAGACCTGCTACTGATATAGGCAAATTATTAGAACGCGTATATCTATTCTCATTAATATAATCCCCATAAGATTCATCTGAAGCCCTATTGTTGAATCCAAAAGCGATTAAAAGTTCTCCATTTATAGGGTTATTAGTTACAGAGTTAGGTAACTGATTAATCTTAATATAGTCCATTACCATAAGCCTAGGAATGGAATCATTCTTATGGCAAGACATTAGACTAAATATCAATATTAAAAAAAGTAGTAGTTTCATGTGTGTTAGATTCAGCAATATTCTAATTAACATACCTAATCATAAACATTGATTACTATCTCCAATTCTCCTTTTCGCAGAATAAAGAGATTATCTTTATTAGGGATATGATCGGATGGGGTAAAGACTATATTATCTATGATTTCTTGGGTAAACTCTGTTGAGTTGTTCTTTTTATATTGATGATAAATTGCTATTGAATAAGATTGATTCCAATCTAAGTAGGTGTGTTCATCAAAATTAATCACCCAAGCTAATAAATCAAACTCCTTAAGTGTTGGTCTAGGTCTGAAAATTTTACTTTCAGGAGAAGATGTCCCACCTATATCTAGAGTTGCAAATAGTTCACCAGATTCATTATTAGCTAGATGTTTTTGATACACAGAATCAGGCTTAGATATGACATAAACATATCCAACTCTCATAGGATCTCTATTAATATGATTATTATCTTCACAACTACTAAAAAAAAGAAGAACTAATAAAGATAGAAGAAAACTGTTTTTCTTGTTTAGAATATTTTTTTTCATTTAAAAAACTTTTAATAGTAATCTGTAGTCTTTTCTTTCAATAACAAATTTATCTCCTTCTCTTTCTAAGTCTGATAACTTAAACACAAAATATTTCATCATTTCTTTACCAGGCAATGCAATATTTTTACCTTTTATTGCTTGGTAAGAATATTCTCGAATTAGTGATAGTGTGTAATAATTATCTTTTTCAAGATAAC
>CAYOJF010000063.1:4385-30620 GCA_964404215.1 uncultured Aureispira sp. | reverse complement strand
CAGGTTCTACCGTAGCGAATCATACTTACGCTAACCCAGGTACTTATACAGTGACGATGGTAGTATATGATTCATTAGGTTGTGGAGATACTATTCAGCATACAATTACTATTGGAAATAGTAACCCTTGTAGCCTAGCTGTGTCGTTCTTTGATTCTTTAATGAATGGAAATAATATTACATTTCATGGGAATGCAAGTAATGGATTGCCAAATACACAATACGATTATTTCTGGAATTTTGGAGATGGGAATACATCTAGAACTAATGGAACTTATGCTCCATATAATTCAGTTAGTCATACTTATGCTAACTCAGGTGTTTATACAGTTTGTTTGACAGTATTTGATTCTTTGAGTCAATGTCAGGTGACTTACTGTGATACTATTGTTGTTAATGGAGGTACTCCAGCGAACTGTACTCAAAACGAAGTCTTCTTGACTTTACAATTGGATCGTTTCGCTCACGAAACTTCTTGGGATATCACAGATAATGCTGGCAATGTCTTATATACAAGTAGCAGTTACAGTGGTATGAATAGCAACCTAGTAACACAAACGCTATGTTTACCTACAGGATGTTATGATTTCAACCTATATGATAGTTATGGTGATGGTATTTGTTGCCTATATGGCCAAGGTCATTATACATTGACAGATGCAACTGGTCAAATCTTGGCAAGTGGTGGTGCATTTAACTACCAAGAAACAACTACCATCTGTGTAGGAGGAGCAACTAACCCATGTTCAAATTTTGCAGCAGCTATTACAAGTACTGGTAATAATAATATCATTAGCTTTATTGCAACTAGCACAGGAGGAAATGGAGTAGTAGCTTGGAATTGGAACTTTGGTGATGGAAATGTAAGTACTTCTCAGAATCCAGTACATACTTACACTTCAGTACCTGCTAATGGATATTACAATGTTTGTGTTACTGTAACAGATTCTTTAGGATGTACTACGACTACTTGTGATTCTATTTTTGTACAGCCAATGCCTTGTGCACAAAATGCAGTTACATTGACTTTAAACTTAGATAACTTTGCTTCTGAAACTTCTTGGACATTGACTAATAGTGCTGGAGCAATAGTTTATAGTGGAAATAATTATACTGTAAATGGTAGTACTGTCATCGAAAACTTCTGTTTACCTACAGGGTGTTATGATTTCAATATCTATGATAGCTGGGGTGATGGTATCTGTTGTGCTTGGGGACAAGGAAGTTACATGCTAACAGATGCTAATGGTAATGTTTTAGCAAATGGAGGTGCTTTTGCAAGCTCAGAAACAACTAACATCTGTGTAGGTGGAGCCACTAATCCTTGTGGAAATTTCTATGCAGACTTTACTTATAGTGTCAATCCAAACGGAACGGCTCAGTTCGCTTCTAATGTAGCGGGTGGATCTGCACCTTATGCTTTTCAGTGGACTTTCAATAATGGAACAAGTACTTTGAGTAACCCATCTAATAACTATGGTGGAAATGGTGCTTACTACGCAGGAATGACGGTGACAGATGCTAATGGATGTACTTATACTTATTGGGATACGATCTTAATTACCAGTAATAATACTAATCCTTGTGCGTCTGCTATGCTATCTTTAGATATCAGACAAGATTCTTTGAATCCGTTCTCTATCTTCATGCAGCCTATTATCACTAATGCTCCTCAGAACAGCCAGTATGATTTCTCTTGGAGTTTTGGAGATGGAACAGGTGCTATGAGTGGCTTCCCTACACATCAATACAATAACTATGGAACATACATTGTATGTGTAGTAGCAGTAGATTCACTGAACGGGTGTGCTTTGACATTATGTGATACGATTACGATTGATTCTTCGGGTAACTTCAGTAGAACACCAAATTACAAAGATGTGAAACCTCGCTTTACAGTGAGTACACAACAGCCAATTGTGACTTATATTACAAGTACCGCTAAAATTGAAGCAACACAAAACATTCAATTATATCCTAACCCTGCTACTAGCAACTTGACTATTGATTTAGAAAGCACTATTCAAGAAGAAGTACAGTTGACAGTACTGAATATGCAAGGACAGGTAGTATTAGAGCGTATCAATACCATCGAAAACGGTCAAAATCTAGTGACAATACCAGTAGCTAATTTAGCTTCAGGAGCTTATCTTGTTCGCTTGGTTGGAAACCAGACAGAAGAAACATTACAGTTTATCAAAAAATAATGTTCTCACAAATATTATATAGCTCAATTAGCTAAAAGCTAGCGGCTACTTTCCTAGAGAGGAAAGTAGCCGCTTCTTTTTTATAATAACGTGACCTAAGGATTATGAAATAACACAAGGCATTGATTTATAACTAATGTCAAACGCCAATTTTGCTTGAAAGTGGATATAACTTGAGGAGTTAAGCACTTCAAAAGTGCTTAGCTCTTCACTTTATCGCTTTGCTATTGATAATCAAGGTATTTAATCCTTAGTTCACGTTATAATAATACTTGAACACTGGTTACATGTAAAAGTTAAGTAGGTAGCTCTTTGCTTTGGTTAAACAACTTTTATCTATAAGATGATATCTTATTAGACGTTCTTAGAGCATGTTTAAGAATTAACTTCAAGCTGCAAATGTTTGATTTAGAATTCAATTACACCTTTTTTGAGTCATGATAGCTAAGGCTATCAAACTCAAAAAGAGGCTTATTTAATCCAAAATCAATTCATTTTCGCCCAAATCGTTGATTTTGAAGAACTTAATTTTTAAACATGCTCTTATTTCAACAACTGCCCTGCAATACGTCTCAGTTCCCATTCGGATAATTTAGCATTGTGTTTAGCTGAAACAACCTGTCTCTTAGCTTGCAAGTAAATTAATTCTGCTTGTTGGTAACTTAAGTAAGAGGTCTGTCCTAGTTGATAGGCTTTGGTTGTACGCTCAAAACTCTTTTGGCTAATCAATACATTATTCTCTTCTATCGGAATCAATGCCATATTGTTTTGGTGTGTTGTCCAGGCATCTTTGATTGTTTGTTCCAACTCATAAGCAGCAAGTTCTTCGTTTAGTTCTGCATTTTTGATATTGATTTCAGCGGCTTGGCGAGCAGGTTTGAGTCGCCCTCCTCCATAAAAAGTATAACTCAGGCCTAAATTAACAGTTAGTCCCAAACTACTATTACTAGAGACAATACCCGCATCATTTTGAGAACCATTGTAGCCATAGCTAACAGTACTGTTGAGTTTGGGATAAAGTTCGGACTGGGTAATCTTATAGTCTAGTTGGGCTTTTTGGATATTTTGTCCAGCTTGACGCAAGGTTAAGTTATTGGCTTTAGCGACAGCTAGTATATTTTCATAGTTGATACTCAAGTCTAGATCTGTATTGACTTTAACACTGGTGTTTTCATTTATTTTTTCGGTACCTATTGCTTTATTAAGTTGACGCATTGCCTGTCGTTTGCTCAGCAAAATGCGTAATAGTTGGGTGCTATCTTGATTGAAGGTCGTTTGTAAATTGAGACGTTCTACTTCTGACCCTTGACCATATTTACGTTGATTCTCGATACGAGTGAGTTGTACTTTTGTCAATTTCATTTTTTCGGTCGTAATCGCATAGTCTTCTTCTAGTGCTGCCAATTGATAATAAGCCTGTAATACACTATAGATGGTATTTTCAATGGATTGTCTATGTTGCGTATTCATCAATTGTATTTCTATTTTTGATTTCTGAAAGGTATACATAGGTTTGAGCCCATCAAATAAGGTGTACCTCAGATTGACATTTGCTCCATAGTTGTGAGAAGCAGCACCCTGTACATCTTGGTCAGGAATATTGCCATTAAATTTTGTTACGGTATTGTTGTTGGTATAGGTGTAGTTACCACTAACATCTGCCGTGGGGAGCCATCCTGCAGCTCCAATCGTGGAATTACCTACGGCACGTTCGATATTATTTTTAGCAATTTTGATATTATAGTTGTTCTCAATAGCAGTTTGGATCACATCGTCTAAGTCTGTTGGTAGCGATTGAGCGATCAATCCTAGTGTACTGCAGGAGAAAATAAGAGAGAATATGAATTTCATAATTTATTTATTGTTCTTAGAATGTAGTTCAGTACTACTATTAATTGATGAATGTTCTACCTGTTCTTCAATGATGCTAGGTTCTACGTCTTCAGGACTAATTTTTTCCCCTTCCCAGATCCAATGCAACATTCGTTTGAGACTATTGACACTAGACAGAATCGGAGGGAGCATCAATAACATGATGAAAGTGGCAGAAGCCAATCCATATGCTAGAGCAATTGCCATTGGGATTAAAAACTGTGCTTGTAAGCTGGTTTCCAAAACAATAGGCATCAGACCTGCAACTGTAGTCACAGAGGTCAGTATGATGGGGCGAAAACGAGAAATACTGGCTTCGAGAACGGCCTCTTTGAAGGGCATCCCTTCTTTGAGGAATCGATTCATGGTACTGACTAGTACTAGACTATCATTGATAACCACTCCTGCTACGGCTAATATTCCGAATAAGGACAGAATACTAATTGGGATACCATGTATCCAGTGTCCTGCCACTACACCGATAAAAGAGAATGGAATCAACAGAATAACGACTAGTGCTTGCAAAAATGATCGGAATGTCAATACTACTGTGAAGAATACAAGCAGCAAAATAATAGGTAACCAACGAATCATAGAGTTGATAGTGTCTCCAGCACTTTCGCTTTGACCCTCGTAGACTACATCTACACCACTGTACTTGCTCAGAATAGGAGGGATGACATTATCTCTAAATTCATTGAATACTTCAGTAGGCGTAGCACTGGTCATGGATTCATTGATATCGGCACTGACTTCCATTTTTGCTCGACTATTAAGGTGAGCAATTTGTAGCGATGATTTCTGAGGTTGTAGTCGAACGAGTTCTTTAAGTGGATAGTTATTGTTGTTCACTCGTATTTTCATATTGAGCAAACTTTCAAAAGATTCTCGCTCTCGATTGGTATAACGAAGCCAGACTTTTACTTCATCTGTACCACGTTGTAGTCGCTGGACTTCATAGCCAAAGTATCCTTGACGAATTTGACGAATAACAGTTCTTAGGTCAACTCCCAAAGCGTTTGCTTTAGGAAGTAGTTCAAGATTAAACTCTAAGCCGCCTTGTTGGTCGTTATCTGAAATGTTTTTCAAGCGTTTGTCTGCTACTAGAGCAGCTTTGATTTCATCCTTAGCGGCAATAAGATTGTCCATGTTATCTCCGACTAAACCAACTTGTATAGCGGCTCCAAAAATAGATTTTTGACCATAGTTGAGGCTTTCCGCTTCATAGACTTCCCCTACTCTTTCTTTGATCGCATTCGCTACAATAGAACTTTCTAAGTTACGAGTTTCTCCATCTAGTAATGAAATCAATAAACTACCTTGATTGGAACTACGGCTAATACTCCTAGCAATAGAACGAATGACTTGCAAAGAGTCTGTTCTTTGAGCCGAAAACTCTTTATTGACTTCTCTAGCAACTCCTTCAATTCTTTCGAGAATAGCATTGGTCTTTATTTCGTTGGTACCTGCGGGTAATTTCAGATCAATCACTACTTCATCTCGTGCAATATTAGGAAAGAAAGTTACTTTGACATAACCACCTTTTACGAAATTGACCGATAAGAAGAGAGCAACTACTCCTATGGATAGGGCAATAGTACGATTAGCGAGACAGAATCTTAAAATAGGAGCATAGATACTTTCTTTTAAGAAATTGAAAAAAGCAGTAGTACTACGTTCCATAATATTAGGATTGGTATTGCCAGCTTTTAAGTCTTTGGAATGAGCAATATGAGCGGGCAGGATAAAAAATCCTTCTATCAACGAAAAAGCAAGGGTAGTAATCACTACAAAGGCTGCACTAGACATGAAGTCTCCTAATCTTCCTTCGATTAAGAAGAATAGTAAAAAGAACCAGCAAGTAGTAATAACAGCGGATACGACAGAAGGAAGTACTTCCATCACTCCTTCAATAGCTGCTTTCTGAGGAGGGAGTCCTTGTTCGTATTTTTGAAAAATATTCTCAGCAATGACTACTCCATCATCTACTAATATCCCAATGACCAAAATTAGCCCAAAGAGAGAAAGCATATTGATATTGAAACTCGTCATAGACATGATAAAGAACATACCTGCTATAGAGATAGGGATACTTAGAGCGACCCAAAAAGCAATACGAGGCTTGAGGAATAATCCTAGTAGTATAAAGACTAAGACAAATCCAATTAATCCATTTTCTACCAATAAATCTGTTCTTTGTTGTATTCCAATACTACCGTCTTTCAGTAAGTAGGCTTGTACGACTTTGTTTTCATCATTAAACTCTTCAATGAATTTTTTGGAGGCATCTGCCGTAGTAATAATATCTTCACTAAGTCTGCTGAGTACTTTTATTTTGGTAGCAGGCTTACCATCGTAGTATTCTCTAAGTGGTACATCTTCCCATTGGTTTTGTAGTGTTGCTACATCTTTAAGGAGTACATTAGCACCATTTGCCCCTGTTTTGACAATGATGTTTTCCAGTTGCTGGGCATAGTATTCTTTATTTTCAGCACGGACAGTTGCTTTCATGTTACCCATCTCGAGGGTACCTCCCGTCATTTCTACATTACTTCCTTGTACTGCTTGAGCTAATTGTTCAAACGTTAAATTATAGGTGGTAAGGGCCTCTTCATTGATGGCAATTTCTATCTCTTGCTCTGGATAGCCACTCAACTCTACTTTTGAAATTTCTTTTTTGGCAAGCAGTTGTTTTTCTGCTTTTTCTGTAAACTGCTTTAGCGTTAATAGGTCAACATCGCCACTAATCATTATGGTAGCGGCATCGTCAATGCGTTCTTGTTTGTATATGATGGGCGTTTCTGCATTATCAGGGAAAGTATTGACTCGGTCAATCGCATTTTTGACATCAATAATTACATCATCTACTAGATAATTAGAGAAAATTTCGATATTGACAGCAGATAGGTTTTCACTAGAGGTAGAAGTCACTTTTTTGATTCCTTCTAGCCCATCAATTTCTTCTTCTATTTTGATGGTAATTCCTTTTTCTACTTCTGAGGGAGATGCACCAATATAGGTGGTTTCTACCATAATATTTCTACTAGGAGCTCTGGGAAATTGACTACGTTGAATATTGATAGCGGAAACGATTCCGAGTATGGCAATCAGCAAGATAAGTACATCTGCTGAAATATGATATTTGATAAAATACTGAATTGCTTTTTTCATTATGATATATGGACTACGTAAAGGAAGTGGCTAATAATCTGGTCTACTAAAGAAGAAGAACTTAGTTTTCGATAATATCTACTTTCATACCTTCGAAGGCTCCTAAGATAGGTTGTGCTAATATGGGGGTACCGTCCGAAATACCACGGATATACATATCATTGACGGCTGTTTTGATCACATTGACTTCTTGAAGTTGGAGTTTGTTGTTTTCAATCACATAGATCGCTTTATTGTCGACTAGTAGGTTACGAGGGATTTTGACTACATTGTCAATAGTTTTAGTATTGATTTTGCCATTTAGGAGCATACCTTCATTGAGTTTAGCACTGTTGACAGTAATGAATACTTTTTGGGTTTGTGTCTGTTCATCAATACTTTTTCCAAAGCGAGCAATTGTACCTTGCCAAGTATCGTCAGTTGCTTCTGAGTAGAGTGAGACGCGATTTCCTACCCTAAAAAACTGAACATCATAAAGAGAAACAGTGGCTTCTACTTCGTAACGAGAAGCATGGGTTAGTGTACCTAATTTTTGACCTGAACGAACTAATGCTCCTTCATAAGTCATGGCATCAGATAGTACTCCAGAGAAAGGAGCCGCAATTTTATATTTGGTGAGACGGTATTCCTGTTTTTTGATATTAATGTATTGATTTTCTATTTGCTTGACTGCGACATAGAGTTTTTCGCGACTACTTTTTGCCTTTGGGAGTGCTTGGATAGGAGCGTCTATATCAAAGTTATCAATGTAGTTTTTCCAAGCAGTAAAATTATCATTATAGTCATTCTCCAAATCAGGTAGCATCATCACAATACTGCTATACAACTGACTCTTAGCAGCACGTAAATCATACTTAGCCTCTGTATCATCTATTGTAAGAAGTAGGTTTCCTTCTTTGAAGTAGATTCCTTCTCTGAATTCTTTTCCTGCTTTGATGAGTTGTCCAGTTACTTCCGAATAAAGGTCTACTTTCTGACGAGCAATGACTTTGCCACTGATGATAACTTCTGATCCAACCGATTTGTTGAGAGCATTGAGGGTGTAGGCATAGTTCTTAGGAGCAGTTTTTTCTTTTTGGGCTACAGGCTTTTTTTGCTCTTTGGTAGCACCTTTTCCTATTTGATTACTGAGGTAAATACCTCCAATTAGTATAATGATACCAATAACAATACTTGCTTTTCTAAGTACTTTGTTCATTTTTGAGTATGTTTTTTAAGTTTCTGCAATGATAGACGATTTTAATTAGAATAAGTTTATCTAATGGGGAGCTTTTCTACCAAAGGTTAACTTAATTCTATCAATGGAAAGTAGGAGTAGTTAAATAAAAAAAGCTACCTATTCCAGAGTGGAAAAAGTAGCTTATAAAAAGTAGTATAGATAGAAATTTCGTTACTTATCGTAGTTTTGAAGTTTATAACGTTCTATCAATTCAATTACTTTACTAGGATAAGATGGACTCGTAGCATAGCCTGCTTGACGCAAGCCTCTAGCCCAACCTTTGTAATCATTGCGTTTTAGTTTGAATAGACTATCATAGCGACTTCCATTGACCAGGAAATTGGAATGTTCTCTGTAGGCGTCTTCGCCACTTTTGAACACTCGATAACAACTTCCTTTATACTGTGTTGTCTTGCCAGACCAGCCGCTACCACATTTGATACCGAAGTGATTGTTGGCTTTATTGGCCAATGTACTACTACCATAGCCAGATTCTAATATCCCTTGAGCGAGTTTGATACTAGCAGGAATACCAGTACGCTTACTTTCTGATATAGCAATATATTTATATTTTTCAACATAAGCAACAGCATTAGAAGGTCCTGTGATTTTGAAACGAGCAACAGCAGAGACATCTCCTGCGGGAGCTGGTGTACTAGGAGGACTCGTTCGGGTAGTGGTAGAAGTACTCGTGCTGGACAACATCGAACAAGAGGCAGTGAATACCACTAATAAACAAAATGCTAATAATGATTTCAACATAGTTGATTTGGTTTCGTTAAATGAATACTGTTTTAAACCCCCAAATATAACATATTATTGTGTAGAAGGAATTTCTAGTAAGCTGATTTGGTAATCAAGCAGTGCTTTCTTTTTTAGAAAATGTAAACGCCCCATTAAGAAAGAAAAAGCATGCAATGCTCCAAATAGAATTTGTAGATTGTTTTCGTAATAACGTGTTTTGCCTATATACTGGAGTTGTTCCGCTAAGTATTTTTCAAAACCTTCTCTAATCTCAGGGGTAATGGATTCTTGAAGGAGTGGTTCTTCCAACAATCCTTTTATCTGTTTTTTCCAAGCATTTTCTTTTGGGATTAGCACCTTGAATTTATTTTCTATTTCATACAATTCTAAGTTTTGACCAATGAATTCCGTCCGAGACTCTACCTCTATGAAAGCATTTTTTCGTTCTTTCTCAATCGTGCTTTCTGACTGGAACTCTTGATACATTTTTTGGAGTAAAGGGATTTTATGATGTTGCCGTTCCAATTGTATGAAAAAGAGGAAAATATGCTCGTCATGTTCTTGCAATAGTTGTTGAATAGCTTCTATTTTCTGTGTAAGAATAGGAGTTAAGTGATTACTTTGCTTTCGATTGTATTTGATGCCATCATAATCAAATGTTTTAATAGGAATTTCTTTTTTTGCGATTTGTTTTATGGTTATCAAGTCTTTTTGTAGAGCAATGGACTCATAGACTAAGTTTGTTTTTTCTGTATTAAATAAATCTGTTAGGGTATAGGTAGTAGAGGCAGTTAATAGCCGCTCTATGTCTAGTTTTAATGGCTCTTTATTGTCATAATAATCAGCATATCTACTATCAAATCTAAACGCCAAATATTCTTGCTTGTAGTCTTGACTAAAATCTGAGAAGGATTGAGCTTTTGGAGATATTTCGAAGGAAACAGCACTAAATATTTTTTCAGTAAACTGTCTCTGTCGAGCTAGACTATCTTGAAGTAATGTATGGGCAGATTGAAAAGCGGGAGGTGTCTGGTCTAGTCCAGTTTGTTCTAGACGAGCAATTCGATCGATAGTGCTTGGGTGAGAGGCCCATTGATCCTTTATTTCTAGCTTAGATTTATCAAACTGTTGGAGATGTTTGGGTAAAATGTTAGGTAGGTTATTTTGTAGTTCAATTTGACTTTCTTTTGCTAAAAAATTCATAATAAAACCATGTTCAGGATAAATATTGGCACTAATAATTTTGTCTGAAATTTTACCATCGTAATACTCCAATAAATTATTGAAAGAATACTGAGCAATGTCTAACCGTAATAAAGATTCTTTGAGCGGAATATATCCTGTAACATGAGCCGCAATTTCATCGGCTTGAAATTCCATTTCCCTAGATAGAGCCATATAGCTTTTATTGACAACAGCATAGACTTTAATCAGTATCCATTGAATAGCACGGATAATGTAAATAGCAAGTGATGCAAAGATGGCAAAGAAACCACTGATTTCAGCCCAACCTTGTATGATATGGTCATATCCATCATTATCATGTAGCATATTATGAATAACATGGTTAACATTATAAACATAACTACCGACCTTCATTGTCTTTTGGGAAAAATGGCCAAATTCGTGGGCTAATATGGCTTTCAACTCTTCATTTGAAGTAACATTGATAAGTCCTAATCCAACTTGTAGGTTTTTGCGAATAGGGAAAAACATACTCCAGAAACTAGAATTGTAAAAAACAGAAGCATTTACATCAGCAGAGAGATAAACCTTTTTGGGAGCACTAGTACCTACGTCTCGTGCAACTTCTTCAATCATATTAAAAAGAGCAGGCTCTTCACTTTTGGTGATTTCTATCAAGTGGCTACGATCTACAGTATTTGTTTTGAATAGAAATTTGACTAAAAAAATGAGGATTAAAATTCCAAAACTACATAAGCCAAGTCCTATCCCAATAGTAAAGATGCTAATGACATTGGTCATTAGGGCAATCCCTAGATAAACAGAAGTAATTGTCAGACCAACTGCAAGTCCTAAAATGAGGAGGTAAGTGATTAAAAATAGAATGATAGCAGCAACAGCTTTAGTTGCTTGTTGTCTGAATTGAGGAGATAGCTCCACACTGTTTTTTTTCATGTGTAGAAAGGGTTTAATTTGGAGTGGTTTGATAAACTTTAAAACTTAAATTGAGGTCTATAAATATAGATTGTTTTTTTTGATTTCGGTGGGGCAATTACTTTTTCTTTGATATAGTAACGAACAACTTCATTGTTGTCTACTGGTTGATCTTCAAACATATCATTATTGAAATCATGTTGCACTGCTCTATCTTGATAAATTTGCCATTCTATCAATGGGAAATATTTTGGGGTTTCAGTAATCCAAAAATTACCATAACCCCCAGAATAAGATCCAACAGGTTTGAAGTAAGCATTGAATAGTCTTTCATTGACAGACTGGAAATAAAAACTCCGCATTTTTAGTGTATCATAAGAAAATGGATTTAACGAATAAAGACTTGAAATCCCTAACACAATGAACACACAAACACTATTAACCGTTTTGGTTATCCTAGTATACCAAGAATTTTCTGAATGGTCATGGAATAGAAACCATATTGTTAGTGTCGAAAATGATAAAGACGCTACAATATCTGTCCAAAAACCTACGAGTGAGATTTTAGTTAATAAAACTATTCCTAAATAAAAGGGAAAAAGGAATGGTATAATAGTATATAGGAATCGTCTCATTATTATAGGTGTTAATTAGTAGCCATTAATACCATTAATCAATGGTATTAATGGCTACGCAATTTTTACAAAAAACGACTAATAAATTCACTGTACTTGTCTTTCATAGGCAAATCATAATCAATGCGAATGCGTTGACGAGTGCTATAGACCTTTTCAGTTGTTTTTGGATTGATGCCTTCTTTTTGATAATCTTCCCAATAAAGCCCTACACCTCGTTTTTGCCAGTTGGGCAGATCATTAAAGTTGATGCCATTCTGAAATAGTAATTCATTTTTGGCTGCTACAGACATACCTTGTAATGTCTGAGTGGCTATTTTATAGTCTTTGCCTTGTTTGCGAAGGCTCCAATAGCAGTGTGCATTGAGGGCGTTCCTGAAGGCATCTTCGTTTCGCCAACGAAAATAATCTATCACATCTTCTTTGGTTGGTAGTTGCGAAATGCGACAGTCAAAAGCAGCTAAATCTTGTAGTTGTAAAGAAAATTTAGCACTAGCTTCTCCTGCCAAAATGGAATTATACTTGCGTAATTTACGCCCAAAAGTTTTATCATCCTGTGCAAATAATAGTGAAATTTCATCACTTTCGGTATAGCCATAAACTACCTTGAATCCACATTCCATTAAGTGAGCTGTCGTAGCGACCATGTAGTCTCTGAATCGCTCATCAAAAGGAGCTTCAAAAGAATAGGTTTCTTTCGTTAGTGTCGTAAAGTTTCGCCCGTCAATTCGAGCAACCATATATATTTTAGGAAGGACGCAGTAATCTTGTATGGTTTCGTACTGTCGCATCCTTTTATCTAAATCATTAAATTTCATTATTGGATTTCCATTTTTCTATTACAAAATCATTATCAACTAATCGGATAAAATATAGTTTTTCAAATCCTTCCTCTAATGACGGGTATTCAAATTTGCTGTAGGTTGCTCGAATAGCAATATCAGGTACACGTTGTTTGCCCTTTCGCTTTTCGTTGCGAAGGAGTGCTTCCTCTACAGTGCTATGAAATATATATCCAACTGGACTAAATTTAGCTTTTTGGAACTGTTGAATATAGCGAGCCCTATCTGCCTTAGTAGGATTAGTATTATCAATTACTAGGCGTTGATGCAACTCAAGACATTTGTTCAAAAAGTGTTGTTCTTTGTTGCGAGTGCCAAATAAGTCTAAACTAATTCTGAAGTGAGAGTTAAAGAAATTACGTTGGTAGAAGGTTGATTTGCCACTACCTTGTACACCCATAAAAATAATGCCTTCCATTTTGATAAATAATTGATGATCTTTTTCTAAAAAAGACTAGCAGTTAAATACAGTATGTACAAAGATGAAGGGGATTGAGTTCCATGATTAGAAAATTGGTAGGAGAGTTTTGTAGAAAAAAAACAATCTTCATTGCTTATAAAAAGAATTCTGTTTGCTTTTTTTATTAAAAATCCCTATATTACCCCTTTAATTTCCTTGGGCAGCATATTTAAGGTAGAAATTTTAGCCAACAGGCGAAGAAAATTTAAGTATGACTGGTATACTCGGAAACATTAACCGCTAAATAAAAACAACTAAATAATGGCAAAGGAAGAATTTGACGTAAAAGAACTACAGGAGCTTAATATACCAAAGTATATGAAGCAGTATTGTAAGCCTGCGGCACTGAAGAAAGCAAGTGCAGCAATTTGTTTTACTGACCTAAAGATGAATAAGGCGAGTAAAAAAGCAGAATTTATTATTGTTCCATTCAAGAAAATGCCTGAAGCAATTAATGTATTCAAGAAAATCAAAGCTGAAAAATTACATGTACTCAAAAAAGTAACACTCATTAGTCTTGATTATGATGGTAAGGCTAAAGAAATGAATGCTATGCAGAAAAAAGGTGGAATGGGTGCTGAAGTCTTGTCTACTAGAGCAGGTGCTTTTTTTGAGACTAATTTCCAATTGAAATTCAAACTTAGTGGGGCAGAAGAGACATCAGATGTAGCTTCCTCTACAACAGAAGAGTCTACTGCTACTAAAAAAGGCAAAAAATTGACAGAAGTACAGAAAAGTAAAATGAAGGAAAATATAGCTACTATGCAAGCTAAAATTGATGAATGGACCAGTAAATTGGGAATTTCTTAGTCCTCGCAAAAGTATTTTAAGGCTATTCAACCAAAACAAAAAAAACTAAATATAAAATGAGTAAGGAACTAAAAGAGCTTAAAGTAATGCGAGCTAAAGTCAGAAAAGTACAAGATACGATTCGTTATTATCGTAAGCTTTTCATGGCAGATGGAACAATAGATGCAGACGAACAAGAAAAATTGACTGCAATGACCAATGCTTTGATCAAGATCGAAGATGCTATTGACGAAAAGGAAAGCAAACTATCTTTTGGAGATTCTGTAACGAATAACGCAAATGCATTTGGCGAAAAAGTATCTGATATCATGAGCTCGAAAGACGATGCTCCAGATCACTCCCTAGTCAATGAAACACCAGCTGCTAGTAGCGGAACAAATAGTATTAGCAACTTAGAAGAGTTGATGAAACAAACGGAGGCGGTTCGCGAAAGTGCGAAACGTGTAACGGATAGTGTACAAGCGAATGTAAGAAGAATTGAAATTACACAAGAGCAAAAAGACAGAGTAACTACTTATGTGGAGAAAGCTGGAGCTTTTGTTGAGGCATTCTTGGCAGCAAAAGTCCCTGTAAAAAATGCTTTTAAGAAAGCTCATACAGGATATTTTGTCAAATTACGTCAAAATTATAATTGGTGTAAAAATCAATTCTTGCCAAAAGTAGTAGTAACAGAAGGACAACCAACTCCTGCTAATGAAGCAAAAACAGAAGACGAAAAGTACCAAGAGGTAGCTAATACTCCTGCAGTGAAAGAATTTTTGGCAGGAATTCACCGATCAGAAGGTGGATATGTAGATGATCCTAATGATCCAGGAGGGAAGACCAAATATGGTATTGCCGAGAAAAGAGAATGGCCAGCATTTGCCAAAATGTTTGGAATGAATCCGAGTGATACTTCTCAGATTAGAAATATTACAAAAGAGCAAGTCGATGAGTACTATATCAAATCAAGATTTGAAGAGAACGGTCTAGATAAAATAGAAAGTACAAAGGTAATCAATGCTATTTTTGATCAGAGTATTTTGACTCCAGGTATTGTCAAGAAGAACATCAAGAGAGCATTAAATGATATAGGAAGATATAGTTTTGCTGCTAATAATACTAAATTTAATGCAGAGGAAATTAGAGCAATCAACGGCTCGGATGATAGTAAATTAGTTGCGAAGTTTGTAGATTATCAGAATGCTTACTATGACTCATTAGTCAGAAAAAATCCTACTAAATTTGGTAAATATATCAAAGGTTGGAAGAACAGAACAGCTCGTTTGAATGGTTTCAAACCATCTAACGATGGTGGAGGGGATACAAGTGGAGCTGCATCTAGCGGTGGTAATGGCGATACTCATACAGTTGCATCAGGCGAGTCATTAGGCATTATTGCTCGTAAATATGGTGTTTCTGTTGATGACATTGTGAGATGGAACAACATCACTAATCCTAATAGAATAGGAGTAGGACAAGAATTAATTGTCAAACAAGGTAGTAGTAGTAACACAGGAGGTGGATCTAGTAATACTCATACAGTTGCATCAGGTGAGTCATTAGGTATCATTGCTCGTAAGTATGGTGTTTCTGTTAATGATATTGTACAATGGAATAATATCACTAATCCTAATAAAATCAGTGTAGGGCAAGAATTGACAATCAAAGGAGGTAGCACAACTTCTTCTGACAACTCTAGCGGGGCTGCTGACGAAGGAACGACTACTGATGGTAAATATATTGTACCAAGTTGGATCAAAAAAGCAAGATCATATAAAGGAGAATCAGAAAGAGGAATCCGTATGGTAAAAGATCATCCATTTATCAAAGAGCTATTCCAGAGTATCGGGACGTATGACGAATGGGCAAAAGCTCAAACCATACAAACTGCTAACTGGTGTGCAGCATTTGTTTCTTACTGTCTAAAGAATAGTGGACAATCTTCTCTATCAGGCTATCCAGGACAAAGAGCTCGCTCTTATGCTGACTTTGGAACTAAGCTAGATAAACCAGCTTATGGAGCTATTGTTGTTTTCAAAAGAGGTGGTGCTGGACACGTTGGATTTGTAGTAGGTGTGAAAGGTAATAAGCCAATTGTACTAGGTGGAAACCAAGGAAACAAAGTATCAGAAGTTCCTTATAGCAATCAGGTAATTGCTTATGTTGCTCCTCCAGGTTGGAATGTACCACAGCAGAACTGGTTGAAGTAATTTTCAGCTAATCTTTGGTATTAAACCAGAGAATAACTTATATTAAGGTTGCTTGAGGAGTATTAAACTTCTTAAGCAACTTTTTTTTTAACAAAAAATAGAAGACAATGAAAATTTGTGTGCAATTAGTATTGCTTTTTTGTTTGTGGGTAACTGTAGCCTGCGATACTACTACTACTACTACTACAGGAGAGACAACGACTGATAGGAATACAGAGTTACCAGTGGTAGAAGAAGAGACCACTGCTGTTTCTGATGAAGAGGGAGAGGGAATGATGATTATTCCTACATTTTCGGTTAAGTTTGATCTTTCACCTGAGGTAAAAGAACTTCTAGCAGGAGAAGAAGAGATGGCAATTGATGTGACTATAGCAGGAGATGCTGCCTCGGCAGAAGGGCTAGTAGGTAAACCGTTTTTCAATGAAGAAGATTATAAAGTATACTTGATACAAAAAGAAATTATTTATGATGAAGAGGATCTAATAGTAGAAATAAAGGGACTACAAACATCTAAAGAGGCTTATGAGGCCCTCGAAGACAAAAACTACGAAGTAGCTGTTCAGGTTTATACCAATCGTAAGACTGCGAAGACTAATCTAATCAATAGTGAATTATTATTGATTTCAGCAGATCAGTTAGAAGGAAGTACGCATGTAATTAAAGTCACAAAATTATAAACGAGCTTTTAGCTAAGAAGAAATTTTTCTTCTTAGCTAATTTTTTAATCCCATTAAGCATGGAGATGCTAATAGAAAAAATTGAAGAGCAGATTAATTCGATAATACCTAAACGAATAGATCAAAGACTGACTACAGGTCATCAATGTATTATCAAAGAATATGACAACCTCAAAAAAGAAATCCGTTGCTATGACAGTATAGAGACGATAGATACTCATTTGTATTATACTGATGAACAACCTATAGTAGCCATACTCCGAACACAAATGAATCAAATATCTGGTGGTTTTTTCTCAGCACAGAAACAAGAGGATACCAGACTCTATTTTGAAAACGGTCAACTTAATGAAGTAAAAATTATTTGTAACCAGTATGGGAAAAGCATTCCATGGGATAGGCACTTACAGAAACATTGGGCTTTGCTGATAGTAGAGCTATTGGAGTAACTCTACTCAAAACCATCAAAATCATTAGGATATTGTTTTAATGTCTGGTCGATGGTCTGACAAGTCGAACATCTATGGCATCGTTTGAGCTGCCAATTATTATTACCTTCTGGGTAGCGACAAGACCATGTTTTGTTCAGAATGCTGCTAGGAATACTCATCATTACGTCATATTTATTCTTATCCTTTAGTGGAAATTGTATGGTGAGTTCTTCCTTTGTTTTTTCACTAATGAGATAAAGTATTTTTTCGATTTTAGAGAGTCGTTCATCAAAACCCTCTTGCAAATAGTCGTCATAGATGGCTCCCTCTATCAGTTCCGAAATACTGGGGTAGGCTCTAATACAGGTAGCTGCTGCAAAGTTTACGATTTCACTATCCCATAAGGGAGGAGTGGTACCTAACTGGGCATAATTGTATTCGAGGCGTTTATAAGTGAAGTTTTGAATACCCATCGTACGTAATTCTTCCAGAATAGCATTGACGGCGAGCTCCTCTTGCATCGTTCGTGTAGCAGCACTACCATTGATCAAATTTACTTTGAAGACTAACCAATGGTCGTTGGGGTTTTGTGTCAATGTCAAATATAGAGCTGCTGTACTATCAATCCCGCCTGAGAAGGGAATAATTCCTTTGTAATTCATGTTTCTGTATTTATTTGGAGCAATCAATACTATAAATCATAGTAGAGCACCCACAAGGTGGTTGCCCACAGATAGGGCAGTCGTATTGTTTGATTAGACTATCTTCTTCCCAGTAATTAGGGCTGGTTTTGACAGGAGTAGCACCTACTTTTTGGAGTAGTTTTCCTAGAGAGTGTTCAGCACTTTCTTTCCATACAATAGAAATAATATAATCGACCATTGGTCGAAGCTGTTTGATGCCATCAGTAACCAATCGTTTACCAATTCCTTTTCCTTGATAGTTGCTATTGACAGCAAGGTGTTTCCGTAATGCAATGGTTTTATTTCTTCCGAAATAATCTCTAAACCAGTTCCTTTCTGAGAGTAACTCTTGTACTAAAGTAGTAGTTTTTCCTATTTTGACCAAAGAAACCCCTATTACTTCTACTCCATCGAGTGCGACTAGTCCAAAATGAGGCTGTTGAGTGAATATCAAAAGAGCTTCTTCTGATAAATAATCCTTCCCAAATTGTTGGTCTAACAATAACTTGATAGCAGGGATATGTTGAGGGGCTATTTTTTTGGTCTGAATCAGCAAATGGTAAGATATTTTAGATAAAAAAAAAGTATTGATACTAATGTTGTATTATCATTCGTAATAAGAGCATGTTTAAAAATCAATTCATTTTCGCCCAAATCGTTGATTTTGAAAAACTTAATTCTTAAGCATACTCTAACAACCTCTAATGTCTCTTATAGATATTTTTTACTGTTTTTTTTATATGGTAGAAATAGGTAAGATTAATAATGGCCAGCAAAACCGTATACAATAAATGAATATAGAATTGTTCTTGGAATTTTGGATGAAATGGATCAATATAGGGAGCTAAAAAGAACACTATAGGTATTACTATGAGGAACCCATTTATTATATAAATTAAATTTTCATATTGATTGCCCTCAAAATTAGATATTAAGTCTAAATTATTATTTTTATCATAAAGAATGGACACTCTTATCCATATCACAATATGAAATAGAGTAGAGCCATAAAGTATTGATCCCATTGCAACACAAAAACAGAATTCAGTAACAGTATAGGTATTGTTATTCATCCAAACTGCTCTAAAAAGCAATCCCCAAGCAATTAGAGAAAGGATAATAATTAATATTTCAATTACGCTATTATATAATCGTCTAATTGGGATAATAGGCTTTGAATCTAAAATATCGTTTGGCATGTTATTTCTAATAAGGCATTTTTGAGAATGATAGATTTATGGAAATAATTCTAGCGGATGCTTATTCGACCTCTTTTACACAGCGACAGGAAAGGAGTCTATATCTATTATGATTTCCACGGTAGTTAGCAACACTACTGTTGCATAGTTTTTTTGAAATATGGATATAGCCATCTGTAGCATAGTAATAGGCAGAAGGTTGTTTGGATATATAATGATGGAATTTATCTCCTTTTTGAGGAGGTCTATTATTACTTTTTTCTGGTTGGTAATCTCCTCCCCAGATAGGTTCTAGTAAAATGCTATCCATTCTATAAGTTCCAGTAGGAGCGTCTTGTTTTTTATGGCATCGAATATATACCTCATTCATGATTTTCCATTCAATATTTAATGGTAGCCTCCAGCCTTCTGGATAAGCATATTTAGAGGATATTTTATCGTAATAAACACCATAACTAGCATCTATTTCAGAAGGAATGCTAATACGCCCAACATACTGTTCTCTAAAAAAAATGGTATCCTCTGTATCAAAATTTAGATTGTCTAGCATCCACCAAAGATTCCCAAATTGCCTGATTCTATAGATTTGACTATCTCTTTGATCTACTAAGATAGAATCTCTAATGGGAGTGTTTTCTAGGGTTTTTTTATAATTTCTTTTTTGAGCCTTTTGATATTGTTCCAAATCAAAGGTAGCCTGTTGTTCTGGTGTACGTTCTGGTGCTAGCTTGGCTAGAATACTCAAAAAAGTAATAATACAAAATAAAATAAAACAGCCATAGCCTACTTTGTTTTTGATATACTGAGTGGTAGAAGTCATAGAGTGGGTTGTTGGGGTGAAAAAAATTAAACTGCCTTTCTTTGGATCCAAAGAAAGGCAGTTTAATTAACGACCGGGTAGTGGAAATAATTCCAACTTACACATTAAACATGAATTCTAGCAAATCACCATCTTTAACTACATATTCTTTCCCTTCTTGTCTGAGTGTGCCATTTTCTTGTGCTCCTTTCCAGCCTTTGACACTGACAAAATCATCATAGCCTACTGTCTTAGATTTTATAAAACCACGTTCGAAATCAGAGTGAATTACTCCTGCTGCTTGAGGAGCTTTTGTTCCTTTGATGATCGTCCAGGCACGTACTTCTTTTTCTCCTGCCGTGAAGTAGGTAATTAGGTTGAGGATATTATAACAAGCATTAATTACTTTATTAACACCAGGTTCAGAGAGTCCCATATCGGCTAAAAACTCTTGGCGTTCTTCGTAGCTTTCGAGTTCTGCAATATCTGCTTCAATAGCTGCTGATACAAGCAATACTTCTGCATTTTCGTCTTTTACCAATTCTTTGAAAGCAGTGGTGTAATCATTGCCATCAATAACAGATTCTTCATCTACATTACAAACATAAATGATTGGTTTGGCAGTGAGTAGTTGCATTTCTTTGACCAATGCTTCCGCTTCATCACTCTCTAGTTCAAAACTACGAGCAGGTTTTTCATCTTCCAAATGTTGTAGCAGTTCTTTAGCAATATCCAATTGCTTCAAAATCAACTTATCATTAGTTTTAGCAAACTTAGTCAGCTTTTGGATTCTTTTTTCGACAATATCCATGTCTTTGAAAATCAATTCCATGTCAATGACTTCTTTATCACGGGTAGGATTGACATCTCCATCTACGTGTACGATATTGCCGTCATCAAAACAACGTACTACGTGTACAATAGCATCTACTTCACGGATATTACCCAAAAATTGATTTCCAAGTCCTTCTCCTTTGCTTGCTCCTTTGATCAAGCCAGCAATATCTACAATCTCTACGGTGGTAGGAATTACTTTTTTAGGGTTAATAATCTCTTCCAGTTGGTTGAGACGGTTGTCAGGAACGGTAATAGTACCAACATTAGGTTCTTTGGTTGCAAAAGGATAATTAGCTGATAGAGCTTTTGCATTAGACAATGCATTGAAAAGAGTAGATTTACCAACATTTGGTAAACCAACGATACCACATTTGAGTGCCATTATATAGTTGTTTTTATATTTTCGTCAATTAGTCGGCAAATTTACGATTTATTTGTCATAAACTAGAAAAAGCATTTGAAGAATATAAAAACATATTAGCTATTTCAGAAGAGGTTCATTAGTCTATTTTGACCTCTTGTAGTTTCCCGTCAGCATCAATTCTATATAATGTATTGGTTTTTTTCTGTTTTTCTTCTTTTTCTAATTTTTTACGTTCCTCTTCTTCCTTATTGATTTTTTGATAAGAATAAAGAACTTCATAGAAGAATTGGATAGAAGGGGTTTGTAGCCCAGCATTAAATATAAAGTCTGCATGCTGGTAATCAAAGGTATAGTGTTGAGTATATTGTAAACTTCGAGTATGTTCAATAGAAGTATTCTGAGAAAGATGGTGTTGGTAAATATCGTGATTGTTGTTTCTTACAAGCGATTTTAGGTAACGCATATTAGGGTAAAAAACTTTTTTATTTTTCTGAAAAGACATTTTTCCTCCTTTGAATTCCCAACCTATATCTGTGCTGAATTCCTTTTTCATTTCTAATATTTCTATTGATTTTTTATTCAAACTATCCAATATAGGCTTGGAGTCCAATAAGTAGGCTTGAACAGATATGAGATCATAAATATCATGTTGCAAACAGATTTGATAGAGGGCTCGCATTACTTTGATATCAGGTACGTTAAAAGAAATATTTTCGGTTATTTTATATCCAATTGGTTGGGTCCCATTACTATCTCTACTATTACTATTGAGTCCGAATATAGGATCTAAGGCGACTAAGTCAATATGAACTTCTTCAGGAGCAATATTGAGTTCTTTTGCTTGAGCCATTACTTGATCTGTGGTCCGATTCATCATGGCCTCTACATTGGCTACCGATTCACTAATGAATGATTTTGTGAAGGTGATATAATAGCCATCTGGTTTTGCGTTGTAAAGAATTTTGGTCGTAATATTGATATGATAAGGACTTGCTTTGATGCCATCTTGTTTACTCTGAATGTCTACGAGTGGTCTAGGGTTGTTCATGCTATTGATATTGGTTTGCGAAAGCATACTTTGAGCTGTCAATAAGCACAGTATTAATAGGATGTTTTTCATAGGATTAAGTGGGGGTGAATTCTAGATCAGGCATTTGTAACTAGCAGCTAATTTTTGAACATGCCATTTTTAGAATAATTAAAAAATAAATAAAGAAGCTATTATTTATTAGTAATAATGTCTAATATTTCGATGTAATTTTACAATAGTGTTTTTCTTTATTAAGAACAATTTAATAATACCCTATGCTATCAAAAGATACAGGTCTCCTATCTTTTTTATATTTTTAGTTGACCAAAATACTTGTTCGCATAAAATAACTGGCGACCTTGTAGTTCACATAACCACATTAGAACTTTTCAATTCAAAAAAGATAGACATGAAGACAATCAATTTACTATGGCTTACTTTGCTAAGTTTGACTATAACACCATTGATCGCACAGGATACACCACTCTGGACGCGTTATCCCGCTATTTCTCCTGATGGAGAACAGATTGTATTCAGTTACAAAGGGGATTTGTACAAGGTGAATACTAAAGGAGGAAAGGCGATGCCATTGACATTACATCAAGCACATGATTATAAGCCTGTATGGTCTACCGATGCCAAACATATTGCTTTTTCTTCGAATAGATATGGTAATTTTGATGTCTTTATTATGTCTGCCGAAGGTGGTGCTCCCTCACGACTGACACATCATTCTGCCGATGATTATCCAATGGATTTTACCAAAGATAACCAGTCAGTAGTTTTTTCTTCTTTGCGTACAGACGATGCCAATAATAGAATGTTTCCGTCAGGGCGTCTACCAGAAACATATATGATCTCTAGGGAAGGAGGACGACCTTATCAGTATTTGACGATTCCGACTGGAGCAGCCAAATTCAATAAAGCGGGAACTCTATTGGCTTATCATGACAAAAAGGGGTATGAAGATGAATTTCGTAAACATCATACTTCTTCCGTCACTCGTGACTTGTGGATTTATGATATTAAGAAAAAATCTTACCAGCAAGTAACTGATTTTGGAGGAGAAGATAGGAATCCTATTTTCGCCGAAGAAGAGAATACACTATATTATTTGAGCGAAGAGAGCGGTACTTACAATATTCATAGTATTCGTTACGGAGACGGGACTGAAATCCCTAAAAGTAAGCAATTGACGAAATTCAAAAAACATCCTATTCGTTCGTTGACAATGTCTTCTAACGGAGTTTTGTGTTTCAATTATGATGGTGAAATCTATACGATGGAAGCAGGTAAGAAGCCTAAAAAGGTAGGGATAGAAGTAGTAGTAGACAATCGTTACAACGCTGAAAAAATTGTTCCGATTAGCCGTGCACGTGAGATGGACGTATCTCCGAATGGTAAGGAGGTTTTGTTTGTCAATAGAGGGGAAGTTTTTGTTTCTTCGATAGAAAGTGGATTGACCAAACGGATTACGAATACACCCGAAATGGAACGTTCTGCTAGCTTTAGTCCAGATGGAAGATCAATTCTGTATGCTTCAGAACGAGAAGGTTCTTGGAATCTGTATCAAACTAAATTGGGGAGGGAAGAAGAGAAGTATTTTTTCAACTCTACTATTCTGAAAGAAGAAGTAATTTTGGCAAATGATAAGGAGACATTTCAGCCAGCTTATTCGCCTGATGGTAAAGAAGTTGCTTACCTTTCTGAGCGAACCGAACTACAGGTTATTAATATAGAGAGTAAAAAACTTCGGACTATCTTAGCAGGAGATAGAAATTACTCTTATTCAGATGGAGATCAACACTATCAGTGGTCTCCTGATGGGAAGTGGTTTTTGGTGAATTATCTACCTAATGGGCAATGGATTTCAGAGGTAGGGCTTATCAAATCAGATGGAACCGAAAAAGAACCTACCAATTTGACCCGTAGTGGTTATGGAGATGGATCTCCTAAATGGATGATGGATGGTAAGTTAATGATCTGGTTTTCGGGAAGAGATGGAATGAAAAATCAAGCGAGTTGGGGAAGTCAAGCAGATGTATATGGAATGTATCTTAATCAAGAGGCATGGGATAGAATGCGTTTGACTAAAGAAGAGTTTATGCTGCTAAAAGAGGCTGAAAAAGATAATAAAACGAAAGGCGACAAAAAAACGAAGGAAGAAAAGGATAAAGAAGAAGGGAAGGACAAAACAGATTCTACGAAAGTAGAAAAGGATAAGCTCAAAGAGATAGAAATTGATCTTGAAGGTGTTTTTGATAGAAAGAGAAGATTAACATTACATTCTTCTTCGCTTTCAGATGCGGTAGTCTCAAAGGACGGTGAAAAACTGTATTATCTTTCGTCTTTTGAAAAAGGATACGACCTTTGGGAAACCAACTTGCGTACCCGTGAAACGAAAATACTGAAGAAAATGGGAGCCAGAGGAGGCGGAATGAAACTATCTAAAGATGGGAAGCACCTTTTTGTCATTAATGCAGGGAAATTGATGCGAATCAATTTAGCCAATGGTAAATCAAAACCGATTGTACTAAAAGGAGAAATGGAGTTGAAAGAAGGGGCAGAAAGAGATTATCTTTTTGAACATGCTTGGAGACAAGTAGTTAAGAAGTTTTATAAGAAAGATTTGCATAACGTAGACTGGACGTACTACAAAAAATCTTACAGTAAGTATATTCCACATATTAATAATGGATTTGATTTCGCTGAAATGATGTCTGAATTGTTAGGAGAACTCAATGCCTCTCATACGGGGTGTCGTTATTATGGTGGAAGAATAGCGGGAGGAGATGCAACTGCTTCTCTAGGGTTATATTTTGATAACAAACATGAGGAAGATGGTCTAAAAGTAGCGGAAGTGATGCCTAAAAATCCTATGATTACGAAGTCTTCTAAGATAGAGACGGGAGTAATTATTGAAAAAATAAATGGAGAAGCTATTACTGCTACCACTAATCATCATCAATTGCTAAATAGAAAAGCAGGTAAATATACTTTATTATCTTTATTCAATCCTGCTACAAAAGAGCGTTGGGAAGAGACGGTAAAGCCGATTTCTAGAAGGCAAGAATTGGAGTTGCGTTATCACCGTTGGGTCGATAACTGTCGTAAACAAACGGAAAAAATTTCTGGTGGACGTATTGGTTATGTACATGTTAGAGGAATGAATAATCAGAGTTTCAAAACAGTATATGAAGAAGTCTTGGGATTGAATGCCAGTAAAGACGCGATTATAGTAGATACCCGTTTTAATGGCGGGGGCTGGTTACATGACGACTTGGCTACATTCCTGAATGGAAAAGTGTATTTGCAAGTAAAACCTAGAGGTCAAAAACTAGCAACCGAGCCAATGTTCAAATGGCATAAGCCTTCTGTTGTATTAATGGGGGAAGGTAATTACTCAGATGCACATATGTTCCCTTACACGTACAAGGCATTAGGTGTTGGTAAACTCGTTGGTATGCCTGTTCCAGGTACAGCAACTGCCGTCTGGTGGGAACGCCTACCAGGTGGATATGTTTTTGGTATTCCTCAAGTAGGAATGGTAACCAATGATGGTCAATATCTAGAAAATACACAATTGGAGCCAGATATTAAAGTGGCTAACCCTCCGGCTAAAGTAACGAATGGAGAAGACTTGCAGATAGAAGCAGCCGTTAAGGAATTGTTGCAGCAGGTTGATGGTAAATAGTAAGTTAGTTTTGTTGAATACCGATTGTGGATGGTTAGTTTTGTTGAATTGTTGATTTAACCAACTATGAGTATTGATTTTGTTGAATTGTTGAGTACCAATTGTGGGTGGTTAGTTTTGTTTAATTGTTGATTTATTCAATTATTAGTGTTGATTTTTGTTGAATTGTTGAGACACCTAAATAGCTTACAACTCAACAACTCAACAACTCAACAACTCAACAACTCAACAACTCAACAACTCAACAACTC
>CAYOJF010000063.1:0-4285 GCA_964404215.1 uncultured Aureispira sp. | reverse complement strand
AATATAGTAAAAGTAAAAGCATGAATCCCAAATACTTTATTGGTAAAATACTAGGCTTGGCAGCAGGAGGAGCTATAGGTAGCTACCTTGGTGCTATTATAGGGCTATTGGTAGGAGCTGTTCTAGATAAGTTGCATCAAGATGGAGGGCAGCTTTGGCAGTTTTCGCAAAAGTCACCACAAAATATAGAAGATACAGATCCGAATGATTTTGTAGTCGGCTCTATTTTGCTAGCGGCAGTAGTCGTAAAGTCAGATGGGCAAGTAGATGATTTAGAATTGAGTTATGTCAAAACCTTTTTGATTGAACAATTTGGAATGGATCAGATTGACTATTATTGGGCAATCTTATTGGAGACGATCAAGGAAGAATTGGACATCAAAAAAACTAGCTTACAAATCAAACAAACGACCAGTTATGAAACACGGCTACAATTAATTCATTTTCTTTTTGGTATTGCTAATGCAGATTATACGATTGATGAAGATGAGATTGCTACCATCAAGGTAATCAGTTTACATTTGGGAGTAGCAAGTGCTGAATACGAATCCATCAAAGCGATGTTCTACGACCAGATGGATGCTTATTATCGTATTTTGGAGTTGACACCATCGGCTTCTGATAGTGATGTGAAGTATGCTTATCGTGAAATGATGCAAAAGTTCCATCCTGACAAACTAGCTCATTTGGGAGAGGGGGTCAAAAATGCAGCCACGGTCAAATTTAGAAAAGTTCAAGAGGCTTATCAAAACATTAAAGAGGAAAGAGGGTTTCATTAATAACGTCTAATAAAAGCAGGATTTTTTTGTCTGTCAATAGATAATCTATATCTTAGCTAACAAGAACAAAAACAAGCGTCCGTAATCGCAGATTACAAACCATAAAAACACTTAATTAATTAGTTATGGCAAAGAAGAAAACAACCGCCGCTAAGTCAAAATTTAGCAAAGAACAATACTTAGAATGGTACGAACTAATGATGCGTATTCGCAAATTTGAAGAGCGTGCAAATTTGATGTATTTTCAGAAAAAGATTAGAGGGTTTTTGCATTTGTGTATTGGTCAAGAGGCTATTTATACAGGAATGAAATCTGCTACACGTCCAGATGATGCTTGGATTACGGCTTACCGTCAGCATGGTGCTGGTATTGCGAAGGGAATAAGTACAAATGCAGCTATGGCAGAGCTATTTGGTAAAGAAACAGGTAATGTAAAAGGAAAGGGTGGTTCAATGCACTATTTTTCTAAGGAACATCGATATTATGGTGGAGACGGAATTGTAGGAGGTCAGATTGCAACGGGTGCTGGAATTGCTTTTGCGGACAAATATTTGGACAAAGATTCTGTAACCATGTGTTTGTTTGGAGATGGTGCTTGTCGTCAAGGAATTTTGCATGAAACGTTTAATATGGCAATGACTTGGAAATTGCCTGTTGTCTTCATTTGTGAGAACAACTTTTATGCAATGGGAACTTCTGTAGAGCGTACGTCTAATGTTACGGATATTTATAAGCTAGGATTAGGGTATGATATGCCAAGTAAGCAAGTAGACGGTATGGATGTAGAGACGGTACACGAAGAGATTGCTGCTGCGGCTGCTCACGCCCGTTCGGGTAAAGGTCCTGTTTTCTTAGAAATCAGAACATATCGTTACAAAGGACACTCTATGTCTGACCCTGCTAAGTATAGAACAAAAGATGAAGAGAAAGAATATAAAGAAAGAGATCCACTTGGAAGAGTAGAGGCAAAGCTTTTGGATAAAAAGATGGCTTCGCAGGAGGATATTGATGCTATCAAAGCACGTGTCAAAGAAGAAATAGATGCTTGTATTGATTTTGCAGAAAAATCTAATTTCCCAGCAGTAGAAGAACTTTACACAGATAATTACGTCCAAAAAGATTATCCATTTATTAAGAATTTTTAAGATTAAAAGATTGTCAGAAATTGCATTATATTTTCGTCGAAGATGACAATATAATGCCTTGTAATTCGATGTGAGAATAAATATATTTGTAATCGACTGATAAATAGTTGTTTTAGGATCTGTCGACCTCAGGCATTCATCGTATGATTGGAGGTCGACGGATTTTTTGTTGCTATTTTGTGTTTTGATAGGTTTGTAAGGACTATTAATAAACGACTTTACATTAAATTAACAACCTATTATCATTGAACCATACTGGAATTGAAACCTTGCTAAAGACTTGAATGGCATCAAGCCCAATAGCATTATCATTGAACCATACTGGAATTGAAACTTGGCTGAGATGTCTCCTGTTACACTTTTCTTGAAATTATCATTGAACCATACTGGAATTGAAACATTTCATTATTCGCATGTTTCAGGCTCGCTTCTGTATTATCATTGAACCATACTGGAATTGAAACTTAGTTTGATAGTGTACTTCTCAAGTGTGAATACAATTATCATTGAACCATACTGGAATTGAAACTGTTTGATTACAAAATACTTCCTGCCTACCTTTGCAATTATCATTGAACCATACTGGAATTGAAACAAAAGCAAGCGATAAGAGATAAATTTGAAAAAGAAAGATTATCATTGAACCATACTGGAATTGAAACAAATCTGAACGTTACTTTCATTCCTAGTAAGGTTGGATTATCATTGAACCATACTGGAATTGAAACAGCAGTAGCAGCACTCTTCAAACGTTCTTCAATAGTATTATCATTGAACCATACTGGAATTGAAACTATTCTGGTCTTTCTAAATTAGCGAGTCCAGCTCTATTATCATTGAACCATACTGGAATTGAAACATTATCCTTGGATCCAAAATCCAACAACATGTGCTCATTATCATTGAACCATACTGGAATTGAAACATACAGCAGTCAGTAGCAAATTTCGCCTCTTAGTAGATTATCATTGAACCATACTGGAATTGAAACTAAGTCTCCCTTTTGAGTCATAAACAGGGAACTTGATTATCATTGAACCATACTGGAATTGAAACGAAATCAACCAATCAGACAAGGGGCATGAGGTCAGATTATCATTGAACCATACTGGAATTGAAACTAGTAAACTACGGGGTTTGGCAGGGTTTTGATTCTGATTATCATTGAACCATACTGGAATTGAAACTGACAGATCAACAACGGCTTAAGCAGCTCAACCAAGATTATCATTGAACCATACTGGAATTGAAACTGCACAGGTAGAAGAGTTAGAGAAACTACCTATTAAATTATCATTGAACCATACTGGAATTGAAACTAGGGAGAGAGTTTCTAGTCAGAGGATATTTTTACACAGATTATCATTGAACCATACTGGAATTGAAACATGAGGATACCCCTTATTTTGACTCGTGCATCCTTATTATCATTGAACCATACTGGAATTGAAACGTCGTTAAAACACTTCGATTTAGTAAAGAATCCTTTATTATCATTGAACCATACTGGAATTGAAACGTGTTGCCACCAAATGCAACACTGGAACAAAAGATAATTATCATTGAACCATACTGGAATTGAAACTTGTTGTTGTTTTGTTTTTCTGCCTCTATAGCATCATTATCATTGAACCATACTGGAATTGAAACCCAGTTTTTACGTCGGGTATATATCCATATTGGAAATTATCATTGAACCATACTGGAATTGAAACAGGGTGGGGGATTTTATTGATGTAGATTCCTTCCTTATTATCATTGAACCATACTGGAATTGAAACGATGTATTCAGGTACAATCATAATGAAATTGATATTATTATCATTGAACCATACTGGAATTGAAACGACAGAACCGTACAGCAGGAACAACCCAACTTTACAATTATCATTGAACCATACTGGAATTGAAACTGAGTTAATGAGGATGAATAAAATAACTATTCCAACATTATCATTGAACCATACTGGAATTGAAACAAGCTTTTCGGGTGTTTCTGCCCAGAATATACAGCATTATCATTGAACCATACTGGAATTGAAACTTGTTGTTTGCTGGAGCAGCAGGAGCCTATCTATTATTATCATTGAACCATACTGGAATTGAAACTCAAGCAATTGATCTAATTCATGAAATCCTGTCTCTATTATCATTGAACCATACTGGAATTGAAACACCTGCAAGTAAAATGGAAGAATAACACTAAGCCAAATTATCATTGAACCATACTGGAATTGAAACAAATCTATTGTAAAAGTATCAAGGTAATGAAATACGATTATCATTGAACCATACTGGAATTGAAACATAAAAGAAAATAAAGAAAAATCGGAAAAAGTAGAAATTATCATTGAACCATAA
>CAYOJF010000062.1:0-30888 GCA_964404215.1 uncultured Aureispira sp. | reverse complement strand
GCTATCATGACTTAAAAAAGGTGAAATTAAATTCTAAATCAAGCATTTTCAGCTTGAAGTTAATTTTTAAACAGGCTCTTAACGTGATGTCAATAACGCCTGCAAAGATAATCAAAGTTTTGAGGTTCTATCAAAATAATTTACAAAAAATATTTTTGCTCTTCATTTCTCTTCGTCCTTTTTACTTCTATCGCCTTATTCTGCGTCTGTCAATTGGATTCCAGTAGGTTCTAGAGAGATTCTTTTTTGCTTGTATAAGCTACCTATTGCTTTCTTAAAAGTCTTCTTACTCATCCCTAATATTTTCTTAATTTTCTCTGGACTACTTTTATCTGTCAATTCCAAAAAACCATTTTGTTCTTTCAGTAAAGTAAGAATTTTTTGTGCATTTGGTTCTACCTTAGCATAACCAAATTTTTGTAAACGGATATCGATTTTATTATCTGTACGAATCTTGTGCACGAATGCTTGACGCCTTGTTCCTATGGGAATATATTCATATAGCTGATCAGAATAAACCAAACCAATATGCTCTTCATTCACAATAACCTTATAACCTAAGTCAGTTGGTTTCCAGAAAATAATATCAACCGCTTCGTTTTCTTTCAAGTCCAATTCTTCATTGTCTAGAAATTGTTCCAGCTTAGTTGATCCAGCTAGGCGATCCGTCAGACCATCCAAATACATGAACACTAAATGGAACTCCCCCACTTCCATTTTGCGAGCCTGTTCCATAAAAGGGACTAATAACTCCTTATCTAACCCAATATCTACAAATGCTCCAAATTTAGTCACTGAGGTTACTTCCAAGAGAGCGAATTCCTCTGCTGTCAATTTGGGTTGTTGCGTAGTCGCTATATCACGCCCTTCATTATCCTTGTAAATGAATACTTCTACTTCGTCTCCTTCTTTTAGTCCTCCTTCTGGAATAAATTTACCATGAAGTAAAACATCGTTTTCTTCTTCATCTTCCAAAAACAACCCTACAGAAGTATCTCTAGCCACCCGCAGTGTATTATATTGACCAATTTCTATCATAACTTATTTTCTTATAAAATTTTATGCTACAAAGGTAAAGACATTCTTAGAGATAAGAAACATTATTACCATTCTATTATGAATAGACAATCATCTTTTGTGCAACACAGCCATATTATCACTTTATTAAGAACAATTCCGAAAGATTAACAGAGCTTTTAATAAAAACTAGGCAGTAGTATTAGATAAGTGCATTCTTTTTTGCAAATTTGTTAATTATACGTTCTTTAGCAATCCTCCAAATACAAAAAGTTGTTGAAAGAAGTGATTTATACTGCTAATCATAAATACATCTGATCTTGTCCAAACATCTAATCATTATACCTACTTATAACGAGAAGGAAAATATAGAAAATATTATTCGAGTTGTTTTAGCACTCGAACTAGGGGTTCATATCCTTATTGTTGATGATGGTTCTCCTGATGGGACTGCTGGTATCGTCAAAAACCTACAAAATGAATTTGCAGGGCGTCTTTTTATTGAAGAACGCCAAGGCAAACAGGGATTAGGCACGGCTTATATTCATGGATTCAAATGGGCTCTAGCATCTACCTATGATTACATTTATGAAATGGATGCCGATTTCTCGCATCCTCCTCAAGAATTACCTAATCTACACCAAGCATGCCAAGAAGAAGGAGTTGGTGTCAGTATTGGATCAAGATATGTACGTGGAGGCAAAGTCGTCAACTGGCCATTCAATAGACTCGCGATGTCTCGTGGAGCTTCGTTCTATGTCCGTATTATTACGTTTATGCCGGTCTCTGATGCTACTGCTGGTTTTGTTTGTTACAAACGAAGTTTCTTGGAAAAACTTGACTTCGATAAAATTCAATTTGTAGGCTACGCCTTCCAAATAGAAATGAAATTTGCAGCTTGGCAACTAGGGTTCAAGCTCAGAGAAACTCCAATTACATTTAAGGATCGAGAAGAGGGACTATCTAAAATGAGTTCTGCTATTTTCAATGAGGCCTTCTTTGGCGTCATCAAAATGCGTTGGAAAGGATGGACACAAAGTTATGCTCAATCATAATTCAATAACTTAGACTATTTCATACCCCAAGTTGCGACTCGTCTAAATTCTACCTGAATTAGTCCCAAAAACTAGCCAATAGACTAGTGCTTTTCTATTTTAGAATGACTTCTAATAACACATCTAATTTATACAACGAATGAATTTCATTATATTTTTACTACTATATTATATCTTACCTTTTGCTGGTTTGGCTAAGTTGTTCGAAAAAGCAGGGCAACCCGCTTGGGCAGCAATGGTTCCAGGCTACAACCTGTATATATGGACAAAAGTAATTGGTAGTCCAGCTTGGTGGGCAATATTGTGGTTAGTTCCTATCCTCAATTTTTTCACAGCAGCTGGAATGTTAATTGAACTCAATAAATCATTCAAGCACTATAGCTTTTTGGACAACACCTTGGCGATTCTCTTTCCATTTGCATGGTTACCTTATCTAGGTTTTGTCAAAAAGCCAGCTTATGACCAGCCCACTTACCCTATCACTCAACGCCTCAAAAAACAATACAAAGAGGCGATCAAACATAAGGATAAAGCTGCTTTACGTAAGTTGGACAAAGACAATCCATTTCCTAAAAAAACAGTAATCAGAGAGTGGTCTGAATCCATTATTTTTGCTGTATTTGCTGCCCACTTCATTCGTATGTTTTTGATTGAAGCCTATACCATCCCTTCTGAATCCATGGAAAGTTCATTATTGGTGGGTGATTTTTTGTTTGTGAGTAAAGTGCATTATGGTTCTCGTATGCCCATGACTCCTCTAGCATTCCCATTGGTACACAATATGTTGCCGTTCTCTACCAGTGAATCTTACAGTGAACTACTTAAATGGGATTACCGCAGAGCTCCAGCTATACAAAAAGTAGAACGTTATGACCCTGTGGTATTCAACTACCCTGAGGATGATACTATCTTTGGTGGAGCAAGAGCTATGGATTATGGTACTCAATATCTAAATCAAGTTTATTCTGTACGTCCTAGTGAAAGAGCTCAAACTCGTAAAGAGTTACGTCAGCGTTTTGGCAAAAATATCATTGTACGACCTGTAGACAAACGCACCCACTATATTAAGCGTTGTGTAGGTATACCTGGCGATAAAATAGAAGTGCGTGATGGTATTTTATTTGTCAATGGAGAAACAACAAATGAGTTTCCTGGTATTCAGTATGCTCATCACATTTACCTGAAAGGTAATGCGGGACTACCATGGGATGATATTATAGAAAATAATACGATCACTCCCTACCTTAGCTCTAGAGAACCTTTCAATGGTAATACTAGAATGGTAGCTGATATTCCAATAGCAGATGCTACTGCTATTGCTAATCAATATTCTAATGCTATTGATTCTATTGTTAGAATCCGAGAAAGTCGAGGTGTTCAGAATCTTAGATCCCCTAAGATTTTCCCTTATAACCATCAAGACTACCCTTGGAATATTGACTGGTATGGTCCATTGACTATTCCTGCCAAAGGCACTCCCATCGATTTAACAATAAAAAACCTTCCTATCTACGAGCGACTTATCAAAGCTTATGAAGGAAATCAACTAGAAGTAAAAGGTGGTAAGATTTTCATCAATGGGACTGAAACAACTACTTATACTCCTAAATTAGATTATTACTGGATGATGGGAGACAATCGTAATCGTTCTGCCGATTCCCGTGCTTGGGGATTTGTCCCTGAAGATCATGTAGTCGGAAAGCCTTTATTTGTGTGGTTGTCCCTCAAAAATGGTTCTATGTTTGGTGAGAATGGTGGAGTTCGTTGGGAAAGACTCTTCATGGGAGCTTCTGGAAAAGAGTAGTTTTTGAATAAAAACTAGTTAATTTTGAATGCTCAATGTTTAATTTTGAATGCTAGTAAAACAGCACTAGCATTCAAAATTAAACATCAAGACATTCAACACTCTAAAACGACTCGTTGATCATTATTCTATAGATGTATTTGAATCGTGTGTAACTTCAGTTAATAAGTAACCTCACAAATGTTTCCGCAGTGAAAAAAGTCTACTTTTCATTCTACGATTTCCTTTGCAAAGGAACTTAAGTTCCCCTATTTGATACGCTTCAACAAATTATCTAATCATGCAACTTCATTTGCTAGGCATTCGCCATCATGGCCCAGGTTCTGCCAAAAGTGTGCAAAAAGCACTGGAAGAAATACAACCTGATGTTATTCTGATAGAAGGACCTCAAGAGCTGGATAGCCTATTGCCTTATATGGAGGAAGAGGGATTATGCCCACCTGTTGCAGCACTGATTTATAATCCTAAAAATTTGCATCAAGCGGTTTATTATCCTTTTACAGATTTTTCTCCAGAATGGAGAACATTTCTTTTTGCCAGAAAGAATCAAATCCCAATCTTACAAATGGATTTACCCCAAAGTTTATCTTTGGGACTACAGGAAGTACCTGAGAAACTTGCTGCTCTAAAGGAACTCAATACGAATCCAGATGAAGATCTGGAAGCTATTGCTTATGACCCATTGGGTTATATCGCTGAACTAGCAGGTTATACCGATAGAGAACGATGGTGGGAAGTGATGTTTGAGCAAGGAGAAGGCAATGCGATTATTTTTGAGAGTATTCTACAAATAATGACTGCTCTAAGAGAAGAAATAGGAGCCAATGAACGCCCATCGACACTCATTCGAGAAGCTTATATGCGTAAAATACTACGTAAGGCCGTCAAAGATGGCTATCAAAACATAGCTATTGTTTGTGGTGCATGGCATACTCCTGCCCTAGCTGACTGGAAAAACTACAAGACTAAAGACGATAATGCCCTACTGAAAGGAATTCCTAAAATAAAAACAAAGGCAACTTGGATACCATGGACCTACAATAGGATTGCCAACAGTAGTGGTTATGGAGCAGGGGTAGTATCCCCTGCTTGGTATGAATTACTATATCATCATAGAGAAAATGCGACTATCTATTGGATGTCTAAAGTTGCCCAGCTTTTCAAAGAAGAGGACTTGGATACCAGTGCAGCTCATGCAATTGAGGCCACTCGACTAGCTCAAACACTCGCTACTATCAGAGGTTTTGCACTCCCTGGCATTCAAGAGCTGTCAGAAGCGGTTACCACTATTTTCTCCAATGGCTACGAGTCTCAATTGACACTCATCGAAAAAAAGCTCATCATAGGAGATAAATTAGGCGAAGTGCCTGCTAGTATTCCTATTGTTCCTCTCCAACAAGATTTGGAAAAACGAATCAAAAAATTAAAACTCACCAAATATAAAAAAGCAGAAAGACTTTGGCTAAAAGCAACCAGTAATCGTCCCAAAGGAGGTTTAGATTTAAGACAAGCCTTTGATTTGGAACAAAGCCAATGCTTGCATCAACTCAATTTATTGGGGATCAACTTTGGTGTCGTAGATCAAGCTACTGGGAGAGAACTGAGTACTAAAAATGAATATTGGGAAATGGAATGGCAACCTGAGTTTGCTATCCAAATCATAGAAGCTGGTATGTGGGGGAATACCATACCTCAAGCGGCTGTCAACTGGGTACTTCACCAATCTGGAAAAATCAATACGCTAGTGGAATTAAGTGAGCTACTCCAGAAAGTGCTCAAAGCTAACCTGCCTGATGCAATTGACGAACTACTCCAAGAATTGCGTAATATAGCTGCGGTTACGAAAGATATTCAACACCTCATGCAGGCACTACCATCTTTGGTTTATTTGCAACGTTATGGTGATGTTCGAAATACTGATTTGAGCATGGTAACTGCTCTTCTAGATGAGATGATTCCGCGTATCTGCATCTCTTTACCACCTGCGAGTAGTGGTATTGATGAAGAAGCTAGTCAAGCCTTGTTTGGTTTGCTATTAGAGGTTCATAAAGCAATCAAACTACTGGATCACGATGAACATTTGAGTACTTGGATTAGTGCTTTATTGTCTATTACGGATATGGTTGGGGTTCATCCTCAAATCAGAGGAGCAGCTACTAGAATCTGTCTTGATATGGAAATCATGTCTGTGGAGCAAGTTGCTAGTAAATTATCCTTGGAGTTATCTAATGCCAATAATAACATTTCTGCTGGTCACTGGATAGAAGGTTTTTTATATGGTAGTGGGCTATTGCTTATCCACCATCCAACACTCTGGCAAATGATAGATCAATGGGTGGATAGTTTGCCGCATCACCATTTCCAGCACATTCTCCCAACATTACGCCGTACTTTTGCAAATTTTTCTGCTCCTGAAAGACAGAAAATGATGCAACTCGCCAAAACAGGTGTCATCTCTTCCAAAAATGTTTTACAGCTCGAAATGGATGAAAAAAGACTAACTCTCGGACTTCCTACCTTACAATTAATATTAGGATAAATTAATGAGCATATTATGTTATATGTAAATTTATATTAAAAATTACACTTAGATCGGTAATTCATTTTTATTTATTACATAAATGTTAGTATATTACCCACTCTACTACAATTAGTCTCTACTTATTTTTCAACCATTGTTAAGTAGTAGTACGGAGAATTTTATAGCTAAAATCTAGCTAAAAATTATCATTGCTACATAAAGTATATTACGAATAAGATTGGTATAAAAAACATTATTATTTATACTAACACTATTGGTATAACACCCATTTTATTCTCCTACTTGCTTGACTAATTAATTTCTACTATGTTACGACAATTACAAGCAATTCTATTTCTAATGGTAGTCGTTTCTACCAACCTCTTAGCTCAACCAAATCGACCGTATTACTGGAAAGGTGGCTCTGGAGATTTCAATGATCCTACTATGTGGTGGGTAGATGCTTTCAATAGCGGCACTTCTGCTACGCAAGCTCCCAACTCCACTAACTCTGTATTTTTCACCGCAGGTGCTTTTAGCACACCTGGTGCTAATGTTACAGTTAACTCCAATTCCAATTGTGATACCATGTTTTGGGATAATGCTATTAGTGTAGCCAATGCCCCTACTCTATTAGGTGCCTCTAGTGTTAGTTTAGATATTTATGGCTCTTTTGCATTAGCTGACAACATGGCTATGGACTACAATGGTCAACTTCGTTTTCGTTCGCAGCGTTCGGGCATTGAAACGATTGATACCAAAGATAAGATGCTCCGTATCATAAAAATGGATTTTGAAGGATCGGCTACTACGGAATTTAGATTATTAAGCAGCCTTGAAGTAGAAGATATCAATAATACCACTACTAATTTGACTCCTGGACAAGGTGGATTTATGGAACTATTGAGTGGTACACTCAATACCAATGGACAAGATCTATCCACAGATTTTTTTCACAGCTATAATAACAATCCTGATAGGGGATTAATATTAAACAACTCCAAAATTGACATTGATGGTAGACATGCTGAACGTTGTTGGCAAGTAGACTTTGATACAGCTAGTAACAATTATACTACCTTCGATGCTACTGGATCACATATTGACTTCAACTGGCGATATGGATACGATTGGGTAAGATTTGGTCGAGGGCTAGATTATGACACGATTACTATGCGCCCAAGTGATGCAACACCTCTTGTTGATAGAGGAGTCTATTGTTACTTAGAGCTTAACAGAAGTCGCGACTGTTCTGTCAATCACTTAATCTTAGAAACTCGCCTATATTTCATATATGACAATACGAACTGGTTTACTATCCATAACTTATATCTCAAAGGCAAAAGAGCAGAATTTGGATGGCACAATAGCTACTCTCCACATATTCGTTTAGAAAATGTATTCATTCCTAATAATTGTGAGCATTTCTACCCTATGAGTCAAGTTTCTAGTTCTACACGAAAAATGACGATTCAGAAATTAACTCCTGGAGTACTTACACTTAATAATGTCATCATGAGTAATGTTGACTGTGATATTACTGGTGGTCGTAGTTATGTGGCCAACAATAGTATTGATGGGAACAACAATGATCCGAACTGGACTATTAACGAACCTGCTAGTCGTCAGTTGTACTTTAGAGATGCTATCAATAACGATTGGCATGAACTTGGAAACTGGGAAGAAAAAATAGGAGCATTATTTGTCCCAGCAGGATGTTTGCCTACAGGTGTTGACGATGTGTTTTTTGATAACAACTCTTATAGCAGTAATACTACTGTTCAATTTGATTCCATTGCACACTGTCGTGACATCACCTTTGAGAATACGGTTCCAGCAGGTAGTCGATTCCGATTAAGTGATATCCTATATATTTTTGGTGACCTAACAGGTACTTCTACTGTACAGTTTGATGATGCTGGACAGGGAACTATATATTATATGGGTATTGGCAATTCGATACAAACCAATGGTACCCTCATGAATATTCCTGTTAGTATAGAAACAGACGCAGACTACACTATAATAGGCAACTATATTAGCCCTGGCAATAGAGGTATTAGTGCCAGAAGTGGTACTTCTGTATTACGTGCAGGAAGTGATACCCTATCTATGGGTTACTTATATATAGGAGAAACCTATCTTGATAGTACACAGGTATTTTTGACCCGTAGTGACCGATGGAGCATGTATGATAGAGGTGGTCTAAAAACCTATACAGGTACTGCTACTATACACTTTCAACCTGCTACTTTTAGTGCTATTAACATACGTAGACTCCCTAATGTTATCTTCTATAAAGATGCCTTCTGTATCTACTATGATACAGAGATACAAGGAGATTTGACGATGTTAGGAGATGGTAACTTTAGTTATTCTTACTATACGACCCCTAGCCAACGTTCTATTGTGAATGTGTCTGGTTCAATGGCCCTCTATGATGGGGATATGAACTTAACAGCAGGTAATGATTATACTTTCTCTTCTGCTGCTGGTAGTTCCGTAACGATTGCAGGCGATCTCAATGCTATTGGAAATTGTGCAGAATCTATTTATTTACAAACAACAGGTTATGCGACAGGGATTGTTCCCTTTACTGTGACTGGAACTGCCAATATTGATTTTGCTTCTGTTTCAGGACTAGACAATACTGGTAATCCTGTGATTAATGTTACGAATTCAATAGATGCTGGGAATAATACTAATTTTAACTTCACATTAGGTACTGGCACTACTTTTTACTGGAGAGCACTTAGTAGTGATGCTACTGATTTTGAAGGAGACTGGTCTGACCCAGGTCACTGGACTACTAACCCTGCTAGTTTGGTAGGAGATAGTGCTTGCGCCCCTACTGTGTTAGACTCCGTTATTTTTGATAACAATTCTTTTTCTGGTACTAGCAATGGTTGTGATATATCTGGCAACGTATACTGTAAAAGTATGATTATGCGTGCTGATGCTCGCATAACAGGTATTGGCTCTAGCAACGGAAATATAACAGAATCTGCCAATAGAATCAATATTGCAGAAAGCTTTATGTTTGATGCTACCATGTCTAATTTTGAATTTAGAGGAGATATAAGAATGATTGGCAGTGGAGATATTCAAACGAATGGTACTATACTGGAATTATTCAAATTAGAATTTAATAATGCCACTGGTACTTGGAATCTATTAGGAGACCTACGCATGGATAATAGCTGGGCAGGTACGAATATCACTAGAAGACGCTCTGGTATTTTTGCTCTAATTGCAGGTACATTTAATACCAATAATTTTGATATACAAATTCCTGCTCAATTTGTTTCGACTGGTAATTCAAATAGAACACTCAATTTAGGTAGCTCTATTATCACCGTAGAATGTAATGGGACTTATTATGTACATTGGTCGGCTAATACCCGTTATCCTTGGGACGTACGTACATCTACTAATCTTACTGTTAATCCAGGTACAAGTCAAATTGTATTATTAAATAACACCAATTTAAACCGTGTCAATGTAGATGAGAAATGGTTCTACATGGGAGATGGAATCAACTACAATAATATTCGGTTTGAAGATACTGATGAAGCCTCTTACATTTACAGAAGTGCTAACTATGCTTACGCAGAACTCTTAGGTACAACTTATTTATACAATAACAACAGTTTTGACTCTATCCGAATGGAAGGAGGTCAGTATTACTACTTAGGAGCAGGAAATACTCAAACCCTGAATGCACCACATGGAAAATTGATTGCAAATGGTAACTCTGGTAGTTTTGTCTTTATCGAATCTAGTACTGGTGGTACTACTGCCTTTTTGCGTAAACCATATGGCTATGCTTTCTGTCTTGATTTTGTAAAAGTCAAAGAAGTAGAAGGAACAAAAGAAACTAACTTAGCTTTAGTACCTGTTGCACCAACCGATTTTCAAGCCATTCATTCTTTCTTAGAATTTCAGACTGGTGTCAATAGTGATAATATCAATGGTACTGCTACTGGTATTTGGGCATTTAATCTCCCTCCATTGGTTTCTCCTAGCTTAACCAATGCTGACAGTATCTATTTATGTAAGTATGGCACCCCTCAGTTTGCTCCATTGACGATGACAGGAACTGGACCTTATTTCATTGATTATACATGGGCAGATGTGAATAGTGGTACTGGTAGTAACTCTTTCGTGGTACCAGATAATGACAATGATCCAGCTACTCCATTTTCATATCAGTTACAATTACCAAGTGCATCTGCTGAAGTGGTCTTCAATATCAATGTGCAAACGTCTAGGTGTGGAGATCTGACTAATGCCACTCCTCAATCGGTTACTGTATTTAGCCCTGCACAAGACACTCTAGTAGATTTCCCTACAATAGGAAATTGTGAATTCAACAATGAACCGTACTGGTTTACGTTTATGGATGATGTACAAGGAGAGCCAATCCTAGCAATTAGAGATTCTGCTAATGCTTCTGACAACCAATCTTTGGGGATGACTAGTGCTGAAGTTTTCTTCGATGCTACTGTTCAGACGGTCAATTACATGGGTATTAACTACCCTTATCTACAAAGACACTGGGATATAGTACCAACTAACAATGGTCCTGCTAGTGTTCGTTTATTCTTTACACAAGCAGAACTAGATGCCCTTGCTGCACAGACCTATTGGGGGAACAATCCTTCTAATCCTACTGGAACACTTAATCCTACTACTGACATTCAAATACTAAAATATAGTAGTGGAACTATTGGTGTTGGTACACCAGTAGTTGTACCTCATACCGTACGTACTATGGTTGGTGGCATTACTGATCCATTCAGTGACATTACCGATGTTATTGCGGTAGAAATAGATCCTGCTTCTTTTTCTCATATTATTGTATTGCCTATACAACCTGTTCTATTAACATTGGACCTAGAACAGTTTGATGCTAAAGTAGTACAAGAAGATAAAGTACAAATTGATTGGGAAGTGGCAACAGAAGCGGATATTGATTATTATCAAATAGAACGTTCCAAAGATGCTATTAATGCTCAGCTAATACAAACAGTAGATGCACGAGGACTTTCGAATACAGCCTACACTGCTCTAGATGAAGATCCTTACAGAGGTTTATCTTACTATCGTATCAAAGCGGTAGCTTATGATGGTTCTGTGACTTATTCTGACTGGAAATCTGTAGAAATAGAAGGTTGGGAAGTAGTACGTGTTTATCCTGTACCAACTAAGGAAGTACTTAATATTCAACTAAGTTCTACCCTATCTGACCAAGTAAGCTTAGTCGTCTATGACGCATTAGGAACACTAGTTTATCAGTCTACTCGTACACTAGACAATGCTAATCAGCAGCAGTTACAACTGATGACTAATAACTGGTCTTCAGGAGTCTATTACCTACAAATCAGCAATGCTGATGGATATACACAACAACGTAAATTTGTGGTGGAATAACACCTATTAATATTTTTACAAAGAAAAGTCCTTATCAACAAATTGTTGGTAAGGACTTTTTATTCCTAATAATCATTCCAAAGAGGACAAAGCTGGCAACCACTCATCGCTTCTTCTATTAGTTCTCTACTAATCAGATTAGAAGCTTTTAGTTTTGGATTGGTATTGGATAGCAATTCCGCCTGTACGAATTTATCTTGTTCTTCATTATAAGCAAAAGATATTTGCTTGGACTGCAATCCATAACAATGAATAATATGACTAAGATGACTCACTCGAATAGGCTCTTCTATTTTGTAAGTAATCAATAATACCTTGCTAGGCTCTCGCTCTATTTTTTGCTTAAAACAAGCATAATAGGAAGTTATTTTTTTAGCTAATTTTTTATCTACTTCATTATATCCATAAGCTCCATCTTTACAATAACATCCACCGTATCGATAGTAAGCATTTTGACAAATAGCGGGTTCACTGTCATATTGAAAGGTATAGTTTATTTTTTTGAGTTTTTGGTGACATCCCCAATCCTCCTTTTCATAGCTTGTATGCGAATGAAGAAATAAAAAGCTATAAAATAAAGTCATCAAAATTATCATAGTTTAGCTCTATCTTGAACGTATATACTACGTTGGTTAGAAAATATTTCTTTCAACTTACAGCGGAGTACTGCGAAACCATTCATAATGCTTTTTAAAATACTAAAAAAAAGCCTATTTTACCATAGCTTTTGGATTTGAATCCTATTTCAGCTACTGAATACTGCTATATCAGATATAACCCATACTTGTACTATGAAATTACTACTTTACTTTATTGTTGCCTCCTTGCTCGTTTTCTATATTGGAATGCCTTCTGACTTTGACTGGAGTAATCCACTCCAATCTTTACAACAAATGATGATTCCATCTAAAACAAAAGAAAAAGAACAAGCAGTAGTAGGTCTAGATAGTACTACTATTTCACCTCCTACAATAGATACCTTAGCTAGTATAGACACCATTGTTAGTACACAAGTTGGCGATAGTATTCTACTCTCTAACTCTTTATCTGAAATTCTAACCCTAGCCCAACAGCACGTTAGCTCTAACTGGCATGCGGAACAATACGATACTCTAGATGCAGATAGTAATCATATTGTCATTTGGAATGCAAAAACAGGCGATCTATTTGCTGATGGTACTCCTTATTTACTCATTCACAGAAGCCTCCCTCAGTCTGGGGATACTCATATCAACATCTATAAAGCTCAAAACGATAGCTTTGCTCCTATTATGTATCACCTACAAGATCATAACACCTATGTCAGTGATACCATTATTGATATTAACGGCGACAATTTACCTGATTTTATGATTTATTGGCATCCCGTATCTGGCTGTTGCCCTAGAGATGTTAGCAATATTTATCTTTACCAAACAGACTCCGATTATTTTAGTAGTGCTTACGAATTTATTAATCCAACCTTTATTCCAAGTGATAAAAGTATCTTAGGAATGACCTATGGACACCCTGGAGAAACCGAGCTGTATCATTATCAATGGACCGCTAACTTTCATGTCGACACTATTGAGCAACTTGCGATCAATTATGATGATGTAGACAACAATACCTATGTATCGAAAAAAGGTACTGAAAAAACTGTTTTGACTACAATTCCAGAAAAATACAAAGTGATGGAAAGCATTTATTATGGCTGGTTTGACGAAGTAGAAGATGCGACGTCTGTACCCGAAATATCCACTACCAATAATGAGTAGATGTATTTTACAGCTAAGTACAGGACAAAAGACAGTTTTTGAATTTTGCTATACTTAAAAGGTAGGTTTTAAGAGACTTTCAAACGGTTAAAAAGGCTAGAGATTAATGTAAAGTGTGGGGCATGTTGAAGACTGGGTAATACTATCCATTGATGAACGAAGTGAACGGAAGTAAGTGATGTGGGACATCAATTATTTCCGAGGCGAAAATTTTAAGGGGCAAGCAATATGAAGCGTGAAAACTAATGTTAAAAGGCTATAGGTGTATCTCTAAACAATAGTTTCCCTCAAAAATTCCCTTAAAATCTGTTTTGAAATGTGATGGTATCCAAACGGAAACTCTGCCCTAGATTTTGGTTCTTTCATCAATGGAAAGAACAGAAAAAGATGAAGTGAAAACCTACCTTTATTTTATAATCAAAAAAAATTGTTCTGTACTTAGATTTTACATCTAAAATATATTATCGAACAAACCGAGCAGGATTACCTACATAAAGTCCTCTTTGAGGTAAATTTTTGATCACCACAGCCCCACCTCCAGTCTGAACTTCATCCTCAATACATATATTATCAATAACAGTGGTATTAATACCAATATTGCAACATGCTCCAATGGTAACAAATCCAGCTAAAGCTACACGAGGAGACAAAAAAGTATGTCTTCCTATTGTGGTATCGTGAGCAATCGTACATCCTGTATTCAATAGCACATTGTCTCCTAGAGTGACTCCATAATCTAATGTACAAGCAGGAAATAAAACAACGCCTTCTCCAAGCTGACAACTAGGATCAACATAACAAGACGAGTGAATGAAATTAGCAAAAGGAACTTTGCCTTTGAATCGTTCAAATATAGCTTTTCTAAAGGCAAGATGTTTATACCCAATCCCAACTAAAAGACAATCAAAAATTCCCTTTTTGTATAGGGGAACAATAGCCTCTACACCTCCCAGTATTTTGTATGCTTTAGTTGTTTTTGTTATTATTGCCCCCTGCTCCAAAAAATCATCAAAGAAACCAATAATCTCCATGCCACCATCTTGTTCTGCATGATAAGCAATTTGCTCTGCCAAATCGCCCGATCCTATAATAGCAACTCTATTCTTCATCTATATTTGTACATTCTTTGACCGAAAATAAAGGACGTGGTTTGCTCTCTTTGTATATTTTACCAATATAAACAGCGACTATGCCCATAAAAAAAATCTGTAATCCTGTCCCTAATATAATAGCACTGATCAAAGAGGGCCATCCTGCCTGAAATTCTATAAAAAATAACTTCGCTACCACAATCCCGATCAAAGCTAAAAACCCCAACAAAGACAATAAAAAACCAAATCGAACCACAAACAAAAGGGGTAACTGAGAAAAATCCAAGATGGCATTGAATGCCAACGCTATTTTTCGGCTAAAGTTAAATTTAGTCTTTCCTGCAAACCGCTCTCGTTGTCCTATTTTCAAGGTGGTTCTTTTCATGCCAATATGCATAAAAATCCCTTCTATAAAGCGATTGTGCTCCCCATACTCATTAAATTTATCAGCAAACTTTCGATTAAAAATTCGCATAACCGCTAATCCTTCTGGTATTTGTAGTCCTGTAAAACGATTGAGTATTCCCCAAAACAACTTAGAGAAAAGCTTATTGAGCCAAGAATCCATTTTGATAGAACGAATACCAAAAACTACATCATAGCCTTCTTCTATCTTATCTATAAAACGAGGGATTTCTTTCGGGGGGTCTTGCAAATCAGGATCCATATACAATAAGTAATCGCCTGTTGCATAGCGAATACCTGCCGTTACTGCTCCTTGTTTTCCGTGGTTATAGGAGAGCTCAATCAATTTGATAGCGGGGTCTTTTGCTGCATATGTTTTGATAATAGATACCGTTTCATCTTCGCTACCATCATCCACAAATACCCATTCGTAAGCCAAGGGCAGTGTTTGGAGTACAGCCTTGGTTTCTTTGATAAATTGAGCAATACATTCTTGCTCAAAATAAACAGGAACTACTAGTGATATTTTTTTTCTATTTGTCAAATTTCATCCAATTCATATAGGCTATCCAATCGAGCATTAAAACTAGGAAATACCTTATTTCTATCAATCAATAAAGCTTGCATTCCTACTTCCAAAGCAGGTGCTATATCCAATGCCAGTGAATCTCCAATATACAAAATTTCCGCTGGTGGTATTCCAATCTCTTGGATTGCTTCTTGGTAAAAATCAAGATTAGGCTTGGCCACTCCCATTGTCTCCGAAACAAAAATATGCTCAAAAGAAGCATCCAGTATTCGTTTGAGTTTTAGTGGTAAGCTATGATTAAAATTAGATAAAACGCCCATAGGTAGCTTCAATCTAGACAACATTTCGGTATCTTCATAAGCTTCCCAGCTCAAGTTCTTGCAAGCAGCATAGATTTCTTCTAGCAGCTCTGAAGTGGGTATTATGCCTAGTGCATACAATAGTTTTGTATTGAACAATTGATAAAAATCAGCCGTCGTTTGATCTGGAAAAGGAATGGCTTCCGTCAATATTTTGTGTTTAGTCTGCAACTCTAATAAGGTCACTCCATATCCATTATTACCCAATACCCCTACGATTCTCTGCCATAACTCTGGCTTATCCATTAGGGTAAAACAAGCATCAAAAAGAATATATGAAATTGGCTTTTGGATGGTCATATTTTTTATTTTGGATTGGGAGTGGGTAATGAATACTTCCTATCGGAATGTTTTTTTGTGGTTTGTATACTAGGTTGGTGACGACACTACTGACATGAGACTATCGCCTTGTTTACTGATTTGATAAAGTTAATCATAGGTATTAATTATCTCCTTAATAGTAAAACTACCAAGAACCTCGCCGACTCCTATAAATAATTCAATTCCTTCTACTGGTGATTCCTGCCAAGTATGTACTGGGAAAGCAACAAGAATACTAATATCATAAGGTTCATTCAATTTAAAAACATGTTCCTCGCCACTTAAAAGAAAAGCTGATACATGTCCCATTATATAGTAAGGATTAGATATAACTAATCTTGAATTAAGAGCGAGAGTTTGGGTTCTATTAATTTTTTTCAAAAAAATAACTTCCCCTGCTAATATTTGAGTATGCTCCATCTTTATTTTTTTTAATAGTCTTAGAGCAGCTTTTTCTCTAGGAATACGATTATACTGATTGCAAGAATCGGCAGAACCTATAGAATACTAATCGGCTTATTTTTCATTACCAAATATATTGTACTATAGTTTCTACATTAGGATTCGATATTTTATCTAAAAACATTTTTACACTAAGTATCTCAATTGTAGCCATTGTAGTTTTTAAAAGACTTATATCTTCTCTTTCTAAAAATATAGAAGTGGATATTTCATCTTCGTAAAACAATCTCTTTTCATTAACACCCCCTCCTGGGTATATCATTTTTTTCACAAAAGGTATCTGTTCTGTTAAATAAAAAATCTCTTTCTTAGGGAAATGAAAGGTGGGTTTTAGAAAAAAGAGTTCCTTACAAAAAGTATTACAATACATGTGAAAGTACATTTCTCTAATCTCTTCGATTTCATGGTCGAACAGCTCTTCTTTTATTATTCTTCGAAATAATTCTTTCTTTTTTTCTAATTTCTCAGAAAAAAAAGTTTTATCAAAAGGAAGAAATGCATATTCCTTTTTCCATTCTATTTGTACATAGTCTAGCCTTGTCAAAATTTCTTTTGCAATATCTTGCTTATCAATTGATTCTATTTTTTCATCAAAAGAAATCAGTTTAACTTTATTTACAAAAAGGAAAGATGCATCAAAATAAATGGAATGGTTCATTTTTTAGTCTTGTTTAAATGAAGGATGATTTATTCCAATGACCACAGGAACTAAAAAAATAGTCTAATACAATAGCAGTCGTTTACCTATTTACAGGTATCATAGTTGGATCACATTCTGAGGAAGATCACCTTTTCTTTTTACAATCACAAACATCTAAATCAAACGTAGATCTTTCAAGAGTGATTGATATCATCTCTTTATTTAATGAATGTATTTTATTGTTATATCTACCTAAAAAATAATAATCATTAGGATTTGGGGCATTAAAAATAAATTTATAATAATTGTAATCATCAAAATCAATCACCTCTTCATTAATTGTTCTAATCTGTAATAGATTTCTCAAAAAGAGAATTCGTCTAGTATCCCTCCTTAAAGGCAAATCAATTATTTTATAAAAAGGTTCTTCCAAACCTAACCAAGACATATCAGATAAGAATATCCTTTTTTCGTCTTTGAGATTTGAATTAATAGTGATTCCATACAAATATGATAATGTTCCAAAATTATTTATTTCAAAATCAAGAATATAATAAGGAGTATCTACAATAGCCGAATCTATTCTTATAAGTTTTTCAAACTTTAAATCTTGATTTTCACTTTTTAAATAATTACTTTCTATAGTACCTTCAGAACTTCTGAATAGAAGAGCATTATATTCTGAAATGAAAAATTTATTAGTAGATGTATCTAAATTCAAATATAAATGATAAGATTGATGTGCTTCCGTTTGAAAGCAAATACTATTTTTCTGTGAAAACAAAATGAAATTGTTAAATATAAATACTATTATAAAAATATACCTAATCATTATTACATAACTTTATGTGTTCTTTGTCTGTGTTGAAAAGAGCTTTAATCAAAGTACGTTTAAATGCTTCTTCATTCTTTTCACAATTAGTATCAGGTAGACCTAATCTACTTGCACCTATTCTTGATTTAACTCCTACTACCGTCAATGCTTTTTGGCGTGCCTCAATAGCTGTACTAATATCAGTATTGAATATTATTTGCATTTTTGACGACTCTAAATAGTTCCTACTTGGAAGTAGTAGCTATCTCACGTCCTGCAGTTCCTAAATGGCAGGTAGTGGATAGTACTTGAAGAGACCTAGCCTGAGAGATGATGAAAATGTCAGCCTAATACCATGGAAAGTAGTTTTTTTCTAACTTCTAAGAAAGATCATCTTTTTACTGGTTTAGCACCATCCTTGACCAGACGGTCACATACCTCCCTAATTCTTGCTAGGAACACGTCTTTGTCTGTAATCTCTAATACTTTCAAGAAGTAACCTAAATCATTATCTGGTAAACCTTCAAACATGTATACTGCTTCATAGGGAAATGATGTATCAAGAATTCGTTCTTTCGAAAAATAAAACATATCTATTTCCAAATAATTATAAGTAAAATCAAAGAAATTCAAGAGACTATTTCCTCCTTTTCCATCAATTAATTGATTTAAAACATGCTTAAAATCTTTATATTTCAGGTGCTCTATTATAGAAAAATTCTTAAGGAAAAATTCTACACCATCAACATCTGGATAACGGATAAAAACCCATTCAACAAGTAACAAAAGTTCATCTTTTGATAAAAGATCACTATCCAGTAAAGGGAACTTATAATTTTCCTGATAAAAAGAATATTGTTTAGTTAATATATTTTGTATTTTCTCATAAATCATATCTTACAATTCTAGTATATCCCAATCCACTATTTATACGCTTCAATTGCAGGTTGTGCTACTCTTTATTCAATTAAAATTTCACATTGGATTCATTCTTTTAATATTAAAAATTGAGTTCCATTCAAATCAAAATAAATGAAACCCTGCTGAATTATCTCGCAGTTGATCAAAATCTGTTTCCTCTCTATAGATCACATCCATCAATATACGAACAGCCGAACCCTTAGAAATAGAAACATACTCTAGTCCTTCCTCATACAAGTATTCTTGTAGTGTATATTCTACATCTTTGAAACCAAAATTAGAGCGAAAAAATTAGTCTAATATCATATATAGTAGTCTTTCACCTACCTGAGTCTATCATAGTTAGTTTACTTCTGAGGAAGATCCCTACTTAGGTCTAGTAAAAGATATTTCCAGCCCCTCTGAAATTACATAAAAAGATTGTCCTTCACATTCATTAAGCCTATATAGTTTAGTACCTACTACATAATAATTTTCTTGTATCAATCTCATTTTTTTTCGATCAGAAAATACATCAGGTAGTACAGTTTCTACTACTGGTACTCCATTATTAGCCCAAGTCCATTCCATTCCCAATTGACAGTAGGTAACACCTTCAAATAAAAATTCTAATTCATGAGAGTAAGTTAAATCTTTTGAACCCCAAATTAGTAAATTGCCATTTTGCATGCTTTCTAATTTGAAGTCCATCCATTTATAAGATTCAATCAATCTATTAAGTATATTTATTTCCATATTTTTATTCTAAATCGCTTAGAGAACTATAAGGATCATGTGTTGTAATTTTATGGGGGTTCACGATAAAATTATGTTGCCATTTTTTCTTTCTAGGATAGTTCCCTACTCTCCCCCATCAAAACAAATGAAAAGCTGCTGAATTATCTCGCAGTTGATCAAAATCTGTTTCCTCTCTGTAGATCACATCCATTAATATACGAACAGCTGACCCCTTAGAAATAGAAACATACTCTAGTCCTTCCTCATACAAGTATTCTTGTAGTGTATATTCTACATCTTTGAAACCAAAATTGGAACGAATCGAATTGGTACCTGAAATACGGCAGTTGATCTCAAAAGGAATGACCTCCCCTGCTTCATTGACTATTGCCTGCAAATTGATGGCTCCTCTCAAGTCTGTATGAGCGATCATTTTATTGATTATTGCCTTCAACTCTCCATTATAATCCTCTGTGACCGTACAGCGTTGAGTGGTACCATGCTCTAGTTCTCGCTCAAAAGTAATCAATCCATGCAAGCGATTATCCTTAGAAACATAAAAAGCACAGGTAATTTCTTTCCCTTTTATCAAATCTTGTACAAGGTATTCTTCATCCGAAAAATCAGTCCAACTAGTCGGATTTCGATGCAATTCTCTAGAACCTCGTCCTTTTCGTGGCTTGACAATACATTCCTCATAAGCTCCTTGATACAGTGACGGTAGAGTAGCTTTTGCGAATGGAATAGCATGCTTCTCATGATGCAAAAAAGTGGAATATTTATCTAAATAAATACCTGTTGCTTCTACAGAAGAAATAGCAATAGGACAGTCGAATTCTGCTCTGTGTTTACTCAAAAAATACGCCTCATAGTCTGTAGAAGGAATAATCAAATCAATCGACTCTTTATCGACAATTTTCTGCATAACCGTCAAGTAATTTTCCTCATAGGCATAAGGCACTAGATAAAACACATCGCACAAGTGATTACCCGCCGAAAAAGAAGTTACATTCGTCCCTATCATTCGTATATCATAATCCGAAGCACTGATATTACGCAGTATTCCTTGCCCTACATTGCCCCCTATTCCTGTTACGAGTACTTTTTTTTGATCCATTTGATGATTTCTTCTAGATTTTGCACCAAAGTATATTCAGGCTCGTAGTTAAGTGCCTGATTGGTGTCTTGATTTTGGTAATAATAAGAACTCGAATCATCTTCGCCAAACATTTCTATAGAACAATTCATTTGGGACTGTACTATACGAGCTATTTCTAAATTGGTATATGACTTTTTGTCTACTGCCAAATAACATCCATTTTGAGCAGATAGAGCTGCTCTGTACAGATAATGGGCAACATCCTGTACTTGAATATAGTTTTGGGCTCTGCTACCATCCCCCCAAACTTTCACTGCATTGGACCGAATAGCTTGTTTAATACTATTTGGCAAAAAAGTATGCTCTTTCATCCCAACACCATACATAGAAGAAATGCGAACAATAGCATATTTTGCTGCTTTTCTAATCGCCATTTCCCCTAACCATTTGCTATTTCCATAAGCATTCAATTCATAAGGCAAACTCTGTTCATCTATTTCCTCTGTTTGTCTGCCATAGACCGCAACACTAGAAGTATATATGATTTTAGCTTGAGTAAATTTGGCTACTACTCGCTCGGGCAATGTTACATTAACTTTTTGAAGTAAATCTAGTTGTTCTGTTGTTATTTTTTGGGAAGTAGGAATGAAAGCACTAATAAGATAAACATAACTATAGTCATTGGGTAGCTCCCAAAGTTCGGTCATATCACAATAGAATATGCCTTTTAGTAGCTTGTCCCTATTATGATGGAACACCCCTGTTACATCAGCCTGCTTTTCTTTTAGTTGTTCTATCAAAGACCTTCCTAGAAAACTATTCGCTCCTATTACTAGATGTTTTGAACTACTTTTCATTAAAATAAATATTGATATTGACCATCCAACTCTAGGCTAAATTCGTTCTGACTCCACGTTGCTTGCCCAAGTGTTTCCCAGGGTTTTTGGCGTTGTTTTTCTAGGAAATCTGCTTCAAATCCTTTAGGCATATCAATTAACTTTAGCTCAATTCTAAAAGAAGCATTTTCAGTTTTGATTCTATTCTTATGTGCCCAAAAAGCAGTAAAATCCTGAATTCCTTCTTCCAATAAATCCTTATTGATTCGGGTAGGACTATTGACTCTAAAGGTCCACTTGACCCAATTAGGACCATAAATATAATGTTGAGGAGAACCATCCTCTCCTATGATTGGTAAACGTTGTTCTAACCCATCTTTCCCAACATACACCACACTAACAATATGCGTGTACCATCTAAAATGATTATCCATAAATACAGGATGATGGGTCAAACCTAATAACGGTAAGGCAACCCCATCTACTTCATTAGAAAAAGCCTCTAAACGCTGCCCCATAGCAGTCTCTCGAAAACCTATTTGTTTGTGCCAATTAAAAATAGCATCTGAGTTGTAGGAAATGGAAACCTGAATCAGACAGATGAAGAACACTCCTATGGTAATTCCACCTATTCTCAATTGTTTAATCGTAAAATTCTGAAGCAGTTTGATTGAATCTCTTTCTGCTGGCATGCTTCCTATTTCATAACCACAGTTAGCTTCTGTGCAACGCTCCACATTTCTATTAGCTGCTATGTATTGGTATAAAGCTTTTGCCAAATGATAAATCCCTGGCAATTTCAATATCAATCCCAACAGAGCAGTATATCTCATTTTGAATAGGATTTGAATGTAGGTATCTATGCCATACTGTAGCTTTCCTTTCTGTTGTACAGAGTAAATATTACCCAATAAATCATCTAACCCAATAGAGCTTATTACAGCGTCCTTTTGGTGTGTTTGCACTCCTCTAAACTGAATATTCCCTAGTATATCAAAATGCTCTATTATAATTTTTGCTCGTTGACAAAGCGGACATTCTTCATCATAATACACCGTCAACAATATACGTTGTCTCCTCTTTAACCAGTCTCCTATCTTTCGATACCAAGCTACTGGTACCAATAGAATGTAAGTTGCTGCTACTGCTAACGCAAACCAAGGAATAGGAAAAGTAATTAAGATCCCTAAATGCAACCCTACTCCTATGATCAACAATGGTACTCTAAATCGACGAAACCAGAATAAGAAGATAAATCCAGTCTCAAATATGAGGGTCAAATAACCAAAAAACTTGGTCATATAGTAATTGTTAATCAAGAAACCTCCTAAACTACTAGATGAAGTAATAGAAGCCTGTGGGAAAGCAGCAGGGTACCAAACTCCCAAACCCTGCATCCAAAACTTGGAAGTTACTTTGTATAACATAGAGTCCGTATACACAAAAGCTACTGCGACTAGCAATGGTAAGGTATAACTGAGGACAGTAGTGGTTCGAGGAGGTTCGTACTGTACACGAGTGTTAGAATATTGGAGTTTCAATAACAGTCTATCTATAGAAAATCGCTTAGAGATGGGTAAGAATAAACAGAAAAAATTGACGGTAGTATATGTATAAAAAACGTGGTATTCAAAACTCGATATCGTCGAAAGAAAAACAAGGGTAAATAAGTAATTAGCAATAGCTGCTGTTCGAGTAAAAGCCCCTATTACCAACAAAAACAAAACAAGAAACCACGCATAAAAAGCCCACGTAAAGTCTATTTCATAAGGTTGAACAAATGGAATAACATCAAAAATCAGTTCTTTGAAATAAAACATCTGAAGAAGCTCTCCAAAGAATACCAAAAAGTAAACCATACGAAATAGAGCGAGTCCATTTGCATCAATCTTTTTATCGTAAAGCTTTTCTATAAATTTAAACATCCCTATTTTCTATGACAACGAAATTAAGGAATAGAACAAATCTTCTATTCCTTAATTAAAATAAAAGACCAAATTTAATCAAATTAATGCTTCTTTTAGGTACACACTCCCTAAACTATTCACTATATTTAGTGCCAACCAAAAAATAACAGCTGTATATGAAAGCATTACCACTCTTCATCATTTTAGCTATTCTGCTACATAGTTCTTGCAATCCATTTGATAATTTGCCAGACGAAGTCGTTTTCCCTGATACTACTGTCACGATCAACTCTCTTACACCTCAAGTCTGCGATGTAAAAATTGAATCCTCTGATAGCACCTACGATATTACGACCTACTTTACAGATAAAAATACTGGGCGTATTATCTACAAAATGGAATATAACCCCTACAAGTATAGTCGACTACATGGTGTTCAGTTAGAATTTAACAATGCAGGAGATACGATGCTTATGGCTCATTTTTCGGAAGGAATACGAGTAGACTCGACTGTTTATTGGTATCCTAATGGGCAGGTAAAACAGAAATATTATTACTCCAAAAAACAAAATGGCAATATTCTATCTGAACTCAACTACCACCCTAATGGTCAACGTAAGTCAGATGTTATTACGTATCATAATGGTCTCATCAATGGGGCGGTCAACTATTATGATGATACAGAAGCTAACCGTCCAACAGAAACCTACTTTTACATCAATAGTGAAATTGTTGGTATCAAAATCTACAACGATGCTTATGATTTGCTACAACGTCGCAAAGATGGCCTACTTGCTGCTTACCAAAAAGATTCCGCCCGTATTGCTGAAAAAATACTAGCAGAACTAGAAGAAGGAGTTGGCACCAATGTTCCCGTTCAGTACGAAAGTTCTGGAAAAGAAGGTATGTATGATGTAGGTCCCCCTAATACTTGGGATATACTAGAAGTAGACCCTGACTTTATCCTAAAATTTGAAGAATAAATAACATGTCTAAACGAAACTTATATAGTAGTTGGCTCTGTACTTTTCTAGTACTTAGCCTAATGAGTTGTGTCACATCTGATACTAAATCAACCACTGAAAAGGCAGATTTTATATTACTAACAAAAGAGGCTGCTGCTAGTGTCGTGACAACCGATAAAAAAGAAGGTTTTTTTGAAAAAGTAGTTCCTTTAGAAATGTCGATTCAGCTAGGGCAATCTCTAGAAGAAGCTCCACGCGAACAAACATTAGCAACTTACAAAAAAAAGCTTCAAGAGGATTTGGTTGATTTTACGGAAATAGAGCGAAAAGTAGTGACTAAAATCATGCAACAAGCCATGAAAATGTCTCGTAATGTCAAAGCTGATATCAATCTACCTACGCTCAAAATCATCAAGACCACTGGTAGTTATTATGGAGCAGGAGTTTTCTATACTCGTGATGATGCCATCATTATTCCAGCACCTATGATCCCCCAAGACTCCAATCAAGACAATAGTGGTTTCTTGTCAACCATGTTGCACGAAATTTTCCATATCTACTCCAGATACAATACGGATAAAAGAGATGCCATGTATGCTCGTTTAGGATTCGAACGTTTACCCAATCTAGCACTATCCCCTTTCCTCCAGAAGCGTGTCCTTTATAATCCTGATGGTGTTGATTTACGATATGCCATTACCGTCGAAAAAGATGGGCGTGCCTTCAAAGCTGTTCCTGTGATTTACTCTCAGTTCAAAAAATTCAATCCTAGGCAAAACGCCTTTTTTAGCTATCTCATGTTCCAATTGTTCGAAGTAAAAAATATGGATGGGACTTGGACCATTATCAACGAAAACATTGGTTATTCTATTGATGAAATAGATAAATTCTGGCAACAAGTCACCGAAAATACCCAATACAACATCCATCCTGACGAACTCTGTGCAGACAACTTCGTCTTGATGGCAAAGTCTAAACAGAAAAACAGTACTGTCTTAGAGGAACTCTCCCCTGCTGGCAAAAAGCTCGTTAAGGATTTGGAAGCAATTATCTTGGAGTAGATGACTTGCTATTCAGGGAAAGAAATACTAAAGTATAGATCATTCCCCAAAATAGCATTTTCATCCTAATATTATTTACATCTTTCAAATCAATAACTAAAGGTGCATTAGCTTTGTAAGTAAGTATACTTACCTTTTTAGCCTTTAACAAATCATTCTGAATAGATTTCCTGTATTCAGATACATCCCTAGTGACAGAGTAGATAATTCCATCGAATTCGTATGAAAATTCAATTTGCTTCTCTGTTACAAATTCTATATCCACTACTTCTTCTTTTCCGCACAAGTAAGTAGTATACTTGTCGAAACTCCACAGAATAGAAAAAATAAACAAGACTGTCACTGGTATTGTAGCGATTACTAACCCACCATTTTTATATCCCATAGGAATTATAATTCAATCTAGATCGCATACCTTATGCTATTTCTAAAATCCATCAATATACTCTACTTCTTCCACATCACCATCGTCATATTCAGGAATATCACTCCATGCAGCAGGCTCTTTAAGCTCTTTCAACTTAGACTGTGAAGATCCTGCGGCTTCTGATTTGGTAAACTCTGCCCGAAGGGTATTATTGATTGCTGGCAAATCACTATTGAGCTGTGCCTCTAGTGCTTTTTTTGTTCCTTTAGGACCAATTCTATAATCATAATCTTTGTACAAATTGCCAAAAATATGAGTATAAATATTGAACAGTCCTTTTTGTCTTGCTTTGATTGGTTCTCTGTCAGGATTGAAACGCTTGAATTTATTCGCCAATACTTGTCCTGCATTTATCTTGATTTTGAAATCCATATCATGCTCAAAACTATACTCCCCCCCTATCACTAAATTGATCGCATTGCTCTGAATAAACATAGCTGGAATAATTAATTTTTGGTGCTCTATTTTAAATTGATTCTTGAGGGTAGTGAAATTGATATTTTTCAAATCCTGTAATTTGATGACACTAGCAAAACTCTGTAACATCTCAAAATCAATCAACTCCCCATTATTAATGGCTACATCTGCTACTACAAATAATTCATCTTGTTTGAAGTTTCCTAAAGAATCAAAAAAGACATTCATTTTAATCAAAGAATTGAGTCGACCGTGAATATTGTCAGCCGTCATAACCTCTTGCCCAAAATTATCCAACTGCTCAAAAAACTGGCGGATATCAATATCATTACAATCTAAAAAAGCTTCTATATAAGGTTCTTCTTCAAAATGTATCTTGCTATTGAGCTCAAAACGCCCATCCATAGCTGCTAACTTGACCCCTTTCAGATTCATAATACTATTATCAAATGCAATCTCTCCTTTAAAATCGGAGGCATTGACCTTTCCATATTTCAACTCTTGAATAGTAGCAAAGAAAGATCCCTTCAAAAAGGAGGTCAATCGCTCTCTTTGTACATTATTATCTTTCAGCAAAGAATCTTTTTGCTCTTCTGGAGCCTCTTCAATCTCTTCTTCACTGTGACCTGCCGAAAAGGCCATCAACTCATCGACATCTAGTCGCTCTGAAAGCAAAGATGCTTTAAAAGTTAATTTAGCATTATTCGAATTCAGTGAATCTGATAACAAAACAGGTAATACATTCTCAAAATTACCATTTAGCAAAATATGATTATTAGGCATTTCCATCAAAAAATCTGCTACATTGAATGTATTATTCGCTAAAGTCATTTTTCCTGTCTTAACCGTCGTATTAATCTCATTAGAGACCAATCTAGCCTCCTCCATATTAATGACCCCATTCAGCTTAACCCTAGGAACACGGTACATAGACATCATGTCTTCCAATTTTCCATTCAATGTCAAGGCTTCTACATTCAAGAAACCACTCCCATCTGTTACATTTTCGCCCAAGAACTGATAAATAGCTGCCAATGGAATACGCCCATTTAGTTCCATTGCAATCTTAGGATCTTCCAAGCCTGTCATCAAATATTCCAATCGGATAGGTTGTTTATTCAGATTGGCGGTAAAATCTTTTAGTTCCAGAATAGCCGTTTCGTCATCTCGACCATTTCCATTGGTAAATTTTGCTTCAAAATTTACATTCTTCATACTCCCATCTAATAATGGGTGTGTAATACGTCCATCTTTTAGTCCAAAATTAACCTCTACTATAGGAGCAGTCTTTTCATTAGCAATCCCATTGATTCGAGCATCAAAAGCCAAATCAGCGTGGCTTTCTAATTTGCCCAAAGTAGCCGTGTATTGACTAGGCAATAACTGTAGTAGAGAATTGAGACGAGCATTTTCACTATCAAAAACTAAATTATATAGTGTTCCCTTATTTTGCTGCTGAATAGACCCATCTGCTGTAAATTTATTACCCTCTAGGTACAATTTAATTTCTTTTAGCAAATAACTGCCATTGGCATTATCCAACTCCAAGGCTCCATCATAAGCAATATTTTTGTTTTGCAGATAAGTTGTTTCATCCAGTTCAATATAATCCGAATAGAGCTCTGCATAGCTCATCATGGTATATTTATTCTTATTCTGTTCATTGTCTACCATAAAGGCCCCTTCAAAATAAGCGGACTTTGCCAATAGTTTTACATTCTGTTTTGCCTTTTGATCTACATAATGAATAGAGAGGTTCTGAAGGTGCAAGTCGGAAATAGAAAGACTCAAATCGCTAGAAGTAGTTTCCTCTTCGACTTCTTCCGAACTTTTGAAGACATCATAATTGACTTCTCCTTTCTCGTTAGCATGAATAAATATCTGTCCATTGGTGATACCAATAGAATTAAACTTGTAGTTTCCTGACAACAAACCCATAATACTACACTTGAGAGCAATACTTTCTACATTGAGTAATTGAGTCTTCTCTCCTCCTACACTTTCTATCTGTACATTATTGAGATAAACTGCTGCTTTAGGAAACTGACGAATCAGTGAAAGTGTTGCTTCTTCTACTTTAAGCTCGGTCTTAAGTTGTTTATTCAATGTCTTGATGACTAATGCTCCTATCTGCTTCTCAAAAACAGCTGCTATAATAATCAATCCTATAATCAGTAAACACAAAATAACACCTAACCATTTTAATAGACTAAAAACAGAAGGCTTACTCTTTGGTGCAGTATCCATACAATAATATTTTTTATGGGAGTTATGTAGACATAGTTTCTAGCAACAGTTCCATTGTTTTTATCACCACAGAGGGTCATTCTTTGGATTATCATTGCTAATCAAGGTCAAAATTACAAGATTGTCCTTAGAACTTCTATTTATAGTTTAAAAATATCTTTAATTAAGTACACTCTAAAACGAAACAAATCCAACTGAATAGCTACACCTAGCTACTTGAGATAAATAAAATACAATTTAAATAAAAAAAGATTTAAACAAAAATCGCTGATTATCAAACTATTAAGAATAAAAATAAAAAAATATCAAAAAACTTCTAAGAAAAACTTGCACAGAATATATTCTTGCCCTATATTTGCAATGCACTAAACAAAAAGGGTGCTTAAATAAATAAAGGGTGATTAGCTCAGTTGGTTCAGAGCACCTCGTTTACACCGAGGGGGTCGGGGGTTCGAATCCCTCATCACCCACTTTAAAAAAGTCCAAAACTAATAGTTTTGGACTTTTTTTTTGTGAACAAAAATAATTGCATTTATGTTATTAATACTTATATTGTCATATGAATCTATGTTAATATTTTTGACATAATAGGACTTATAATATGTAGTATATATTATTTGTCAAATCTTTTTTGGTATTTAATACATATATCACATATTATTATTAATTTCGTACCCAATTAGTTAAATAATATTTTTTTCATGAATTATTGTGCTCACTGTGGATCTGTCCGTTTAGAATATGCTGTTCCAGTAGGCGATATTCATACTCGAATAAAATGTGCTGATTGCCAAACGATCCATTATCAAAATCCTAAAATTGTTGCCGGATGTTTGGTCGTAGAAGGGAATAAAGTACTCCTTTGTCAACGGGATATAGAGCCTCGTAAAGGTTGTTGGAATTTGCCCGCAGGATTCATGGAAAATAAAGAGACGCTAAAAGAAGCGGCTATGAGAGAAGTTAGAGAAGAAGCCAATGCAACGGTAACAAATCTACAACTTCACACCATATATAACATATTACATGTCAACCAGGTCTATTTCATTTTTCTGGCAGAATTTGACCGCCTTGACTTTTCAGTTGGAGAAGAAACTGCCGCTGTCAAGTTATTTGATCTGGAAGATATACCATGGGATAATTTAGCTTTTGAGTCCAATAAATTTGTACTCCAAAACTACATTAATAATAGAGCCTACAAAGGCATTCACCATGGTGATAGTAAAGACTATACAGGACATATAAAGTCCTAAATAAATCATATACGAGATGCCTATCATCTCAAAGAAGTAGTGTTTGTGTAATTGTATTCCCTAGGGAATACTACCAGTCGGAGTAGTGACCCGACTGGTTTTTTTTTCAAAAAAATGAAGTGTCCTCTAACTATTAGATTCGTATAGGAACGAAAATAAAACAATGACTACCTACAATTTTTCCATTATACTTCTTATTGCAATTAGTTATACTATTTGGCTCGTTTGGCGAAGTCGAAAAAGGGGGGCTAATCTAATTCTGCGATGTGCTACTTGTGGCAAAATAGGAACGATGAAAAAGACTAGTAGCCCCCAAGACAATTCCTATCATACAGATGACCTTTTGGACAACAACAGCTCCCCCTCTCATCAAAAATATACTTATACTTGTATATCTTGCCAAGCAGAAGTTGAACTCTAATAGAGTTCATTTACAAGAATAGCCTCTTGTAGTAATTCGCTAATCAAAATAGGATCTATATCTGCTTCTGTTCTAAATACTAATTGACGAATTTGCTTACGATCAGTAGCCACTAATTGCTGCTGAACATTAGAAAATAATGCCCCTTTTACAAAGCCTAACACTACTTGATCTTTCTGAGGATTGATATAACAGATAGTTTTTTTATAAGCAAAGAAAGGAATCTTATACTTGATAGAAGCATTCGTTTGTGGTAGATTGGTAAGAATCAAATCTACTAATCTAACCACAATAGCTTGCAAGGAAGTATTGGAAATCTCTTCTATAAATAATTCGACGGTCTCCATATCTTTTGATTAAGAGCATGTTTAAGAATTAAGTTCTTCAAAATCAACGATTTGGGCGAAAATGA
>CAYOJF010000061.1:16346-30912 GCA_964404215.1 uncultured Aureispira sp. | reverse complement strand
CAAAAAAATGGTACTCATATTATTGAAAAATACAATTTTAAACATGCTCTAAATAATTGCTATATGTCAACATCCAAACCTAGACTTGTCCGCCTGACGGCTATATTGACTCAATTACAATCCAAGAGACTATTGACAGCACGTGAAATAGCAGAGCGGCATCAGATTAGTATTCGAACTGTTTATCGAGATATTCGAGCTCTAGAGCAGTCGGGCGTTCCCATTGTGACAGAAGAGGGAAAGGGGTATCGACTGATGGAAGGTTATCAATTACCTCCAGTAATGTTTACAGAAGAAGAAGCTAATGCATTACTTACTGCACAGCAGATTATTGCGAATAATCCAGATCAATCTTTGATTGAGCAATATCAAAGAGCGATTGACAAAGTAAAGGCAGTTTTGGAATATCAGCAAAAAGATAAATCAGCTTTGTTGGGCGAACGAATGGAAATTAGAACCAAGAGAAAAGAAAAAAGATCCAGTCGGTATTTAGTACAAATACAACTAGCCATTACCAATTATCAGCTATTGACCATAGACTATACCTCATTACAAAACAAACAAACCAGTCGAGAAATAGAATCCTTTGCATTGATACAAACACAGCAAGGGAATTGGATTTTGATTGCTTACTGTCGCTTGCGTAGTGAATTTAGAGTCTTTAGGTTGGATTGTATCCAAAATATAAAACCATCTTATGAGTCATTTGAACCGCATCCATTTACACTAAAAGAATATTTAAAAGAGGCTCGTAAAAAATGGGAATTAGAAAATAATTGGCAAAAAGATTTGACCCCTGACATACCGTTGACACCTCCTAGTTTTATTTTTGAATCAAATCAAAAAACAATAACGATGAAAAAAGTAAAAATGGAAGGATTCCAAGTGATTGGAATCAAAGTAAGAACAGCAAATGATGGTAGTGCTGCTAAGGACATCCCTCAACTTTGGCAACGATTTATGCAGGAACAAGTAGCCCCTAAAATTCCTAATAAAGTTAGTGAAGAAATTCTTTGCTTATATACCAACTATGAAGGAGATCATACAGAACCTTATGATACTATTTTGGGCTGTAGAGTGCATTCTTTGGATAATATTCCTGAGGGGATGATCGGGCAGGCTTTTGAAGGTGGAGATTATGTTCCTTTTGTTTCTAAAGGAGATCTAATTAATGGAGCTTTGTATGATAGCTGGTTAGAAATTTGGAAAGCCAATTTGGATCGTAAATATACCGTTGATTTTGAGGTGCACGGCATCAAAGCAATGAATCCTAATGATGGGGAGGTTGATATTTTTGTAGCGGTGAGGTAGTAATATAAAATAAGAAAGAGGGACTGTTTCAATTGAAACAGTCCCTCTTTACTTAAATATCATAATTCAGTACAGGCATTAACCATCTTTCAGCCTCTTCTTTATTCATTCCTTTACGCTCAGCGTAATTCTCTACTTGATCTTTTTCTATATTCCCTAATCCGAAATATTTAGAATCAGGATGAGAGAAATACCATCCACTAACGGAAGCAGCAGGATACATCGCACAAGATTCTGTCAAGAAAATTCCTGTTTGGTTTTGTACATCTAGCATTTCAAATAGTGTACGTTTCTCCGTATGTTCTGGACAAGCAGGATAACCAGGAGCAGGGCGAATTCCCATATACTTTTCTCTAATCAGAGCTTCATTATCCAATGCTTCTTCTTGTACATACCCCCAATGCTGTAGACGAACTTGTTTGTGCATATACTCGGCAAAGGCTTCTGCAAAACGATCTGCCAATGCTTTGAGCATAATAGCATTATAGTCATCTAGATTTGTTTCAAACTCTTTGACTTTTTCTTCGATATTACCACCAGCAGTCACGGCAAAAGAGCCAATATAATCTTTCAGACCAGTCTCTTTAGGTGCAATGAAGTCTGTCAAACAGAAATTGGCTTGTCCTGGAGCTTTTTGGCGTTGCTGACGCAAGTTGTGTAAGGTATAAGCGATCTCTGTTCTGTCATCATTGGTATAGATTTCGATATCATCATCATTGACACTGTTGGCAGGGAAAAACCCAATAACAGCACTAGCTTCTATCCATTTCTCCGCAATGATTTGGTCTAGCATTTCTAAAGCATCATGGTAGAGTTTAGTAGATTCTACTCCTACAATTTCGTCTTCTAGGATAGCTGGAAATTTACCTCTCAGTTGCCAAGAGGCAAAGAAGGGTGTCCAGTCAATATAATCTTTGAGTATATTAAGGTCGAATTTTTCAAAAGATTTGATTCCTGTAAATTGAGGAACAGGAGGAGTATAATTATCCCAATCCAACTGTAGCTTATTCGCTTTTGCTTTTCTGTAGGTCAAATACTTTTTCGCAGACTTACGATTTCCACGTTGTTTACGTACACGCTCAAATTCATCTCGAATTCCTTTTACATAGGCATTTCGTTCCTCTTCTTTATCATTAAGTAGCGAACTAGCTACAGTTACTGAACGAGAAGCATCCAATACGTGAACAACAATATTTTTGGTGTATTGGGGTTCAATTTTAACAGCAGTATGCGTTTTAGAAGTAGTTGCTCCTCCAATCATGAGTGGAATATTAAGTCCTTGACGCTCCATTTCTTTCGCTACATAAACCATTTCATCTAGAGAAGGAGTAATCAAACCACTCAAACCAATGATATCTACATTATGCTTACGTGCGGCTTTCAATATATTGTCGCAAGAGACCATTACTCCAATATCAATAATCTCGAAGTTGTTACAAGCCAAAACGACCCCTACGATATTTTTACCAATATCATGCACATCACCTTTTACCGTCGCCATGAGGATTTTACCTTTGGAGCTACCTCCTGAAGAAGCCTTTTGTTCTTCGATATAAGGGGTAAGATAAGCAACCGCTTGTTTCATGACACGAGCAGATTTTACTACTTGTGGTAAGAACATTTTACCAGAACCAAACAAATCACCTACTACATCCATTCCCCCCATAAGAGGTTCTTCGATTACAGTCAGTGGATTGACATATTTAGCATGAGCTTCTTTGGTATCATCTATGATATAGTCTGTAATTCCTTTTACTAGGGAGTGTGTCAAGCGCTCTTCTATAGTACCTTCTCTCCAAGATAAGTCAACTACTCGTTTTTTCCCTCCACCGGTTACCGTTTCGGCATATTCCATTAGCTTTTCGGTAGCATCAGGGTTTTTGTTGAATAGTAAATTTTCTACTAATGTTAATAGCTCTTTAGGAATATCATCATAGACTTCAATCATTCCAGCATTAACAATACCCATATCCATACCAGCACGCGTAGCGTGATACAAGAATACAGAGTGAATGGCTTCACGAATCACATTATTACCACGGAAAGAGAACGAAATATTACTAACTCCACCAGAGATCTTAACCAATGGCATCAGTTCTTTGATTTGTTTACAAGCATCTATGAAATAGATGCCATAATCAGCATGTTCTTCGATACCTGTACCAATAGCAAAGATGTTAGGATCGAATATAATATCTTGTGGAGGGATTCCTACTTGCTCGGTCAATATCTTGTAAGCTCTGTGGCAGATTTCTACTTTACGTTCAGTAGTGTCTGCTTGCCCTTCTTCATCAAAAGCCATTACAATCATGGCGGCACCATAGCGTTTGACAAGTTTTGCATGATGTATAAACGCTTCTTCCCCTTCTTTGAGGGAAATAGAATTGACAATAGACTTACCTTGTACACATTTCAACCCTGCTTCGATTACTTCCCATTTGGAAGAATCAATCATGATTGGCAAACGAGAAATATCAGGCTCTGCTGCAATCAAATTTAGGAAAGTTACCATTGCTTCTTTAGAGTCCAATAGTCCCTCGTCCATATTGACATCAATCACTTGTGCTCCACCTTCTACTTGATGGCGAGCAACAGAAAGGGCTTCTTCATAGTTGCCATTTTTGATCAGACGAGCAAATTTACGAGAACCCGTCACATTGGTACGTTCTCCAACATTGATGAAGTTGAAGTTTTCTCGAACGATTAAGGGTTCTAAACCAGAATAATTGCTATAGTTAGATCCTGTTTTCTTTTTGCGAGGAGTTACCCCTGCTACGACTTCTGCCATTGCTTGGATGTGCTCTGGTGAAGTACCACAACAACCTCCTATAATATTAACAAATCCAGATTCTGCAAAATCTTGGATATAGCCACCCATTTCTTCCCCTCCTTGGTCGTACTCCCCAAATTCATTGGGCAAACCTGCATTTGGATAAGCTGAAATGTAGCAATTTGCCATATTGGACAAAGCTTCTACGTGTGGACGCATTTCTGTCGCTCCTAGAGCACAGTTGAGTCCCACGCTAAATAGGTCGGCATGACTGACCGAGATCCAAAACGCCTCAGCAGTTTGCCCAGACAAGGTACGTCCAGAGGCATCTGTAATTGTACCCGATACCATGATAGGATATTTTTCACCTATCTCATCACACAATTTGTCTACAGCAAAAAGAGCCGCTTTACAGTTGAGTGTATCAAAGACGGTTTCAATCAAGAATAGATCAATACCACCTTCAATCAAACCCTTAGCTTGCTCGTAATAAGCTGCCACTAGTTCATCAAACGTAATGGCTCTATAGCCTGGATTATTCACATCAGGAGATAGAGAGGCTGTTTTATTGGTAGGTCCCATTGCCCCTGCTACAAAACGTGGCTTCTTAGGATTGAGATTGGTATAATAGTCTGCAGCTCGCCTAGCACATTGAGCAGCAGCTACATTCATTTCATAGGCAATTTCTGGCATATCATAGTCCTCTTGCGAAATGCTATTGGCATTAAATGTATTGGTCTCAATGATATCAGCTCCTGCCTCTAAGTAGGCTTTATGTATATTTTCAATGACATCTGGACGAGTAACACAAAGTAAATCGTTGTTACCTTTGAGGTCAGATGGATAATCTTCAAAACGATCTCCTCTATAGTCTTGCTCCGTCAATTGGTATTCTTGAATCATAGTCCCCATGGCACCATCTATCACTAGGATACGCTGCTCTACTGCTTTGTAAAGAGATGCTTTACGCTCTGTGATGCTTTTTTCGGTGGTCAATATGCTCATTCGTTTGTTTTTTTTATAAAAAAAGAGATTCAGATAATATCCCTATCATCTTTTATTCCAAATTAATAGGCGAAGATAAAGAATTGCCTACTATTATTGAAGCCTCTCTTTCATGATTTTGTTTATAAAGTTATTTTAGGATTTAATTATGACAATTTGACAATAAAACTGAATTGGTTTGGTACAACTTGTGTAGTTTTTTTGCATCTTAGAACTAGCATTTGTACACATTCTGTAAGAACAGTATATAATAAGATAACGATGATAGAAACAACTTTACATAACGTAACTTTTGATTACGAAGATACCGCTTCACCAGAAGAGGATAAGCAAATACATTTAGCCTATAGACGTTTGCTACGATCCATGAGGCAAGAACCCAAGGAAGAAGAAAAAGTATTGATTCAGAAAGCCTATGAATTGGCTCGTTTAGCACATAGCCAACAACGACGAAAATCAGGCGAATTGTATATTTTTCATCCTATAGAAGTCGCCCGTATTTGTGCTGCTGAATTAGGTTTAGGAGCTACTTCTATCAAGGCAGCCTTGTTACATGATGTCGTAGAAGATACTTCTGTAACATTTGCTGATTTAACAGGAGTATTTGGAGAGAACATTTCTACGATAGTAGATGGCTTGACAAAATTTAGTCATATTGCCAATGTAAAGGATGCAGAGATATTAAGTCCACAAGCTGAAAATTTCAAAAAAATCTTACTGACGATATCGAAAGATATTCGAGTAGTTTTGATTAAGATGGCTGACCGACTGCATAATATGCGGACCTTGGGTTCGATGCCGATACACAAACAGCTTAAAATTGCTTCAGAGACGTCTTTTATTTATGCTCCTTTAGCACACCGTTTAGGGTTTTATAATATCAAGAATGAATTTGAGGATTTGTGTCTGAAAATTATAGAAAAAGAACATTATAGTTTTATCGTACAAAAGCTAAAAGATACAGAGGATGAACGAGAAAAATATGTCAACCAGTTCATCAAGCCAATCAAAAAAGCAATCAAAAAGAAGTATGATATCGACAATTTTAGAATCTTTGGTCGTGCTAAATCAGTTTCTTCTATTAGCACCAAGCTAAAAAAGAAACAGGTCTCTTTTGAGGAAATTTATGATCTTTTTGCGATTCGTATCATAGCCGATGTACCCTCAGATGAAGAGAAGTCGGTTTGTTTTAACCTCTATTCGATGGTGACAGACAATTACACTCCTGTTCCCGAACGATTCAAAGATTGGGTTTCTACTCCCAAGTCCAATGGATATGAATCCCTGCATACTACGGTAATGGGACCACAAGGAAGATTTGTAGAAGTACAGATTCGTACTGAGCGTATGGATGAAGTGGCAGAGTTAGGGTATGCTGCTCACTGGAAGTACAAAGGAATCAAACAGCAGGAGAGTATTTTTGAAGATTGGTTGAGCAAAGCAAGAGAAATGCTCGAGAATCCTGATAATGATGCCATTGATTTTTTGAATGATTTCAAATCAAATCTTTTTGCAGAAGAAATCTATGTGTTTACGCCACAAGGAGATATGCGATTTTTTCCGAAGGGGGCAACTGCTTTAGATTTTGCATTTGATATACACTCTGAAGTAGGCTATCACTGTAAGTCGATCAAAGTCGAACAACGGATCGTTCCTTTGAGCTATGAACTCAAAAATGGAGATCAATTGTATGTCATTACGAGTTCTACTCAGAAACCAACTGAGTCGTGGCTCAAGATAGTACAAACAGGAAAAGCTCGAAGCAAAATTCGTCAAGCACTCAAAGAAGAAAAACTTAAACAGGGGTCGATAGGAAAAGAGACGCTAGATAGAAAATTGAAGGCCCTCAAACTAGATAGTTTGGAAGAAAATATTGATACCCTAGTCAAATTCTACGGTGCTCAGAATCGTTTGGATATGTACTATGGTATCTATACTCAACAGTTTAATCTGAACGAAATTAAGTTTTTGAAAGTTGATAACAATCGACTACTGCTAGAGCGTATAGATGCAGAAGATGAGCCTCAACAGGCAACTACGATACAGTCCAAAATACCAGTTCGTAATCGTAAACGATTCCAAGGAACACCAAAGCTATTGGTAGATGGGGTAGATGCAGCTAGTTATGGTTCGTCTTTGGCTACTTGCTGTAATCCTGTTTTGGGAGATGATATCTTTGCTTATGTCACGTCTAAACATGGGATGAAAATTCATAGGACTACTTGTCCTAATGCAGAATACTTACAAGCGACCTTTGGCTATCGAATCAAAAAGGCAGAATGGGTAGACTCGGCAAATACTTCTTTCATAGCAGGACTACTAATAACAGGAATGGATGACCTCGGAATTGTACAGAGTATTTCACATATTGTGACCGACCAACTTAAGTTGAACATGAGAGGGTTCTCCATGACAGGAGACGAAGGGCACTTTGAAGGTAAAATCAGTGTAGTGGTTAAAGATAAAGATGAACTGAATAAATTGATACTGGCACTGAAGAATCTGAAGGCGGTGAATACTGTGGCTCGAATAGAGTAGATAGGAAAGATAGAATTTATAGAATAATTTAAAAATAAAATTATAATGAAAAACCCAATCAAAAAACTCCAACAGAACAAAGTGAAATTGGATAAACTCAAAAATAAAATTGATAAGTTTAAGGAAAAGCAAGCTCATTTTAGAGAGCTATTTGAATCAGATGGAGTAGTGACAGAAAAAGAACGGGGGTGTTTAGAGCGTTTAAGCCAAAAAATAGCAGCCGCAGAAACTGCTATTGAAGAAAGAGGTACGGAAATTGAATTGAAATTAGCACAGGTCAATAAGTTTAGAGGCAATACAACAAGAGTAAAGGGATGTGGAAATAAGAGTAAATTTGCCATAAAGGATGAAAAAGGAGCGATAAAACAATTTCCTGGTAAAGGAAAAATCTCAATTACTGAAAATATGGAGGTAGTTGTCTTAACTAAGGAGGTGATCATAAATGATAAAAAACATTTAACACTCAAAGAAATTATCTTTTGGGAAGAGGAGGAGTATTACCGTGGTTATCTAGAATTGGCGGCGTTAACAGAGATCAATGAAGATGATGAAGTAAGTGATAAAAATTTGTTGAAAGCTTTTTTAAATGATGTAGAACATGCTTTGTTTCGAGTGGAGAATAGAATATGCGAACACGAGAAAGTTTATAAATACTTTACAGAAGAACAAGTTGTTGGGTTTAAAGAAAAGTCAGCAGGGTTTGTTAAACTTAAAAAAGATATTGAATACGATATCGCATTAGTAGCAAACAAAAAAATTAAGTTGAATGGTAGAATTTTAGATGAAATTCAACGTGTACAGACTAATTTATTGAAGTCTCAGAGTAGTGATATAGGAAATGTAATATTAAAGTTAGAAAAAAATATTACAAATAGTTATAACCCTAAGGAAGGAAAAGGTAAAACATTAAAAGATGTAGTAAATGTTATTCCATTTACAGAACAATGGTTTTTATCAGATCCTTTTTTAGAAGAAATTTATTATAGCCGTAAATTAGATTCATTAATATCTTGGAAAGGAAATTCTGGTGAAATTCTCACAGAAGGTTATGATGGATTTGAGCCATTAATAGAGGCAATTCACTTTATGAAAAAAAACTTGGATAGAGTACCTAATGGTTCTGAAAAAAAATGGATAGAATCTATCTCTATATCAAAGCTTAAAAAGTCTAAAGGGCTTATTATTATACATTCTGAATCAATAAAAAAGAATCTAAAGGATTTGTTTGCATCTAATATCAGTACTTTACAGCAATTTGCTACATTAAAAATAATTCCAATTCAAACTATTCTAATACATGAAATGAATATGTCTGAAGCTACGGTTACTATTGGAAAAGATGCGGATACTCATATAGAGCCAGAAAATGTGGAATATGCTCATAATAAAGTATCTTCTAATGAGAGTGAAGATTTATCTAAATTACAGAGGGAGAACCCTGAAATGATAGATGAGTTATATCAATCAGATAGTTATTTAGAACTTGTAAATATTAAATATGTACTGGATAAAATCAAAGAATTACAATAACCTAATTATACTACCTCTACTACTCCTAAGTAATCTAATTTGGGGGCAGTCATTAGATACTTTGTATATCAATTTGGATAGCTTGACAGCTAATGAAAGTTTACTGGAGGTGAACTATAATATATCCCAAAATAACTGTGGTAATCAAATTAAAATTCCAATTGTTCTAATAACTCTGGGAAGTTCTACAGAATATAGGATTATTAATTTTATAGGTGTCAATAGTTATATTTCAAAAAAAGATAAGCTATCAAATGTGATTAAGCCAAATTCGTCCAAAACTGTTAATTGGTATTTGTATGAGGATTTATTCAGTAAGCATTGTTCTGAAAATAGAAAAATGTTGCTGCCAAGAATCACTTACATCTCTATGGATGAACAGGATCAGACGAATCTTTATTACGAAAAAAAGATAAAAATCAATTACCATTACATTGATTAACAAAAGGTGATTTTTGTCAAAATGTGATACAAAAAAGAGGAACAAAATTAATTTTGTTCCTCTTTTTGTAGACTATAATCAGTGATTTGCTAAGCAGTTTCTTCACCAAAAAAATCAATCAAAGCATCTGCCAGTTCTAGTCCAATATTACGTTGAGCTTCTAGAGTGGAAGCACCAATGTGAGGTGTAACAGAAATTTGAGGATGATTCAATAATTCAGCCTTAGGGCTTGGTTCGTTCTCGAATACATCTAGAGCAGCAGCAGCCACTTTTCCACTTGCTAAAGCCGCTAACAAAGCATCTTCATCAATCGTACCACCACGGGCGGTATTAATCAAAAAGACACCCTCTTTCATTTGTGCCAATTCTGTTGTACCAATGACAGGTTTATCAACACTAGGAACATGAATGGTAATGAAATCACTGTTCTCAATGACTTTCTGAACAGAAACAGTTTTGGTCTGTATCGCAAAAGAGACATTAGATGCCTCTGGTGTATGCAAGTGTATATCTACTTCATATCGCTCTAGATCACCTGCTAGGACACGCATTCCTAGACCATAAGCCATGCGAGCTACTGCTTGACCAATACGTCCAAAACCAATAATTCCGAGTGTTTTTCCACGTAATTGAACTCCTTTTGAGTATTGTTTTTTCAATGCCTTGAATTCTGAAGTACCTGTAGCAGGCATATCTCTATTGGCTCGATGTAAGAAACGAGCTAAGGTAAATAGATGCCCCACAACTAACTCAGCTACGGATTGAGAAGAAGCTTTAGGAGTATTGATTACTTTGATTCCCTTGGAACGAGCATAGTCGACATCAATATTATCCATCCCAACTCCACCACGAGCTATTAATTTGAGATTAGGACACTGGTCAATCAACTCTTTGCGAATTTTGGTCGCAGAGCGTACAATAATAGCATCGTATTCGGGAAGTTTGGTTGCTAATTCTTCTTGAGGTACCTTTGTTGTTTCTACTTGGTAAGCAGCTTCTTCCAATAATAGTTTTCCATCAGCATGAATACCATCGTTAACCAATATCTTAATCATAATTATTTATTTTAGTAGTGTATTTATTTGGGGAGATTATCTAAAGCATCTATCGCTCTTAGACGTAGGTTCTTATCTCCATTACTCTTTGCGTTCTTATAGCTACGAGTAGCCTCTTCTATATTATTTAATTTTTCGGCTGCTAGTCCTCTATAAAAATGAGCTTTACCAAACTGTGGGTCATATTTAGTCGCAATATCAAAATAATCAAATGCTTTTTGATGTTCTTCTAATTCCATATAAAGCAGAGCATAGTTGTAACTAAGATCAGCTTCTTGTGGATGGTGGTAAATAGCACGCTCATAAGCTTTTTTTGCTTTTTCGTGTTGTCCTGTTTGGTGATAGTAGTTGGTCATCCCTTTATGAGCTAGATAGCTTGTGGAATCAATCCTAAGAGCATTTTTGTAGTAATCAACGGCTATAGGCTCTCTCATTTTGTAGAATAAATTAGCCAACTCTAGATAAGCACTAAAATGATTAGCGTCTTCTTCTACAGCACTCTGAAAGTGGTTGATTGCTCCTAGAGTATCCTTCATGTCTTTACGAATCAGTCCTTTCATGAATAGACCTTCTACATGACGCTCATTTTGTTTGAGAATATTGTCTACCGAAATGAGTCCTTTTTCGTATTGTTTGAGAATATGAGAAATCTCAGCATGAGTCAGCAGTAAATTGATGTTTTTTGGTTGTATTTCTAGTCCTTTTTCTAGTGTTTTAACCGCTCTTTTGGATTCGTCATTGTCCAAATAACTCCAAGCAAGTAGTTTGTAGGACTGCCAACGAGTAGTATCCATTTTGAGGACTTTTTGAGCGTCTTTTACTGCTTCTTTGTAGAGACCTTCTCTAGCATAGGCATCGGTACGAGCTACATAGAGCTGAATATCATTAGGGTTACTCTGAATATCTCTACTAATAGCATCAATAGAAGGAATTCCAGTAGCTGCTCCATGTTCTACAATCAATTCATCTGGCTTTTCTTGACTACTACAAGCGGTCAAAAGCAATAAACATAAACTTGTAAGCAGAAGCACTGTTTTAGCTGACATAAAGTATTTTTTTATAAAAGGTTTAATTTTTGTTATAGTATCTAATGCTCTAAACACACAACAGGGATTATCTTTAATCAATGTTTTTCGTTTTGATTTTAGGAAGTTGTTTAAAAAGTCTCTTCATATCCAAATGAAATATCTTTTTCTGTTACTTATCGTTACAAATTAGCCCAATAGCTAGGGCTATTAGTCAAATTTGTAACTCAATTAACAAAAAAATCTTACTCATTTTATCACAAACGGACTTTCTAAACAACTTCTAGGTAAAAATACAAATTTGAATGTGTTTATAGGAGATAAGCTCATAAGATTTTCAATTCTAGAGCTTACTTTTACTATAAAATTAACAATAGATTCTATATGTATATAAATAAAAGAATAGGTTGGTTCGTGTGGGCACTAATAGGATTTGCTGTTTTATCAGAAGCACAGACAGTCGAAATGACTGCTTTAGCAGATACAAAATTTGTAACAGAGTATCAGATAATAGGAAAAATACAGCAAAAAACATTAGTCTACCAGAAGACAAGTACTCAGACGATAATTCAGGCTTTTGATATGAAATTGAAACCCCTCTGGACTAAGGATATTGAATTGGTAGCACAAAAACAAACACGAACTTTGGCTATCATAAAACAAGATACGACTTTTCAGATTTTATATTCTTTTTATCTCAAAGGGTACATTCAGCTTCATGTCAAAACTTTCTCAAAGGATGCTCAGCAGTTGTCAGATAAGATGATTTATCAGTTCAAGGGAGTATTTGATGATAGTCATGTCATTCAATCTCTCAATCGACAGTATATTGTCTTTTACAAATATATGAATGGCTCACAAGAACTTGTTTGTTATGACCTAAAGAACCAAGTGATCCAATGGAGTCAATTGCTCCCCAAGACAGCTCCTAGAGCGTATAAGTATTTGGATAAAATGATAGTGAATAATCAAGGAGTTGCTTATTATATAGAACAAATTCATGAACGAACAGAAGAGCGTAATAATTACCCTTCGCTTGTCTTACATACCATAAAAAACAACAATGCCCCACGTGAAAAAACATTACGTTTATATCATAAATATTATGACTTTAAACTAGAATATGATCGGGTTAATGAACGGGTAGTAATGGCTGGTTTCTATGGCGAAAATAAACTAGGGAACCGTTATAATCAAGTAGATGGCGTCTTTTCTTATCGAGATGGACAAGACGAACAAGTTATCTTGTATCCATTAGATCCCTTTATGGATCCTTCTGCTAAGAAAGAAAAAGAATTGACGATTGATAATTTTGAACCGAGTCATTTATTTGTTCGCAATGATGGAGGAATGTTATTGGTGGCGGAACAAAAATTTATATACACAGCTAGCTCTACTTTTGATGAATCTATTGGTTCTGGTAGTAGTAAAGACTACGTGTATAAAGACATTTTGGCATTATCAATTGATCCTATTGGAGAAGGAGAGTGGCAAAAAGTATTGCATAAAGAACAAATGTCTTCCAATGACGATGGACGTTTTTCTTCTTTTTTTGCTTTCAAAGGTAAAAAAGGAATCCGTCTCATTTTCAATGATAATATCCATTGGGAAAGTGGTATTTTGGAATATATCATCAATGGGAGAGGAGAGGTGAAACGCAATATTATTCCGCATAGCAAAAAAGTATTTCGTACTGTACTCGAACTTCGCCATAGTCGCCAAGTATCTATGAATACTTTCTTGACGCTGTCTAGAGTAACAGGGACAGGCAATACAGAGTTGTATTTGTCTCGGATTCGATATTAGGAAATAGTAGATTTCCAACCTCTCTTTTCTAATCGGCGTAGATTTTTATGATCTTTTATACCTAAAAGGTAGGTGGTCAAATCTTTCAATTCACTATCGTCTTGATCACCAACGAAGTCACTGGGGTAAATAGCATTTCCATAATTACGAGATACTTTTTCTCTAGTGTTATCTACTATTAACATCGAGTCGATAGAATAACCTTTCTTTTTAGCTTTCTTTAAATCTTTGATATAGTAATACTCATCTAACTCTATATTTCGCTTGTAAGTACACCTTTCGTCAGACCAAGCAAACTGTAAGGGTATTATTGGTGCTATAAACTGATTGACGATGATATTTACATAGTCCGAACTGGCAGAAGACCAGACAGCTATGTCATAATGTTCAACGAGTGTAGATAAAAAATGCTCTAGATATGGACGTTTGTATACATAAAAAGTATGGAAGACGAAGTCAGGTTCATGAGATAATTTGCTTTCTGTGGCATAGATTAATGTTTCATCTAAGTCAAGTATGAGTAGCTTATCTTTTTTCACTTTTATTAGATTTTAAAATCAATTATTAGAGCAGGTCAAAATTATAGATGTTAATTTTTGTTGAATTGTTGATTATAGGAGAGACTACTTTTTTTGATTCAACTGATATTTTCTAAGATTATTGAGCATATTCGCGAGATGAGCAATTTGGGGTCTTATGGTATCATCTAGTATTTTATCATCATTTATGTACTCCAATTCCCTAGCGATTTCTAAATGAGAAGCTACTTCCATCAAACTAGCATAGGCAATAACTGTAAACCTAGCTTGATCTTTATTAGAGATTTTAGAAGTACCCTCTGCTATATTTGCTGAAACAGAAACAGCCGCTCTTCGTATTTGATTAGTTAGGCCATATTGTTCTTCTTTAGGGAATTCCCGTGAAAGTTTATAAATAGAGGTGCAAAAATGCTTCGCTTTTTGCCATACTTCCAAATTTTCAAAAGAAAAAACAACCTTTTTATCTCGCATACATTTTCATTACAAATCAACAAATCAACAAATCAACAAATCAACAAATCAACAAATCAACAAATCAACAAATC
>CAYOJF010000061.1:0-16246 GCA_964404215.1 uncultured Aureispira sp. | reverse complement strand
ACAAATCAACAAATCAACAAATCAACAAATCAACAAATCAACAAATCAACAAATCTCCTCACTCACAATTGGTATTAGTCTTCACTATTGGGATCTACCACAATGATTTTAGATTTGGTGGCGTATTGTAGTAATGTTTCCAACATTTCAGGAGGCAGCGTATTGATATCAAAAGCAACTTTAAGCTCTCCTTTGGTATTGGTATCTTGATACTCTTTGATAGCATCTACGGTTGGATTTTCAATGGCTTTTTCATTTTCTGCGAGTTGTTCTTCGACCACTACTGTTTCGACGATAGTCTCAACTACACGTTCAATCACTTTATGTTCTGTAGGTTGTTCTTTTCCTTCGTTCTTGTAGCGTAGCAATAGGAGTAAATCTGCTTCTTTGAGTGCATTGTACTTAGTAACAGCAAACAAATCCTCTTCTATATTGGTCGAATTACTGTTGACATAAGCAATTTTTTCATGCAGGACCGCATTTCCTAAAGTATATTCTTTGATAATTCTATCTAGGAAATGGATTTGATAAGGCATTTCACCATCATACAGACAAATAGCATAATCAGATTGTTCTCTCCATTTTAAGTAATAATCAGTGCCCCATTCATGGCTACTTTCTTTGAGTTGTTCTATGGCAAGGCTATTATCAATTTTAGAAGTCTTTAGCTCGATTCCTTTAATCTCTAGATTAGATAAACGATCGCCACTAGCACTTAATATTTGATGAACGGTATCCATACCTAAATCAAATTTATCTAGTAATTGACTTTGTTGTTTATTATCGAAATAGAACAGTTCGGCATCTGCTTGGGTAGCCACTTGATATTCAAAAATAGGTTGCTCTTTCGTACCAATCACATTGGTAATGTAAGGGAGTGGTGTATCTTGCGAAATTCTTGGTAAGGTATTGTATAGTTTGCGAAGCCAATAAAGTCTTTCATCTTCAGAAGAAAAAACAGTCTGTTGTGTTTCTAACCAAAGTACAGTCTGTTGCAATAAGCCCTGTTCTTGATTAAGAAGATAGTTCAATTGTTTTTGACTAATAGGCTCTCCTTTATTGGTACTAAAATAACTACGGATAGCTACGAGAGTAGAACTAGCAGTGTGTACACCTATGGCTTTCAAAAAAGCTAATTTACCAGTAGGAACTTGAAGTGTTTCTATGGCAGGAGTTGCCAAAGTAATATCTGTGTTTTCTTCTCCCTCAATAACGCCTTCTTCTGGTGTAGAGATTGGTCTTTCAATGGTAATTTCTTCAGTAAGTTCTTCTGAACCATCAATCCATTCTACTAGCCAGTTGGGGAGTTGTTCATGAACCAAAGCATAGGAGTTAGGGTAAACTAATTCTGCTACCTGCAAACCACCTAAGGTATTGGTTTCATCTGTATCTAAATTGAGTTGAGTTGGGCGATTTTCCCCTTCAATTTCTTGCCATTTTTGGTACAAGAAATCAATGAGTTTGTATTGGAGTTCCTCGGCAGATTCATCTTCTTGAGCCAAGTGCATGGGCACACAATTAAAGATTGCCTTATCAATATAAGGCTCATAAACGAGTTGTTGAGAACCAAATACAAAAGCATTGCCTTTATTCTCCATATGGAGCAATTGGTCAAGCCCTTCGTAGTAACTCATATTGAGTACGGCTGCTGCATTGACAAAATCATTGTTGTTGATATGAAAGGCATCAAAAGAACCCAAAGTAACAGGGGCATCTGCTAGAGTATGTACTTCAAAATTTCGGATTGCTTTTCCATCATTGTTGAGCTTGGCATATAATAATGCAAAGGCTAATTGAGCAGCATTTTCTAAAACTAAGTAATCTTTTTTGAGAAGAGCGAAGGCAGCTTTAATCGTTTTTTCTTCGCCTTCAAAACAACGTCTTTTTAGCAAAGTTGGTGCTTCATAGTCGACCAATTGATTAGCAATTGTATTGAGTAGTACCTGTGCCTTTTTGTAGGTCGGTAAAACCGCAGCAAGTGGCAAGGTAAATTTGCCAAAACGCTCTACTGCAATCGTCATGTCAGCATCATAAGCAATATCTGTCAAGGCGTGCAATTGTCCTTCAGCATCTTCGATATAGATTTTAGAACGGATCTTAGAGTAGTCTGCCTCCTTATTTCTGAAAATTTGTAAGGACTGATGTTCAAAAGATTGACTATCGTAGGTTTGTCCTTCTTTGAGGACAATCTTATCTATCTTGCTGAATACCTGTTCTTGGACATCAGCATTTCCACTTTCCATAATCAAAGCAGAAAGCAAATCAGGAGAGGCATCTTTTGATTTCGATAAAATATTGAAAAGTTCGGTACCTTGTAGCAGTCCTTTGTTTCGGAATTCTCCAAAGAAAAGTTTGGCAGGCAAGAGTTTGTATTTTTCTCCAAAAATTTCATCAATTTTTTCGCCTAATTTTTGCTGTCCTTTTTCGACGGCATAAGGAATAGATTTTCCTCTAGGAGCAACTAGGCATTCTCTATTGTTTTCGCCTGTAGTAATGTAAAGGAAGGTGAAAATATTTTCTTTCGTCTTCTCAAAAAACTTAACAATACTTAAAGCTTCGTTTTTTTCCAATACGATGGCTTCTTTGCTAAGGACTTTAGCCAATAAGGTATCCCTAGTTTTTAAGAAAGGATACTGTAGCAATTCCAAAATCTCAGGATGAGGGGTATGAAGTCCTGTCAAACTGAGAATAGCTGATTGTAAATCAGCATATTTATCAGCATTAGGCATTTCGTGATGATAAAATACTTGGTCACTACCAACAAAACCAATTTCTTGATTGATAAATACATATTTGTTGGTAATCAGTGTTTTAGGGGCTTTAGCAAGACGAGCATATTTGACAATACCATCATAAAATGCTCTAATATTACTGACAATACTATTATGTTCTATAATTTCTTTCCATTCACTGACAATAATATTAGCATAAATGTCAGTTTCTTTGGCAAGATAGTTTTGTAGAATATCTCCATCTTCTTGTACCGCTATTTTGTAGCTATCCAGCCAAGACTCGACGGTATTATCCGACGCTATGAGCTTGGATAGTACCATACGTTTTCCCTTTTGGTTGCTGAATAAAGCCACTTTTGCGAGTTCTTTAGGAGCGAGTATTCCTTTTAGAAGTTGGAAAAAAGCTCTTTTTTCAAAAGGGTTGAGTTCAATGGTAGAACATTTTTCGATCACCTCAATCACTTCTTTTTTCCACTCTTTGCTACTAGTAGTAGCCGCTGTCCTAAAAGGATCATTAGTAAGGAAAGAGAGCAGCGACTGGTGTGGGATATTCAAGTGAAGTACTTTCTGCACAGCAGTACGTAAGTCTTCGTAATTATCATCAAAACTATCTAAGCATTTATGATAAAAAATAGCACTAGGTAGTACAAATTCATTTTCTGAATCGGTATAAATATAATTGGTCGTGCTATCTAGTTTCGGTTGCCCACTCTTCTTGTTGTAATAGGTCTGAACTAGCTTGTAAAATCCAATCAGTTGCTCTTCATTAGAAGCATCGAGCCCCTTGACTAAATCACTCCAAAAAGGAACGATAATATTACTATATATTTCCCACTTGTTCTTGTCTGAAATGTAGTAGGCACTTAGTGCTTCCGAATCTTCTTCTTCTGCGATTTTGAATCCTTCCAACCAAGGTTCTACGACAGTATCAGCTGGCAAGAGCCCTTTTAGTGGTGCTGCTAATCCCTCTTGGTTAGAAAATAGAGGAACTGAACGAAGAGCATCATCTGCTACTCCTTCGAGTTCTTTTAAGAAAGCAAATAACTCGTGTTTTTGTGATGTGCTCAGATTGGCCGTTTTGGTACGAGAAGCGATTTTCTCAAACAAGGCCTTATCATCTGTCAAGTAATCCAATTGAGATTCTAGTTGTTGTAGAATCGCTGAATAGTCCAAAATATTGAATTCCAATACAGAGAATCCGAGTCCTTTAATAGCTGCACGGATGGGGAGAGTGCGTTCACTCATCAGGAAGATATCTTCCTTCCCTTGGAGGTCATTGATGGCATAAAAAAGATTATTGCCAGCACTATCTGTAAATTTGAATGACTTTATTTCAGCAAATTTAGCTAATAGTTCTTCATCAAAAGTTACTTTTTTGAGTTCATTGACAAAAGTATCATAATCCTCATTATTTAGATTGGTGATCCAATTATTGAGTAGATTGAGATTGGCCTCTAGGATGAGTTCGCGTAATCCCCAACGTTTGAGCCCTAGCTTGGCACTATTAGCAGCAGCTTTAAGGATACTTTCTTCCTCGCGTATATCAGTCCAGTAGAGCCACTCTTTACCTATTCCGAGTACCATAGGTTCTACAGGTACAGCAGTACCTTTGGCTATGACTAAGTCTTTGGGGTAAAAATTACCTTTATTGGTCGGGATATTATTTTGGATGAAATCTAATAAGGGATCATATAGATGCGTATTGATGAGTTCTGCATCGTATTCAGAAGAACGATCTGTTAGAAGTAGAGCCTTGTAGATACGAGTATAGGCAGCTAAGTCTTCCTGCTTGTATCTGGTTAGATTACGTTTCAGTGAACGAGCAATATACTTAAAAGTTTCGATATTGGCTTCACCTTGATCGTCCAGTCGGGTTCTGTCTGTGATCTTGGCAAAAGAAGAACTGTGAATGAAATAAGCCATACTATGACGCTCATTTCGCATAGGAAAGAACTGATATAGACTGGGTGCCTGTTGAAGGGCTCTCATTTGTTCTAGACTAGCAGGAAATCCTAGAGAAATTTCAATTGGACAGCCTGGGAATTCTGGGTCAATAGCTTTGAAATCTTCTGTACCTGGTAGGATAGAATAACGTTCAAAATTAGTCTCGTATTTTTCGATGATTTCATCTTGGAGAGCTACTTTTTCAAGTGTTTTGAGGTTATTCATCGCATATCCAACGCCTGATTTGATATTGAGGAGGGATTCTTTTAGTTTTTCATGCTTTTTGGGACCAAATCGCAAGAAAAATAGAGAGCCTTGTTCGAGGGAAAAGTTTTCTAATAAGTGTTTGTGTTTATTGAGAAAAGTAACCAATTCGACTAATTCTTCCTCCTTAAAAAGAATTTGATCGTCATAGTCTAAATTTTTGACAGATTCATTCGGGAAAGTAGGGAAACACGCTAATATTATCTTTAGTAACCAAGGAGCTGTTTCACTATCAATACTATGTATAGGCTCTATTTGTTTACTGTTTTGATATTCTAGCAAGTTATTAAATTGGTCATTGGTATGCCAACTAAATACAAGAGGACCTGCTAGATCACGTAAGAGTTCTTCCGCTCCGTCTGATTTACCCATTAGTCGATAAGCGAGCTTAAAACCAATGCCATAACGACCTATTTTTTCGCAGTTTTCTGGTTTTGTCTTATCTGATTTAGTTCCCTGAAAAGAATTGAGCAGAGCCTTGAGGTCTTTTTCAGAAAAAGTACTACCATTGTTGAGCACCATGAAAAAATGCTCATCATAGATTACGGCACACTCTGTAGATTTACTATCTGCAGCATTTTGTAAAAATTCATAAATAGCTTGCTCATCTTGTGCATTCTGAAGTTTTGGTGTTAAGTCTGCCTTGATATTATTGACAATACCATTGACCATCTTGTAAAAACCACTATTCTCTTCGTGGCTACTACCGATAAAATTTTCGTCCCAATTAGGCATGTCGTAACCTTGGGCATTTCTCCAGTTGGTACGGAATTGTTGTATATTCTTGATTTGCATAAGCAGTTATTTTTCTTTAGAGGTGATTTTAATCACTAGAGATAGACAATTCATAATAAAGTCTATAAGACAGTATGTTAGGACACTAATATAGGATAAAATAATTAAAACAAAATGTTTTTAAAACGTAAAAACAAAAAATTTCAGACCTGCGATTGAGAATAGATTTTATTTACCACATTATTTTTTTGGAGTACGTATAAGGTAAGCTTTACCTTCATTTTTATATTTGTACTGGCCATTTTCTTTTTCATAATAAGTTGTTCGAACATAAATATTATTAGGTTCTACCACAAATTCATTGGTATAAATTTGTAAATGCCCTAAATCAAGAGGAACTTCACAAATAGCTGTTTTGCTAACAAATTTCAATTGTGTTTCTTTGATGAAATTCATATCACAATTGATCGAATGTAGCAATTGGAAATCTAATTGATTGAGTAGGCTAGGATCTTTGTCAGCATTGATAAAGGGTTTGGTATCGTCAAGACTAAATTCTTCGACAAATATAGAATCAGTGTTCGTCTTTTTGACTTTTAAGAAAGTTAGATGTAGGGGCTTTTCTGGGAAAGAGGACATATACATCTTTTGATAGAGCCAAATATCATCTTTATTTGGATTGGAAAATTGGGCAGTATAGACAAATAAACTATCACCTGAGCCCATGATTGTCGGTTTAGTCCCAGCAGAATCATGGAGCATGAAATGGCCTACTTGCATCCCTACAAAACGATCTAGTGTGTTTTTATTAAGCCAATAGTTTTCTGTGTTTTTAGATTCCTTTTTGCTAGTCACACAGGAGTGACATAAGATAAAAATACTACCGACTAGAAGTATAATTGTTTTAGACATAAGCATAAACTATTTGGAGGAATTGCTTCTTATTAAGTAAGCATCCCCTTTTGATTTATAGATGTATTTGCCATCTTCTTTTGCATAATAGGAGGTGTTTAGGCGAATACCACTGACCTCTATATCAAATTTATTGGCATATATCTGAGTTCTCCCGGCATCGAAATCTATTTCACAAATAGGAGTAGTTCCTTTAAACCTTGTTTGAGATTCTTTCGTGAAAGTAATGTCACAGTTGACGGGGACTAGTTGGTCGAACGAAAGCGATTTGAGCATATTGGGTGTCTTGTCAGCATTGACAAAAGTACCTTTTTCTAGAGCTTCAAATTGTTCTACTTTGATAGTGTCGGTCGAAGTCTTAGTGATTTTTAAGAAATTGACTGTAAGAGGTTCTTCTTGGAAGGAGGACATATACATTTTTTGGTAGAGCCAAATACCATTTTTATCTGGGTTGCCAAATTGGATACTATAAAGCATTAGACTATCGCCTGATTTCATTACTCTAGGCTGTCTCCCAAGGGAGTCATACATTAGAAATAAACCTTCTTGCATTCCTACAAAACGGTCGAGCATGTTTTTTTTCATCCAATATTCTTCTGAATTTAGATTAGGGGTGCTCTTTTTTGAAGTTTGACAAGAGTAAACACCTAGAGTTATTATAATGAGTATAAGTATTTTATACATGATTTTTTTTAGGTTTGAAATAGGTATAATGAAACGGAATTTGATACCAAAACGATTTGAAATCGCCCTAAAAATAATTGATTGAATACTTATTTTGAATAAAAAGCTCTTTTATTTAGGAGGAGCCTTGTGAAATTTACTAACTGTTGTTACGCAGAAATACTCCCCCTATTGAAAATCATAAACGAGGTTCGATTCTTAAAGTCTGCTATTAGTTTAATTTTGAATGCTTAATGCTAGTAAAATAGCATACTTGGCATTCAAAATTAAACATTAAGCCATTCAACATTGTAAAACGACTAGTTAAGCAACCCCTAATTCTTATTTTGTCAAAATATCTGGACCCTGCGTAACATCAGTTACTAAGTAGATACAGAATCTTACAGAGGATTAAGATTAGACTGTAAATACTTAATGTTACTTTTAATGATCCTCTTATTCATCATCATTATACTTAGGTATGAATTGAGAAATCCCTGCCCAGATAGCTGCTAGGATAATTACACCAATGAACACCCAGTGCATTAACCCAAATATGGCTAGAATCAAACTCCCTTCTTTTTTCTCTACTTCAGGTTGAGGTAAAGGTGTTTCATCACCAATCTGAATAAAAGCAGACCAGAGAAATGGGTGTGCTGTTTCTACACTAGCATTATTGATTAGATAGAGTTTGGCAGCTTGCAGAGCTTTATCTTTTGGCATGCCATTTTTAAGGTTTTTATAGAGTTGTTGCATGATTTCAGCTGTGGCAAAATCATTGACTGCCCACAAAGAAGTAATGATACTTTTGGCTCCAGCATAAGAAAATCCTCTAGCCAAACTAGCAACACCTTCACTTTCCTCTAGCTGACCAATGCCCGTTTCGCAGGCACTCAAAACGACTAACTCTGCGGTCATATTCATATTGTACAATTCCTTGACATATAGCAATTCATTATCATTGGAGTCTTTGACTTCCGAAAACGCCAAGAAAGAAGCATCTGAATTTCTACTATCCATCATACCGTGTGTAGCTACATGAACAATACAGTAGTCTTGACATTTTTCTTGGAATGTTTCTTTGGTCGCTTGTTCTCCATCAAAAACTTCTCCCATCATATCAACTAGGTTGAAAATACTAGAAACTTCTTTTTCACTATGTTCTAATGGATCAAATTGATATTTCCCTTCTAGAACTGATTTGCTATCAAATTTAGGTGCAAAACCTAAGAATATTTTTTCTGCTCGGTGAGGTTTGTCTTTCATCTCCTTGAGTAAAGAAGCTGAATAACAATAGCTTAGTGCACAATTTTTGACTAAGTAGGGGACTTTTTTGAAATTTTTAGTTGTATTTTTTTCTGTCAACAAAGCTTCAAAAGGCAATAAGCCTAAGTGGCCTGCTAATATGATTGTAAGACGGTCTTCATGAGTATCCTTCAATGCAGGGGCTAAGAGTGTTTGATACAGTTTGTACCCTAAGTCATTGTATTGAGTCCAGTAGGTTTCTTTAGTAATAGAACCTATTCGTTTTGTTTTTAAGAAATAACCATAAATACTTTCTCTGAAAGTCATGATGTCGTTCTCTAAATTACCAATGATTTTCTTTTGGAAAACTTCAAATTTGTACTTGCCTATTTTGAAGATAATGACTTCTTTTTTGCCAATAAAATACTCTATGAGTAATTGATCTGTTTCCAAGCTTTCTTGTATACTAGGCACATCTACTACTTGAATATCAAACTTCAGTTTATAATAGTCTGGGTAGTTCTTTTTGATTTTGATGAGGTAGTCTTCATAGGTTTGTTTCTTGACTTGAAGTTCCCCTTTGAGTTGTTGTATTTTTGTTTTTACATCTGTAGTCAAAAAACGTTTTTGTTCTAGTATGGTAACTTCGCTGCGTAGTTCTTCATAGGCTTGACGATAGTCTGTTTCCTGCTGAAGAATACTACTAGGAACATTCGCTATTTTTTGAGCTTTGGCTCTCTGGAAAGCTCCTAAAAGGATAGAACTCTTACTTTTTTCAGAAAATTCAAAAGCAAGGGCTTTGTATTTTTCATCTTTGGTCTGTTCATGCAGCAATAGAGCTGTTTGTATAGCTTTGGTGTAATATTTGAGCGATTTTTGTGACCAAAGTAATTGAGCAGATTGGTCAGTATAGGTTCTTTTCAGTCTATAAATTAGATGATCTAATAAACGATAACTCTCTAGTGCTGTTATCCATGTTTTTTGTTCTGTATCAGCACTCTGAATCATTGCTCTCTGAGCAATAGCCATAGCGGCAATACTAGGAGAGTTTGTATACTCTACTGTTTTTTTTGTAGGAAGTTGCCCTGCTTTAACCTGAGGAAACAATATGGATAAGGCTTGTTGATTATGTGTTAAAGCTTCTTCAATTTGATCTGTTTTCAAAAAGAATGCTGCTATTCTATGATGGAAGTTAATCCAGTCCAATCCTTTTTGAGTAGGATATTGATTAGATATTTGTATGGACTGTTGTAGATATTGTTGCGAAAGATTGAAATCTCCTATACGCCCAAGAGCTTGACTGAGCTGCAAATAACTCTGTGCTAATAGAGCTGTATCAAGAAGGTTTTTCTCAATATATTGGATAGCTTTGAAGCTAAAAGCTTTGGATTGAACATAGTCTTGTTGGGCAAAGGTAGTTTGAGCAATCCCAATTAGTGTTCGAGCATATATATCAGTAATAGTAGAGTCTTTTCTAAATAGACTTTCGTTTGATTTTTTCCAGTCTAATATAGCTGTGAAGGCTTCTTGAGCTTCCTCTGTTTGGTTGAGCTCAAAATGAATGAATCCTTGTTGATGAAGTGCTATAATTTTATAAGTCAATTGTTCAGTATCTTGGCTACTACTATCAATTGCCCATTGGAGGTGTTCCAATCCTCTATTGTAATCCCCTAAGTAAGTATAACTATCCCCTAATTTGGTAGTAATATTTAGTTGCTGTATCTTGTTTTGGCGGACAGAGGGACGCAACAGTAACTGTTCTCCAAAACTAGTTGCTTTGTTGTATGCACCAAAATGGTAAGCAATGCCAAAATCTGTCATAGATACACCCTGAGCCATTATAGTTGTCGTATCAATAATGGAATAATAGCAAAGGAGGAAAAGGAATAGATATCGAACTTTCATACTAAATATAATTTGATCAACTATTTACTATTGTACAAACAAAGTAGTCGTTGAATAGATTGGTGATAGATCACCTACTGAAATTAGAAATTTTACTATAACAGGCTCTAATTTTAGATTTCAATAATTAAAACTACAAAGAATACTTTAATAGATTTGTCGCCTAGACGACTTTTATCAAAACTAACTTAAATAATATGATGACTAGTTCCAACTATAATTTATTTGATGCTAAAAATTATGCGTTATTTATCAATCGAATCGAACAATTGCAACCGACCGATAAACCGCTGTGGGGTAAAATGAATGCCGCTCAAATGTTAGCACATTGTGCTGAAATACAAGAAGTAGCGAATGGTAAGGAACTTCAGACGACCTTTATATTCAGATTACTACGGGGATTTGTCCGTAAAACGGTACTGAATGATAAACCTTACAAGAAAGGTATTCCTACCCATCCGCAATATGTCACAGATACAACAACAGTAGCTTTTGAAGAGGCAAAAAAACGTTTGCTCAAGGCACTGAAAACTATGTATGAAAAAAAGGGTGTAGCAGAACATCCTTATCTTGGTCGTATGACAGAACAGGAACGTTCTTGGGGAATGTATAAACATCACGATCATCACTTGCAGCAATTTGGCGTCTAACCTTTTCCCTATTTCTTAATAAATCATACCTATTCCTACCCATGAAAAAATCTTTCTTATTTCTTATTATCAGCTTTTTATTGAGTGGTTTATTTTCAACGAATCAATTGCATGCCTTACACCAATACACAGGTGGGTTGAGTTATAAGTGTTTGGATTCAACTACACACACCTATGAAGTAACCTATATATTCTACAGAGACTGTTATGGGATTAATGCTCCTTCAGTAATATTTATTGATTATAACAATACTAATAGTTGTGCCCCACCTAGTAGTAGAGCTGCTCAACGGACTCAAATACTAGACTTATCCATTGTCTGTGATACCGTATCTCCTTGCCAAGTGCCCTCTGCTTTGGGTATTGGAATTGAAAAGCATACTTATCTGGATACCGTTATCTTAGATCCCAATTGTGGTACATGGACACTCAGTGTTTCTTCTTGTTGTCGGTCAGCAGCTCTAACTAATATAAACAATGGCTCAGGAACACCCTATTACTATGAACAAAAAATAACACCTAGGACACCATACAACCAATCGGTTGTTTTTGCCAATGAAGTGCCTTATATCGCTACTTGTAATGGATTCAATACCTTCAATATTAATGCTTTTGATGGAGATGGAGATAGCTTGAGGTACCAACTGGTAGATGTCCCTATTAGTAATAGTACCACTGTTACTTATGTTAATGGTTATAGTGGAGGGAGTCCTATGTTAGTTGCTCCCGGAACTGTTTTTGAACTGGATTCTATGACAGGGCAGATTTCTTATACACCAGATAGCAGTGTTTCTGGGCAAGTTGCATTGGTTGGGGTGGCCATTAATGAAATTAGAAATGGTATTGTCATTAATACCACCATACGAGAACTATTGATAGTGGTATTAGACTGTAGTCAACGTATTCAGCTAGATAGTCTGGTAACAACAGAGAATTATACCTCTTCTTTTGGGCAGCCTCATCGACTTTTTGTCTGTCCTAATCAGACGGTATCTTTTAGGGTTTACTTCAATAATTATTCTTCGACAGGGAAGGATAGTATTCAATATGATGCCATCAATAGTACTGTTTTGCCAGCATTCCCGTCTGCTAATGTTAGTGTAGGTTACCCAGATACGAGCAATGTAGGTAGATTGGCAATTGACATACAAATACCGAATGCCACTCCACAAAATTTTGCATTAAAAATGTATGAATATACTTGCTTTGGGATGGCAGAGCGTTATTTTCCTTTTGAGATCTTAACTGAGATATTACCACAGGATGTATACGAGACAGCTTGTGATAGCTTTAGTTGGAGAGGGCAGGATTATTTCCAATCAGGAGTATATCGAGATACCTTGGTCGCTTCTACAGGATGCGATAGTATTATTCAGCTCAATTTGACTATAGATACTTTGCAAGTAGATACTAGTGTTGTCGTCAGGAATGGCACACAACTTTGGTCCAATCAACCACAATTATTTAGTACTCGTTATCAGTGGGGACGCTGCCAAAATGGTACTTTTTTGCCTATCAATGGAGCTACTCGGCGAGGATATGTTGCTACTACTAATGGTAGTTATGCGGTGCAGATTAGAGGGGGGAATAGCTGTGTTCGAACTTCTAACTGTTATCCCATTATTATTACAAATCAGAGCGAAATTCAGGCTCAAAATTATTGGCAAATTTATCCTAATCCAACACAGGGTTCTCTCTATATAGAAGCAGTGCAGGAAGAAAAAGCTAGCCTACAACTTTTTGACCAATTGGGGAGAAGAGTTATTACAAAAATAATGGGGACCAAAAGAGAACAATTAGACCTAAGTTTCTTAGCTAGTGGTGTTTATTACTTATCTATTGAGACAGCAAATACAATTGAGCAAATTAAGGTGGTGAAGGAGTAATAAAGATTATGTAAGTAGATTTAGTAATGATGGAAGGCAGTAATTTTTGATTTAGATAAAGAACGACACCAGTCTAATAGCCGCAGCCTGTCCCAACGGACGTAGGGGCTATTAGACTGGTGTTGTGATGCGATCAAAATTGAAAAGAACAAGTTAGCTCATACTAAATTTACTTGCATAACCTTTAATTTATACCTAATAATAATTAGCTTGATTGGAGTGTTTAGACATGCCCTTGTAGATATGGATGATTGCATAAATATTTAGGTTGTTTTTGGGGACAACTCACTTAAATTGGAGAAACAAGTTTTTTCTTTTATCTTGCTTTCTAGGAGTTAAATTAAAAATAAAATTCAATTGATTTTTAGTGAAATTGTTGAATTCTGGACAGGCTCTAATATTTAAACAACTTGGTATTCTAAGTCATAACAACAGCATGAAAAAGACAATTATAAAAATAATCGACCTCTTACCTTTTACGAGACGAGCATTACGCATTTACTTTCTAAAAAAACATTATCTAAAAGAACAAGGGTGGATGAGAAGTGCTGTGGAAGGAGTACCCGTGGATGCTGAAGGTAAAGGTATTCCTTGGTTGACTTATAGTTTTATCCATTTCATAGAGCAACGCCTAACTAAAAAAATGAATCTACTAGAATATGGTAGTGGGAATTCTACTTTTTGGTTTGCAAGTCGGGTTGGTCAAGTGACATCTGTTGAACATCACAAAGATTGGTACGCCTTTGTTGAAGGTAAGATCAAAAAACTCTCTAATGTCGATTATTTACAACGAGATTTAGAATCAAAGGCTTATGAAAAGGAGATTTTAAATTACGAAAATCAATTTCACCTCATTTTGGTAGACGGTAGGAAACGAGTAGAGTGTGCTAAAAATAGTATCAATGCCCTAACTTCAGATGGAGTAGTTATATGGGATAATTCAGATAGAGATATTTATCAAGAAGGATATGACTTTTTGATCGAAAAAGGGTTTAAGCGATTAGATTTCTTTGGTCTAGCACCTAGCATGGAAATCTCATCTTGTACCTCTGTTTTTTATCGTCCAGATAATTGTTTGGGACTATAGTGTAGTACTAAACTCGATTAGAGATTTAAACAACTTCATTGTTATTTATTCAGGTAAATAGGAATTATGAAAGATTCTTTATAGAATTCTCCTGTGAGTTCATTCTGTAGTTGGAAACAAAAAGTATCTATAATTATCGTATCAGATAAGGCAGGCGTTTTTATGGTGATATTTTCATAGTCTATTGCCAATGTATCACCATTGAGAGTATGTATTTTGTTGAGTGTGAAAACATTGCTTTTTGCATAATGGTACTTCAAATAATAGGGGAATTGGTAAATTTGATTGGGATCTAAATGGAGTGTATCTTGCTGCAAAATTTCTAATTCTATTAAATCTGTCTGGCTACTCAAAGTGCCCCTTGATAGTATTTTACTAATTTTATGAAACAGATATAGTCGGTCACAAATAGGAGTGCTATTAGAATGGTTTTTTAGTTGATTCAAACAATCAGATAGGACATTGGTATCTAAGTGAATGGAAGCTTTAGGGTTCGATAATATTTGAGTCTCTAAAAATACAAGCCATGTTTTTTCATAATTATCAGGAAGTTTATTGGTCTGAAATACTTGATGAGCTTCGATCAAAAAAGTACGAATAACACGATGTATTTCTTGAGCGTGTTGAGGCGAAGAAAAGGAATGAACATATAGTTCTGACCAATCTTTCATGAAGTCAAAACAAGGCGTTGTGTTGTTCTCAGTAGTATTCCAATTGCAAGCAGTTAGGCTATGAATAAGTAATAAAAAGAGCCCTGTTTTTTTCATAATCGCTTCTATCATTCGAAGTCCTTATAGAGAAGGTACTTTTTACGAATTTTCTTGTAAGCCTCCAATTCAGCTTGCCAACTTTTCCTGATTTCTTTCGCACTTTTTTGAGCAATAATTTGTTCTTTTAGTTGTGTATTACCTGCCAGCAAATTGAAAAAGCCATCTTTTCTAAAGAAAGTACTTTGGTCACTACTAGGGAGATCTCGGTACATATCTAGAATAAAGTCTAGATTAAGTGTTGTAATCGTTTGCAAATCATCAATAGAACGAAGGCTGAGGTCGATTCCATTGCATTTTTTGCCTTCTTGTTTGGGATGTTTTGCTCCTGCTTTAGGAGTAGGTGTAAAGGTATAGTATTTTTTAGCGTTTGGATGCCCAATTATTTGAAATTGTTTATCTGTTCCTCTACCTATACTAACCCCAGTAGTTCCCTCAAATAGACACAAAGAAGGGTAGAGGTAAATACTCTTCATATTAGGGAGATTGGGAGAAGGAGCAATAGGGAGTTTATAAAATTTTTTGTGATTATAATTCAAACATTCAACATGGTATAGTTGACATTGTACGCCATTGGCTAACCAACCTTCTCCATTAATCATGCGAGCATACTCTGCTACTGTTAAACCATGTATGATTGGGACAGGGTGGAGTCCAATAAAAGATTTTTGAGCCTTTTGAAGTATTGGACCATCTACATAGTGTCCATTAGGATTAGGACGGTCAAGGATCAGTAGGGGAATATTATTTTCGGCACAAGCCTCCATGATATAAGTCATGGTAGAAGTGTACGTATAGAATCGAGCACCTACGTCTTGTATATCAAAAATAATCAGATCTAATCCTTCTAGATCACTCTTTTTAGGCTTTTTGTTTTTGCCGTATAGCGATACAATAGGAAGTCCTGTTTTGGTATCAATACCGTTTTTTACTTTTTCGCCAGCATCTGCTTTTCCCCTAAAACCATGTTCAGGAGCAAATATTTTTTTGACTTGACAGTCTCTCTGAATCAAATCATCAATCAGATGTTTTCCTCCGACAGTAGAGGTGTGATTAACCACTAACCCTAGCCTTTTTCCTTTGACATAAGGAGCATATTTAAAAAACTGATGAGCAGCTGGAATAATATCTTTATCAATAGGTAGCGGTGGGGGCGTTGGGACAGCTATTTCTGTTCCTGTCAACCAATGGAAGGAACTGCTAATTCCTAATAGTAATGAAAATAATAAGGTACGTATCATAGGTATCATTTATACCCTAAAAAGTACAAAGTATTTTTTAGCAAAAAGATTTTATTTCATAATAAAATAGAGGTTATTATGAATTGTTTTGTATTAAGGGGGCGAGATAGATTTTTTTGATTAGCGAGGAAAGGCGGAAATTCGTAGCCTAAGCTACGAAATTGAGTACTTGACGATGTCTAATTGAGAAAAGATATTTTCGTTCCCCTACGAAT
>CAYOJF010000060.1:0-31278 GCA_964404215.1 uncultured Aureispira sp. | reverse complement strand
TAGAGCACTACCTTGACAGGGTAGGGGTCACTGGTTCGAATCCAGTCGTCTCGACTATAATTTTTTAAGGCATCCTTCTTTCTAGATAGAAAGGAGGATGCCTTTTTTTATCCCCTATGGCCGAAGACTAAAAAAAATTACTAGGTTATATATCAAAAAATGTAACTAACCAAAATAAAGCTATTATAATAAAAACAGCTTGCTTCAAAAAATAACCGAAGGGAGTTATGAATTAGAGACTGTTTAAGAATTAACTTCTTAAACAGTCTCTTAGACTAATAAAAAATAAAAATACATTGCCATGAAAAAATTATTATTAGCAATAGCATTGTTTAGTACAATAGCTGTGCAAGCACAAGACACTACCATACAGGCTACTTTCAATTGGAGTCAAAAAACTTATTTCTTGTTCCCCAAACACGTAACGATTTACAATAATAAGACGAATGAAATATTGGAGAGTAAATCTATTAGGATAGTCTTTGATGACCTACCTTTTGAGCAAATAGATGGAGCGGTTTGTTATGCTTCTAGAGGAAAGGCTTATTTTTTTAGTGGAGATCAATATATTCGAGTAGATATGTTATTCAGCAGAATGGATCCAGGTTACCCTAAGCCTATTAATGAATGGGGAGAGATATTAAAAACTCCTGATACAAAAATAGAGGCTACTTTTAATTGGGATGAAAAAACTTATTTCCTGTCCTCTAATCAAGTAACGATTTACGATAATAAGACCAATGAAGTATTGGAGAGAAAACCTCTTACTACAGTTTTTAGGGACCTACCTTTTGGGCAAATAGATGGAGCGATTTGTTATGCCTCCAAAGGAAAGGCTTATTTTTTTAGTGGAGATCAATACATTCGAGTGGATATGCTCTCCCACAAAATGGATAAAGGTTACCCTAGGCCTATTAGTGAATGGGGGGATGTGCTAAAAGCTACCACTAACGCCATTAAGAAAGTGGAATCACTTAAAAAAGGCATTCAGTTTTTTGAGGGATCGTGGGAAGAAACACTTGCCCTGTCTAAAAAAACTGGAAAACCTATTTTTGTGAATATATATACTTCTGGATTCCATGTTTGTAGAAGAATCGCCTTGAATGTATTTACTGACGAAAAGGTCGCAGATTTTTACAATAAAAATTTCATCAATGTAAGGATAGGAGATAGTGCAGAAGATATCAGCACGGAGCGACACAGGGAGTTTTGTAAAACACACAGTTGGGAATATTTTCCGACCCGAATGTATATCAATGGAAATAATGAAGAATTAGAAGTATCAGATGGATGTACTAGTGTTTATGGGTTAATTTATATGGGTAAAAAAGTGCTAAAAAAAATGAAATAGGAAATAGGTGTTAATGTATTCTTAATACATTAAACCATCCGAGACTACGGTTATCTAAATAGGAAAATTAAGCAACTAAAACTATTTATTATGACTAATCACATGAAAATATTGGTAGCAACATTATGCATGCTATTTGTTCTAGGAGATACTAGTCTTTATGCTCAGAAATCAAGGAGTTCTAATAGTAGAACCTCTGTCAATAAGAATCGTAATAACAGATCTTCTAGTAAAGGAAACACGAATAACAGAGCAGCAAGTACTCGCAGTAATACAACCAGAAATACAAATAACAGAACAGGAAGTACTCGCAGTAATACTACTAGACATACAGACAACAGAGCTGTAAATACTCGTAGTAATACAACCAGAAATACGAATAACAGAACAGTAAATACTCGTAGTAATAGTGTTAAGCATTCGAATTATAGAGCTAAGCACCGCATTCCAAATAAGAGAGTAGCTAAAACGAATATTGTCTATAGAAATCCTAGAAGGTCAGTAGTTGGTGTACGATCATTGCCACAAAGAACAGTATTAGTACACGGAGGACGAAATTATTACTATGCTAATCAGAGATATTATACTTTTGCGGCGGGTGTGTATACTCCCATTATGCCTCGGATTGGTTTTAGTCTACGAGTACTACCTGTAGGGTATGTCAGAGTAAGACACTTTGGTAGAAACTACTTTTGGAGCAATGGCGTTTTTTATAATTATATCAATAATAGATATGAGGTAGTAGAACCTGAGATAGGGACGGTAGTTTATAATATCCCCAATCATTACGAACTAGTAACTGTTAATGGGTATGAGTATTATCAGGTGTTTAACACACTGTACGAACGCATTCAGATCAATGGTGAAAGAGCTTACGAGGTAGTTGGATTTGTAGACTAAATATAAAGCTTCATAAAAAAATGCCCTCAATAAATAATATTATTGAGGGCATTTGTCTTTTGAAATAAGCTCTTATTTCCCAAATCGATTTTTTCGAGCAAAGACATATACGAACCCAAATATTCCTAGTACTAATAATGGAAGTACTATATTAATGACTTGCCATGTAGTTTCCTCGGCAAAGGCTCGTTCTTGATCCAATGGACGCAATTTGATTTCTTTGTTACGAGCGGCAATAATACCTTTGTTATCAATCAGATACTCTAGGCAGTTCATCAAGAAATCTTTATTGCCATAGGTGTAGCCATCATATTTATTCATTCCTAGTGGAAGTGGCTTACCAGAGCGTCTGTCTATGGCATTTTTAGCAATATCTCCATCAGAGATCACAATCATTTTGCCATTTGGTTTTGCTTTTTCTAGATAGGGCTGTCCCATCTTTTGTAGCGAAGCTAGCATTTCTGCGGGGACTCTTCCTTTGTAATGAGAAGGAAATTCACCTTCTAGCAGTACCGCTATATTTTGATTTTCTTTTTTGAAAGCATCTTGTCCGATTTTAGCATCGGCAATATTGATACTGACTCGAACAGGAGGAAATTGAACCTTGCTATATTTAGAAGACCGCAAAAGAGGTGTTTTTTTGATATTAGCATCCGTACGAACGGTATCAATACTAGAGGGATAACGCGTATCAATAAAATCTAAATTTTGAACGATAGGATGCTGTATCGTATTTTCTCCTATTTCTTGAGCTTCTAGAGGCGTATGATAAGGATAAGCTTTAGGATGATAGAACCATTTACGAAGTTCTATTTGAGGCTGATCTCCATTCATTCCTACCTGCATGGGTATAGAACTAGCTTCCCAGTCTAGTACCAAATTAGCATTAACCCGAACACCATAGGTAAATAATAGGTTATGGAAGTCTAATGGTCGTCCTTGTGGCATGAAAACACCTTTACTTCCCATACTATCCAACTCCATATTGAGAGCATCTACTAACCAAACGACTTTACCGCCATTCATAACATATTGGTCAATCATAAACAAATGCTTCTCTCCAAAAGGATAAAGTGGTTTAGGGATGATTACTACGTGAATGTGGGTGTCAATTTTAGTAACTTTATTGAGATCAAGACGGGCAATATCATAGTACTCAAACATAGAAGCTTCTAGAGACTCTGTCCAAGGGCGTTGAAGTTCTCCATGCCCTGTCAGCAATACCATTCTAGGGCGAGTTTTGCTCTGTAGTTTCTGTATGGCATTAGCAAATTTGTATTCAAGTAGATTGATAGAAGGGTTGATGGCTTCCATTCGGGTGAAATCTCTATTAAACCCTCCCGTACTTTCTAGTAAACTAACTACTTTTTGACGTTGTTTGTATCGAATAATAGCATAGGGGAAAACTAATCTCGCTTCTCGACTCGAACCACTTGTCATTGTTAGGTTGATAGGAACGATATCATCTTTTTCGAGTTTTTCGAGCATCGCCATATTCTCCTCTTCTGTACCGTCAGTAGGGTTGACAAATCGATATTGGATTTGTCCTGTACGGCTACGGAATTTATTGAGTAAGTCAATGACTGCTCCATTGAGTCGTTTGAAAGAAGAGGGCAGTTCCCCTGCAAGATAAATCTCAACGGTAACGACATCGTCTAATTCTTCGATCAGATCATAAGTTGCTTCGTTTAGCGTAAATCGTTGGTCTTCTGTTAGGTCAATATCACCATAGAAAAAACTTGCGATGATATTCAAAAAGATAAGAATACCAATGAAAAGTGTCAATTGTATGATGGATTGCAAAAATCTAGTTCGCATAGTGATTCGTAAGAATTGAAGTTATAGAAGTATAGAATAGAATAGCTTGATTACCATTTACGTTTTTCGAGGGCAAATTTAGTCATGGCCAAGAACCCTGCAATAACGGTCAAAAAGTAGATGACGTCTCTACTGTCAATAAGTCCGCGACTAATGGACGCATAATGATAGTTGATCCCCAAAGACTCTACTAAAGCATCAGAGGTGCCATAAAAAACCTGTAAACGACTCAAACTGCTGAATGCATCATAGCAGAAACCACATAGGAATAGTGCAGAAATGAAGGCAATGATCTGATTGCTCGTCATAGAAGAACAAAATAAACCAATGGCAACAAACACAGACCCTAATGCAAATAGCCCGAGATAAGACCCCCAGGTAGCCCCTACATCCAGGTTGCCTTTGGGCATACCTAGTTGAGAAATAGAGTAATAATAAACAAATGTAGGGAGAATGGCCAGAGCCACTAAGAAGACAGCAGCAAAGTATTTTCCTAAGATGATTTCCCAGTCATTGATAGGTCGAGTCGCTAATAGTTCGATCGTTCCTGTTTGTATTTCTTCTGCAAAAGTTCGCATGGTGATAGCAGGGATCAAGAATAAGAAAATATAGGGAGCCATTCTGAAAAAAGATTCCAGAGTAGAAAATCCATAGTTGATGACACTATAATCTGGAAATACCCAAAGAAAAAGAGCCGTTGCAATCAAGAAAACGCCAATAGCGATGTACCCAATTAAGGAACTTAAGAATAGATTCACTTCTTTTTTGAATATACTAAGCATAATATAGTAAGTGTGTTGAAATATCTAGATAGAAATAGTATTTCTTGTCTTTAAGTAATAAGCCAAAAATATTTTATAGCAAAATCAAGCGATATTTTTGTATCTAATTTCGTTAAAAAGCCTCGTGATAGCTAGGCTATCCCTGTGTTTTTCGCCTCATTATATAGCAAAAATCTCTGTGTTTTTATCTATACTTATTTCTGCCCTATTACTTAAGAAGAATTACTTTGTTGCTAAGATAGGATTTCTATCATTATAAATTTTGATAGATTTGAATAATTTATTTTCTGTTTCCTCTTCAGTGAGGTCTTTGAGTGAAGCTAGTAATTTTTTGTCAGATTCAATCAACTTCATGAAGTTCTGAGGTGTGTAGTCTTGTAGCTCCCCAGTCTCAAACAACATCAGCTTCTTTATAAATTTCTTTTCTTTATTGACAATAGGTTTGCTTCCCATCTTGTGACCTGTATAAGGATTATAGACATACATCTGAACCGTTTTTTCTTCAAAGATAGGGTAGTAGAGGTAGCAGATCCTTCCCATGATATAATAACGGACAAAATAAACCTCGTTAGCGTCTGCTGTAGGTTTTATTTTCATGTAAGGTTTACCATTGATACAGATTCCCCAAATATTATCAATGGACTTAATTTCTGATTCGCTCAGTTTAGCCATTGACTTATCTGATAAGAATAGAAGATTACCATCTTTGTCCAACTGATAGTCAAAATTAGGAATCTTGAAAAGAGGCTGACTGGGTTGATTACTCCGTAGGTCAGCATGTTTTAGATAAACACCATCTTCAAACTTGAATTTATTGGAAATAGCTTTTTGCCCTAGAGCAACGCTAGTAGATACTAACAGTACCAGAAATAGGATATAGGTATATTTATTCATAACATCTAATGTGAAAGGTTCAGTACGAAAATGGAGCAATAGAATATAAAAATCACACTTGATTGCGAGATTCCTAGAGCATGTCTAAAATTATGTTTTTTGATAATGTGAGTACTATTTTTTTGCTAATTGAGCCTCATTTTTTCGTTAATAGCCTTAGCTATTGACGAAAAAATAGGTAATAAGAAGCTAAAAAGAGATTTCATATTACGAATTAAGATAAATTTAGACATGCTCTTCACCTTTTAAACGAAAATAGGAAAGTGATAGCCTAGTCGCAGCGTTAAAGTTATGATAAAAATAAGTAGATTTTTAGTCGTTAATACGAAAGTTGGCAGCCCTTTTTAGAAGAGCTGCCAACATTTAGATTTTTTTCTTTCGTAAAACAAAGCTGACTTATCCAACCAATGAATGGATCATTTCTTGTGCTTTGAGTAGAGCAGTTGGTATTCCTGCTGGATTTTTTCCTCCTGCTGTGGCAAAGAAAGGTTGTCCACCACCACCACCATTCACTTCTTTTGCGATGGTTTTGATAATATTACCTGCATGAATGCCATGTTCTTTGACCGCTGATTGAGCAGCCGTAACAGTCAATAGAGCTTTTCCATTATTGTTAGCCCCTAGCACAAGTACCAAATTGTCAAATTCACGTTCTAGGTCATTGCTCAGTTGTTTGATGGCATCTTTTGCAACAATATCTGTTTCAGAGGCAATCAAAGTAATGGCACCTATTTTCAATGCTTTTGCTTTTAGATTTCCCTTTGCTAGTTGAGCTTGGAGTACCCCAATCTTTTCATTGTCTTTCTTTAGCTTTTTGTTGGCTTCTTGCAAATCCTCTACGGCTTTGGTCAAGTTTTTAGGGTTTTTCAATAGAGCTTTTACTTCTGCTAGTAGGTTGAGTTCTTTCTGAACATAATCCTCTGCCGCTTTGGCTGTAAGAGCTTCTATTCTACGAATACCAGTCGCAACAGAAGTTTCTACTGTGATTTTGAACAAGCCAATAGTCCCTGTAGCATCTACATGACAGCCACCGCATAGCTCTTTAGAATAATCATCGTCAAAAGTGATGATACGAACTGATTCGCCATATTTTTCACCAAAAAGCATCATTGCACCAGATTTTTCAGCTTCTGCAATCGGAACATTACGTTGTTCTTTGAGCGAAATATTAGCTCTAATTTTGGCATTGACAATAGCTTCAATCGCTTGGATTTGTTCGTCGGTTACTTTTTCGTGATGAGAAAAATCAAAACGTAGTTTTTTGTCTGAAACCAAAGAACCTTTCTGCTGAATGTGACTACCCAATACTTGACGCAATGCAGCATGCAATAAGTGTGTCGCAGAGTGATTATTTTCAGTCAATTGTCTTTTAGGAACATTGATTTGAGCATTAACCGTCTCCTGTATGTTGGCAGGAAGTTGTTTTACCCAGTGTACAATTAAGTTGTTTTCTCTTTTGGTATCAATGACAGGTATTTTCTCTTCCCCAAAATATAACAATCCTGTATCTCCAATTTGTCCACCACCTTCTGCATAAAAAGGTGTTTCATTCAACACGATTTGATATTGTTCTTTTCCTTTCGCTACAATTTTACGGTGTTTGACCACTTTTGCTTCGGTTTGATGTTTATCATAACCCACAAAATTGACACTAGGGTCTTCTAATATTTCAACCCAATCCGATGTTTCTTTGGCAGCATCTTTTTGAGAACGTTTCTTTTGTTCTGCCAATAGTTTTTTGTATCCATCTTTGTCTACAGACCAGCCTTTTTCTTTTGCTAGTAGTTCTGTCAAGTCAGAAGGAAAACCATAGGTGTCAAATAGTTCAAACGCATCTGAACCTGATACCACATTATTTTTTATATCTAGATTATCAAATCTAACTAGACCACGAGCCAATGTACGTAAGAAAGCTTTTTCTTCCTCTTGTATTGTTTTTTTGATCAAAGCCTCTTGAGCTTTTAATTCAGGGAAGATATCTTTGAACAGATCTGCACAAATAGGCAATAATTTGTAGATGAAAGGTTCTGTAATATTGAGGAAGCTATAATAATAACGTACCGCTCTACGTAGTACTCTACGGACTACATAGCCAGCACCTGTATTAGAAGGCATTTGTCCATCTGCAATAACCAAAGCTACTGCTCTAATATGGTCTGCGATGACACGCATAGCTATATCTGTATAAGCATCTTCGGCATAAGAATTAGTATATTTTATTCCTGCTGTTTTTTCTATTATATCAATATAAGTACTGAAAGCATCGGTATCATAATTAGATGTTTTTCCTTGTAATACCATACATAGACGTTCAAGTCCCATTCCTGTATCAATACACTTTTGAGCCAACGGAACAAGCGAACCGTCTGCCAAGCGGTTGAATTCCATGAAAACTAAGTTCCAGATTTCAATCACCTGAGGATGATCCATATTGACCAAAGTTTTTCCGTCTACTTTAGCACGGTCTGCTTCAGGACGAATATCAACATGAATTTCAGAACAAGGACCACAGGGACCTTGAGCACCCATTTCCCAGAAGTTGTCTTTTTTGTCAAAAGGCAATATTCTATCAGCGGAGATCCATTTTTTCCAGAGTTCGACTGCTTCCGAATCAGCAGGAACACCATCTTCTTTATCTCCTTCAAATGTTGTGATGTAAATTCTATCCTTGTCTATTTTGTAGACTTCTGTCAATAGTTCCCACGCCCAGGCAATAGATTCTTCTTTGAAATAATCCCCAAAAGACCAGTTGCCTAACATTTCAAACATAGTTTGATGATAGCTATCACGTCCCACATCCTCTAAGTCGTTGTGTTTACCTGATACACGGAGACATTTTTGAGTGTCTGCTATACGAGTGGCAGGAGGTGTTTCGTTCCCAAGGAAATAATCCTTGAACTGGGCCATACCTGAATTGATAAACATTAAGGTAGGGTCATTCTTGTTGACAATAGGAGCAGCAGGGACTATTTTGTGTCCTTTGCCTTCAAAAAAATCTAAGAATTTTTGACGTATTTCGTTTACAGTCATCATAATATATAGCGTATAATTGTCATTAATTTTTGCAAATATAAACAACTTCTATTAGATTAGTATCTAATTAGAGCACAGGTATAATATTATGTGGAAAAAAGCGTTTTTAGCAAGTGTTAATTTGTTTCAATAAAAAGCAGATTTTTTATAAAAAGTTTGGGAATTAATATCTAGCGCCTATATTTGCCTTGCAAAAAGTGGGCGTAATTGTATTTAATAACCCACTTTAAATGCTCAAAACTAAAACATAGACCATTATTATGGCAAATGAAAAATATATCTACAACCAACACACGTTGCGATATGAGAAGGTATCTTTCTCTTGGAAACAAAGGATATTACGTGTATTGGGAGTAGTTGGAACAATAGGAGCTTATACTCTATTAGTGTATGCTTTGAGTCCAAATAAAAATACAGATGCTCAATCTAGAGAATTAGCTCAGATGAAGCAGAAGTATACAGAAATGAATCATCAGATTGATATGATGAGTAGTGCATTGAGTAATTTGCACGAAAGAGATAACGCGATTTACAGACAGGTACTCGAAATGAATCCTACGGACAATGGTGTTTGGAATGGTGGACGAGGCGGTAGTGATAAATATGCTGATATCAGAAATCTTTCAGATGCAGAGTTACTGATAGCCACCAACGAAAAAATGGCAAAACTTCGCCATCAACTAGCAGTTTCTGCTAAATCTCAAGACAAAGTCTTGAAAGCAGCCCAAGAAAAAGAACGTATGCTTGCTGCTATCCCTTCCATACGACCTATCCGACTACTTAAGAAAAAATTGACTGCCTTATCTGGATTTGGTTACAGAGTACATCCTGTATTCAAAACCCGTAAAATGCACACTGGAATTGATTTTGGTGCTAGAAAAGGTACTCCTATTTATGCAACAGGAGCAGGAACAATTGTTCGTGTAGAGTACAAAAAATCAGGTTACGGTAGAAATGTAGTAATAGATCATGGTTATGGTTACCAAACATTGTACGGACACATGTCAAAGGTAGAGTGTAAAGTAGGACAGATCGTTAAGCGTGGAGAGGTAATTGGTTTAGTGGGTAGTACTGGTACGTCTACTTCTCCTCACGTACATTATGAAGTAATTCATAAAGGAAACAAAATTAACCCTTTACAATTCTGTTTAGATGGATTGTCTCCAAGTGAATACAAGGAGTTTGTTGCGGCTGCAAGTGCAGAAAATCAGGCGATGTCGATTGTCAATGAAAAATAAAGACATACAGAATATATCTATGAAAAGAGAGCTACTGAATTTGTTTCAGTAGCTCTCTTTATTTTTTAGACTTCTTGTTCAATTAGATTGTTTATCTATGAATGTGTTCTATGATAAAATCTAACCCCTTGTGGGTATCAAATATACTGCGAAGAAGTTTACAAAATAGCATTTTTTCCCACCATTGATAATTAGGACCATCTATAAATGGATTCCCTACAGATGGGAAACGCCATTGATTTTCTTCTACTTGAGCAGTCACTTCAAAATCGGGGTGGTAGGCGTTGGATACAAACATAGCCGTATGAACGAATCGGCGTTGATTATTATCTCCTGTACGAATGATGATATTGACACCTAGAAAATTGGTTTGTACATAGATATTATCTTTGTTGAAAACACTGTAGGATTGATCCGGCCACTCAATACGCTGGTAGAGCCACTCCCACAGAAAATCATCTATGGCAACTTTTCCTGTACGAACATAGTCTCGAAAACCAACTTCCCAGCTGGTAGATTCTTTATCTTGTAGTAGTGTTTGTAGATTTTCCATATTACTAAAGATATAAAAAAAGAGGATAGATTATTCAAAATCTAACTTTTTTGGTTTTATTTTGAAGAATGAATAGATAAGGAGTCTAGCGACCGCTTGTCTGATTAATTGATGTTAAGCATGATACAATGAATGGAATATATATATTCAAGGCACTGATACTTGGAACATTTGGAGCAGGAGGTTTTTATTTTGTAATGGCGTTTGTGTTTCATTACTTTCCTATGCCTGCCTTTTTTTATTTGAGAGAACGGGCGGTATCAGAAACGGTAAAACGCTATAAGAAAGAAGGTGATTTACCTCATCTGCTTTGGAGAATAGCACGAGTAACTATGATTTTTTTGATGTTATTAGCTTGGTGGGGTATATTTGCCATTTTTGCTTATGGGCTGTATACACAGATTCCTACATATATTCCTACTACCGAAGATAATTTTTGGATTTACTATGGTATTGCGATCACGATTCCTGTTTTATGGGTATTCTATCGTTTTGTAAGATTTATTTTTCCTTCTAAGGAAAAAGGAACTGCAAAAGCTACTGTAGCTACCATATTGAGAGAAGATCAAGCTGTTATGGCTAAAAAATAAGCTATCTCCTAGATAGGAAATAGCTTATTGTAGTAAAAATTTATGGTATAGGGAGTTTCTTAGCAAACCTTGTCAGCACAGCTGGAACTAGCAAATGCGTTGGGTTTTGCTTTGAAAATATATCCCATTCCTTTGATGTATCCCATTGCTTCTTTTAGAGCAACATTTGATTTAAAAGTAGCATCAGTATTGATATCAGCATGTATTTCCAAGTCAATATCAAATTCATCCCATACTTCTGACAGTTCATATGCCAGAGTAACAGAGCGTCCTACTTCACTAATCATTCGTTCTCTAATAGACATCTTTTGTTGTTCAGTTTTGCTACTGATAAACATAAAGCCTCCTTTGCCTTCTCGTAGGAAAACAATAACGGTTGCAAAAACAGTGTCTATTCCACGGACTTGTGAGTCTGTTCCTATACAGATCTTGAGCTCGTGTCCTAATTCTAATTCTTTCTGAATAGTAGTTCGAACTGCCTCTTTGATGGGCAACAGAATTCTACTACCATTGAGCCTACGCCAATTCATACTTTCAGTTTTTGTAGTTATGAGTCTGTTCTAAACACACTCGAAATAAAGATATTTGATAGCTAAAGATGTTGATTGCTGATAATCAGCAATTTAGTCTATAGACTAGTAATACCTAACTAACTAACTAAGAAAGCTATAAGTTCCGCGTCGGATTTTTAGTTTTGTCAAAAAACAGCTAGAAAATGTTAACGGAAGCTGGAGAGGCGACCACTATCAAGCTTGATTAGTATTCCCATTAAGATCGAAAAAGACATCAAAGAAGAGCCTCCATAACTGATAAATGGTAATGGAATTCCAATCACAGGAACAAGTCCAATTGTCATCCCAATATTGATAAATACATGAAAGAATAATATAGAGGCTACACAGTAAGCGTAGAATCGGGCAAAGTTAGACCGCTGTCTGTTGGCAATCTGAAATACTCTGAAAATCAGAACAAAAAATACAATAATGATAAAAGAAGTACCCAAATAACCCCACTCTTCTCCTACTGTACAGAAGATAAAGTCAGTTGATTGTTCTGGAACATAATCCAGTTTAGTTCGCTCTCCTTGCAAAAAACCTTTGCCTGTCCAGCCACCAGAACCAATTGCAAATTTAGATTGCTCAAGATTGTAAAGAGGTCCCAAAGGATCGCATTTTTCGGGACGTAACCAAACCCAAATTCTTTCTTGTTGGTGTTTGCGAAGTACGTTGTTAAAGATGTAATTGACAGAAGAAGAGTAGAGAATAGCCGCAATAGCTATGGCTGCTGACCCTAGGCTTATTTGCCATTTTTTTAGACCAATATTGAGGAGCATTAGCACTGCCATTACGAGACCATTTAGTATCGTAATCAAGAGGTAGGTGTCAGGAGAAAAGAAAAAATAAGAACCAAGGACTTGCACAATGGTTATTCCTAACCAAGGAGTTTCTTGTTTCCAGGAATTGACTAGAACACCACCAGCAAGAATGAGGATTGCATTGACTAACCACCAAGTAGTATCATACAGTAGAGCACTAATAGAAAGTGCTGCTATGATTACCCCTAGAGCATAAATCCAAGCATCCATACCTGCTAGAAATAATACTAAGAATAAAGAAAAGTAGACTAATGTAGAACCTGCATCCCCCTGTAAGAGTACTAGTCCTGCTGGTAGGAGCAATATACCAATAGATTGTAATTTAGCGTTGAAAGATAAATTTTTATTGGTAGGCATACTGAGAAAATAAGAGAGCATTAACGCGGTGGTCACTTTGGCAAACTCTGATGGCTGCAATCGAAAACTGCCTATAGAATACCAAGAAGTAGCTCCTTTAATCGCTGTGGTAAATAAAACACCCACTAGGGCTACGGCCATAATTCCATAAAAAATAGGAGCGAAGGTCTCATAAAATTTGACTTCAATGAGCTGTACGATACCTATTAATGAAAGACCCACTCCTATCCATAAGAGTTGTTTCCCATAGTTTTTGTCTAAGTCCCAGAGTTGAGTAAAAGATTGCTTGTCAATATATCCAGAGGCAAATATCATTAACCACCCGGACAAGACTAGTATTCCCCATAGGGAGATAGTAAGCCAATCATAACCACCTAATTCTGAATCACCTCTTTGTCCCATACTAGTTTATTACTTTAGGCTTTGGTTTATGTATTAAATCTGCTTTTAATATAAATCGTTCTAGAGCTTCTCTAGACTTTCCTTCTATATGACCACGTAGATATTTTTCTATCATCAAACTAGAAATAGGACCGCCATAAGTAGAGCCATAGCCACCATTTTCGACGTAGACTGCAATAGCTATCTTAGGATTATCCCTAGGAGCAAAGGCAATGAAAGTAGAGTGATCCTTTCCTTTAGAGTTTTCTACAGTACCAGTTTTGCCACAAAGGACAATGTCGTCAATACGAGAGCGTCTTCCTGTTCCTGCTGTCATTACATCAGCCATTCCTTGTACTACTGGTGCAAAATGTTTTGGGTGTACTTTTGTATATTGACGTTCTTTATATTTTTTGAGAATATTGGTAGTGTCTCCAACCAGTTCTTTGGCAAAGTGTGGAATATAATAATAGCCTCTATTTGCAATAATACAAGCCATATTAGCCATTTGTACAGGAGTAATTTCTAATTCACCTTGTCCAATTCCTACAGAGACCATATTAGAAAATTTCCAGTTGCCCTTACCATGTTTACGATTATAATAATCAGTAGTAGGGACATGTCCTTTTGCTTCATTGGGGAGGTCAACTCCTAGACGACTACCCAATCCCCAAGAATGAAGGTGGTCAGCTAGTCGATCCATACCTTTTTCGGGGTAGTAGAAGCCATACATATTTACGACTTCTCGAAATGTTTGGCAGTAGTAGTTATTGCAAGAATACTGAATGGCATTTCCAACAGTACTGATTCCCCCATGGCCATGACATCCTACTCGTAGACCTCCATACAAAAAACCACCACGACAAGCCATTCCTCTATCTGGCGTTAAGATTCCTTCTTCAAGGGCAATAGCAGACAGAACGGGCTTGAAAATAGAACCAGGAGGGTATTGAGCCATTAGTGCTCTATTGAATAGCGGGATCAAGGAATCTTGACTTAAATTTCGATAAGCTTTCTGGCGATCATTGTTGACCGCTAATAGCTCGGGATCGTAACTAGGGGCGGTCACCATAGCCAGTATTTCGCCTGAACTAGGTTCTATTGCTACAATAGCTCCAATCTTATTTTTGAGTAGCTTTTCACCATAGGCCTGTAGTTCTAAATCAATAGAAGTGATGAGGTCAAAGCCGGACTGTGCAGGAATATCTAATTCCCCTTCTTTATATTTGCCTTGGCGTTTGCCCCATTTATCTTTGAGTACATGCTCTACTCCTCGTACGCCTCGCAACTCTTCCTCGTAGTACAACTCTAGACCACTTGTACCAATGTAGTCTCCTCGTTTGTATTCCCCTTCTGATTGCTTGATTTGTTTAGGACTGACTTCACTGATATAGCCTAACATATGTGCTCCTACATGATGAGGATAACCACGTACACTTTTTCGGTCGCTCTGAAATCCAGGAAAACGGTGTAGCTGCTCCTCTAGTGGAGCGAATTTGTCAGCTGATATTTGAGAAAGAAAAGTATAGGGTTTTCGTTGTGAAAATTCTTTTTTTCTGAAATCTTTATTCAGATTGGCTAAAAATGTACTGTCTGAAATATCTAATAAATGGCAAAGAGCAGCAGTATCTATACTACTCTTTTTGATGGTATTATAGGTGGCTTTGATGTCATACATTGCCTCGTTTACTACCAGTAATTTACCTTTTCTATCCTTGATAGCTCCTCTTGAAGGATAGAGTACCACTGCTTGACGATAACTATGCTGCTGTTGATAAGAAGTATCTACTACTTGCAGCCGAAAACAAGTAAATAGTAAGAGTACTGCTACTAACACAAAAATACCTTTGAGTATTTTTTCTCTTTCTTTATATATATTTTGCATAATACAATAGTATTTCGCTAGTGAAGTTGATGAAAATAGACGATATTCTGAATACTCGAATAGAAAAAACGGTGGAATAATCTATTTTCTAACTATAATCTATGTTTAAATGGGGGATGTCTTTGATTTGAAACGACCGCTATTCTTTAGGATTGAAAATAAACTGATAAAGAATCGCAATTAAAAAGGAAATAGCGAACACGACTACAATACGTAAAGCTGTTAGAGATGAAAATTCTAAATGACTGAGTATAGATACCCAAATGGAATGTATGAGCAACATGAGGGCACTGTATTGCATAAACCAAGTTGTTCCTAAATGAACTTTGGTTACGGCTTTGCCAGCATCGTACCCGCCTCTAGGCTCTAAAAATGCCAATATGAAATTTCTTATTCCCCCTAATAATACTGCGGCGGAGGCATGTAGCCCTAAGGTATCATAAAAAGCATCGATTGATAGACCAAACAGAAAGCAAATCAGTAGTAATAATCCGTCTGCTAGCCCCAAAGGAAGCATCAGAATAAACAATGGATATAGATAAACTTGTACATGTTGCATATCTACTCCCCTCAGTACGAATCCTTGTATCAGTACAAATAATATAAAACGGATGGCATTCGCCCTAATTAGACTACTATTCATTATTTACTTCCTCCTCAAGTGCTATTTTTTCTTCTTTTAGTAAATCATTGACGACATATACATAGCGAATAGCATTCATGTCATTGACTAGATTCACTTTTACATCATAAAAGTTAATGCCCGAAGGAATTGCGAATGTATCAACTACCCCAATCATAATACCTTCAGGAAAAACAGTAGAGTAGCCACTCGTTATAATCGTGTCACCAACTACTATATCAGCATGTTTAGGGAGAGATTGTAGTTGTGCTTTAGATGAGTTTTTCCCATCCCATAATAAGGAACCAAAATAATTGTTACGTTTGATTTTGGCACTTACTCGAATGTCAATATTCAATAAAGACATCACAACCGAATAATTTTTTCCAACTTTGTGTACGATGCCAACAATACCATTGCTTTCTGCATTGATAACGGCTGCACTATTTTTGACCCCTTGATTTCTTCCTCTATTAATCGTAATATAGTTATGAGGGCGATGAATGGTATTATTGACAACCTTAGCTTCCAAATAACGATATTGCTGTTTCAGCGTAGTGTCTTTGACTTCTTTTAGGTCTACCAAAGAAGAGAACTTAGAGCTAGGGAGTTGCATTTTTAGAGCCGCATTTTCTCTGGCTAAACTATCATTGACGGCGGCTAAATTCCAGTAACGAGAGATACGACTGGAGTAGTCGTAGGCACTCCCAATTATTCCATTGGCAGAACTTACAAATACACGTTTGTTATCGGTTATATTGCGAGTAAAATAAAAACTTAGAGCAATAACCTGAAGAATAATAAACGCAAAGACACCATTATATTTGAGTAAGAATAAAAAAATGCGTTGCATAAAAATATAGAAATAGCTTCCGAAAGGAGAGCAAAAGCTAGTGAATAGTAAGTTGACAAAAAAAATGCCGAGTCTACTATTTTATTAGAGTAGATTCGGCATTTTATGAAAAACCTAAATGATTATAGATTTTTGGCAGTCATCAAGAAAGAATATTTCTGTCTGTTTTTGAGTGCAATACCAGTTCCTCTTACTACAGCTCTTAAAGGATCTTCTGCAATATGTACGGATAATTTTGTTTTAGCAGCAATACGTTTATCTAATCCTCTTAGTAGTGCTCCTCCTCCTGTAAGATAAAGGCCAGTTTGGTAAATATCTGCGGCTAATTCTGGTGGAGTATTTTCTAATGCTTTCAGGATCGCATCTTCTATTTTTGAAATGGACTTATCTAAGCTATCACTAATCTCAGAAGAAGAAACCATAATTTGTTTAGGTATACCAGTCATCAAATCACGACCATTAACAGCATAATCGTCTGGTGGTGTTTCTAGTTCACGCATGGCAGCACCTACATGAATCTTGATTTGTTCTGCGGTACGTTCTCCAATCAAAAGATTGTGTTGACGACGCATATAGTTCATGATATCTAATGTAAATTCGTCTCCAGCAGTACGGATCGATTGGTCACATACGATACCAGCTAAAGCGATTACGGCAATTTCTGTTGTTCCTCCCCCTATATCAATAATCATATTTCCGATGGGTTCCGTTACATCTAGTCCTATACCTAGAGCAGCAGCCATTGGCTCATGAATTAAATAGGTTTCTCTAGAACCAACGTGTTCTGCGGAGTCAAATACGGCACGCTTCTCTACTTCTGTAATTCCAGAAGGGATACAAATTACCATACACATATTTCTAAACATTTTCCTGCGATCAGGAATCATGTTTATCATGCCTTGTATCATGCTCTCTGCTGCTTCGAAATCTGCAATCACCCCATCTTTAAGCGGACGAACCGTCTTAATCATTTGGTGAGTTTTTTCGTGCATCATCATGGCTCTAATACCTACTGCAATCACCTTATTGGTGTTTCTCTCTATTGCTACAATAGAGGGCTCATCCACAATCACTTGACCATCAGAGATGATTAGTGTGTTGGCCGTGCCCAAATCAATAGCAACCTCCTGTGTAAAAAATTTGAAGAAGTTTTTCATTCTAGTGACCTAAAATTCTTATAATGTATCCTGAAAATATGTTTTGCTAAGTGGTATTCCGGTAGTACTTTTGCCTCCATGTAGTAGTATAGTGCTAAAAATCAGTTTCTTAGCCTCCAAAATTGTAGATGGGAGTAGTGCTTTTGGAATAGTTCCAAAGTTAACGCTTTTATTTAAAGAATATAAAGAATTAACTTTCTTTTTAAGTGTTTTTTATAAACCTTATGGTTTCGGCAACTAACTGACGACTACTTGGGGGAAGTTGTGCTTCTTCAAAAGGGTGTTTGCCGTCAAAAACATGGTTGGCTCCATCTATCAATACTAGAGTAGATAAAGGGCTTTTTTGATGTAAATCATAGGCAGATTCGATCGAAACAGCAGGATCATTGGTACCATGAATAATTAGATACGGAATAGATAGTCTAGAAAGAATTTGAGTGGTGGAAAATTGGTTTTCGTTAGCTTCATAATTTTCATAGAGTTGGTAGTATAAAGGCATTTCTTGTTTTGTTCGACCATTCAGGACATGATAAACACCTTTTTCTTTCCAATCTTTCATACTAAAGCCTTCTTTTTGCCAAGCATAATCCAATCGGTGAACACCTGCCCAAGTCACTACTTTCAAAACTGAAGGATGATTGGTTGCCCCTAATAAAGCAATTGGTCCACCTCTACTGTGACCAATTAGAGTAATGTTTTTAGTATTTAGGGATATAGATTTAGATTGTTGAGGTTGGGTGATCCAATCAAGTACTATTTCCAAATCTTTGAGCTCTTTGCTGTAATTGTTTTGTCCAAAAGCTTCTAGATCAGCAAAGTCTAATGGGGATTCGAGGGTAGTACCATTATGAGAAAAGTTAAACTTAACGAAACAGTAACCCGCCTGAGCAAATTCTTTAGCAATGACTTCCCAATGTCCCCAGTCTTTGAATCCTTTAAACCCATGACAAAATAGGATTATGGGAAGTGGTTTTGAGGCTGGATTCCAATAAACATCTACTAGCAATGGCTTACCAGAAGCCCCTTCCAATCGTTGGTTTTTAATTGCTTTCATAATCTTTTTATATTTTCAGAAAAAATTGAAAATTTAATTTTTAATTGCTAATTTCGTAACTAAGATAGTCTTTTATGTGTTAGAATAAGTGAAGTAGCTAAAAAATGATACTAACTGATTCTTGACCCTTCAATTTTCGAAATTATGCTAATAAAAACATTATCCAATATACAAGCTCCTATTGATGCTGAAATCAAAAAATTTCATTATCGCTTCAAAGAAGCTATGAAGAGTGAAGTGCCATTATTAGACAAAGTGACGAACTTCATCGTAAAACGAAAAGGGAAGCAAATGCGTCCTATGTTCATTTTTTTGAGTGCTAAAGTTTGTGGTGGTGTCAATGATATGACATATAACGCGGCTTCTCTAATTGAATTGCTTCATACCGCTTCATTGACACATGATGATGTAGTGGATGACTCTATGCAACGAAGAGGTTTCTTTTCACTTAACGCTTTGTGGGGGAATAAAATAGCTGTCTTAGTAGGGGATTATTTATTATCAAAAGGACTTTTGTTATCTCTAGAAAATGATGCCGTTCATTTATTACAAATTGTTTCTACCGCAGTACGCGAAATGAGTGAAGGTGAATTGTTGCAGATCGAAAAAGCACGACGATTAGATATTCAAGAATCAGTTTATTTTCAGATTATCCGTAAGAAAACAGCCTCCTTGATTGCAGCAGCTTGTGCTGCAGGTGCTGCTTCCACTACCAATGATAAAGAGCTGATACAGAAGATGTATGATTTTGGTGAAAAGATAGGAATTGCTTTTCAGATTAGAGATGATTTATTCGATTTTGGTGATGGTGATGCGGGTAAACCACAAGGGAATGATATACAGGAGAAAAAGATGACACTTCCCTTGATTCATGCTCTGAATACAACTACTGCCAAGCAGCGTAATTATATTATTAATATTGTCAAAAAAGAAAATACTAATCCTAAAAAAATACGTGAAGTAACGGACTTTGTCCTCAATAGTCCAGGGATTGACTATGCTCGAAACATGATGTACCAGTATCGTACAGAGGCATTTGAAATTCTAAAAACTTTTCCACTTTCTCCTGCTAGAGAATCACTAGAAGACTTAGTCAATTATGTCACTGAGCGTAAAAAATAAGCCTTCTATTCCGAAAAGATATCAGAAAAAAGTCTATTGGCAGGACAGTTGGAATTTTTTATCTAAACTGACTATCAAACGATTATGGAATGCCCTAAAGGTGTATAGTTCTTTCTATTTGACTAAGTGGAAACAGCAGCCAATACAGTGGGGATTACCTTTTTCTATTTCGGTAGAACCAACTACAGCCTGCAATCTACGCTGTCCAGAATGTCCTAGTGGGTTACGTGCTTTTACGAGAGATACAGGAAATTTGAAAGCAGATTTTTTCAGAAAAATTATTACGGAACTAGGAGACCAATTATTTTACTTAACCTTCTATTTTCAGGGAGAACCTTATATCAATCCTAAGTTTTTGGAAATGGTTAAGTATGCTCATGACCAAGGTATTTACACCGCTACTTCAACCAATGCTCATTTTCTGAATGATAAAAATGCTAAAGCAACTATTGAGTCAGGATTGGATCGTCTGATTATATCAGTAGATGGTACCACTCAGGAAGTATACGAAGCCTATCGAAAGGAGGGAAGCCTAGAGAAAGTACTAGATGGTGCTCGAAATATTGTCAAGTGGAAGAAAGAATTAAAGTCTACCACCCCACATATTATTTTTCAATTTTTGGTAGTACGTCCCAATGAGCATCAAATAGAAGAGGTATATCAACTGGCAGAAGAAATAGGTATTGATGAAGTAAAACTCAAAACAGCCCAAATTTACGATTATGAGCAGGGGAACCCATTGATTCCAACTATAGATCGTTATGCTCGTTATGCCAAACAATCAGATGGGACTTACCGCATCAAAAATGAATTGCTCAATCATTGTTGGAAACTATGGCACTCTTGTGTTATTACATGGGATGGGTGGGTAGTTCCTTGTTGTTTTGACAAAGATGCTACGTACAAACTGGGTAGCCTACAGTATGAATCATTTGCAGCGGTTTGGCAAGGGGAATCTTACCAGAAATTTCGTCAAAGATTACTGCAAGGGCGAGATCAAATCGACATTTGTACTAATTGTACAGAAGGCTGTAAGGTATGGCATTAGAGCTACTCTTAACATAGGTTTAATATCTTATTAGTCAGATTAGTGAGAACAATAGAATACATTTAATGCTTGTATGAATAAGAATCCTTATTAACTATTAGAAACGATATGAAATATCTACTTTTTTATCTTGGTGTTTTGACATTTATTTTCAGTTGTCAGAGCAATACTCCAATCTCAAAATCAATAGACCGAAATCCTGTCGAGACTGTACAGGGGATTGGAATCTATGATTACGAAAGTTTTGTGCCTTTTTTGAATGCGGATAACGATACGACTTATGTAGTCAATTTTTGGGCAACATGGTGTAGCCCCTGTGTAGCAGAACTGCCACATTTCGAGCAGTTGTATCAGCGATACAAGAATACCAAAACCCGTTTTATATTTGTTAGTCTTGATTTTGAAAAACAATTGGAAAAGAAACTAATTCCATTTCTCAAAAAAAATAAACTAAACGGGGAGGTCATTGTTCTGAAACAAAAAGGGATGAATGACTGGATTAGCAAGATAGAAGACAGTTGGACAGGTTCTATTCCTGCTACTATTGTATACAATAAGAAAGGAAGTCAATTCTATGAACAATCGTTTGACTATGCCGAATTAGAGGAGGCATTCTTAAGACAATTTAATCAACATTAATCATTTTAAAATTAAAACAAAACATGAAAATCACAGCAAAAGTATTGAGTTTGGTATTGGCAGGAGGGTTATTAGTTTCTTGTGGAGGAGGTGAAGGACCTCAAGTAGAAGACCAATCTAATAACGAAACGACAACAGCCGTAGAAGAAAAAGCACCAGAGGCAGAAAAAGTGGCGATGGGCTACCAAGTAGGAGATATGGCAGAAGATTTTGAGCTCAAAAATGTAGATGGAGAAATGGTATCTCTAGCTTCTATGGCAGAAGCTAAAGGTCAGGTAATCGTCTTTACTTGCAACCACTGTCCTTACTCTATTGCTTACGAAAAGAGATTGGTAGAGTTGGACAAAAAATATAAAGCATTAGGTTATCCTGTAGTTGCTATTAATCCGAATGATCCAGAATTGGTGCCAGAGGATAGTTTCGAAAAAATGGTAGAGCGTTCGGAGTCAGCAGGATTTACTTTCCCTTACCTGATAGATGAAGGACAGGATGTATTTCCTAAATATGGAGCTACCAAAACACCCCATGTATTTGTAGTACAAAAAACAGATGCGGGACACAAAGTGGTTTATACTGGTGCTATTGATGATAGTAAGGACGAAGCAGAAGTGTCAGAAACTTATTTGACGGACGCACTAGACGCACTAATAGCAGGAGAAGAGCCTAATCCAAGTGCTACGAAAGCATTTGGTTGTGGTGTGAAATGTACCGATAAAGCTAAGTTGAAGAAAATGTAAAAATTGATCTTACTGTCAATAAATAAAGCCCCTTACTGAGTATTACCTTAGTAAGGGGCTTTTGTATTCTATGGGAATAAAATCCCTTTCTTAATAAGCTTTAGCAAATAATACTCTACGAGTAGAAGGATTACCTGTCAAGATACATTTACCTGCAGTTTCTTCTTCCCCGAGTGGATTCTCGAAAGGCAAGCAACGAGTTGTAGCTTTTGTCAGTTCTTTAATTTTAAGTTCTGTAGCTTTCGTTCCGTCCCAGTGGGCATAAGCAAAACCACCTTTATTATTGATAACATCTACAAATTCTTCCCATGTATCTACTTTGGTCGTCAATTGTTGTTGGTGAGCTTTAGCTCTATCAAATAGATTTTGTTGAATATCTTCTAGTAGTTGTTCTACGTGCTCTGCAATTCCTTGTAGAGGAACAGAGTTTTTCTCTTTGGTATCTCTACGAGCTACCTCAACAACACCATTTTCAATATCACGTTTCCCAATAGCTAAACGAACAGGAACTCCCTCCATTTCATACTGAGCGAATTTGAATCCAGGACGTTTCTTTTTGTCCATATCATACTTGACCGAAATGCCTTTAGCTTTTAGCTCTTTTATGATACCATCTACAATCGCATTGATAGTATCATTAGGTTTAGGTACTGGTACAATGACTACCTGTGTAGGAGCCAATCGAGGAGGTAAAACCAATCCTTGGTCATCCGAGTGTGTCATAATTAGAGCTCCCATCAGGCGAGTAGAAACTCCCCATGAAGTAGCCCAGACATATTCTTCCTTATTCTTTTCATTCAAGAACTTAACATCAAATGCTTTAGCAAAATTCTGCCCTAAGAAGTGAGAAGTACCTGATTGTAAAGCTTTACCATCTTGCATTAATGCTTCTATGGTATAAGTACTTTCTGCTCCTGCAAAACGTTCATTTTCGGTTTTTTCACCTTTATAAACAGGAATAGCCATGATATTTTCTACAAAATCGGCATAGACATCTAGCATTTGTAGTGATTCGTCTCTAGCTTCCTGTTCTGTAGCATGAGCGGTATGACCTTCTTGCCATAGAAATTCAGCGGTACGTAAGAAAGCACGTGTACGCATTTCCCAACGCAAGACATTTGCCCATTGGTTAATTAACAAAGGTAAATCTCTATAAGACTGAATCCAGTCTTTGTAAGTATCCCAAATAATAGTTTCGGAAGTAGGGCGAATAATCAGCTCTTCTTCTAGTTTAGCACTAGGGTCTACCACAACACCATTTCCATTAGGATCATTCATCAATCGATGATGCGTTACTACGGCACATTCTTTGGCAAAACCATCTACATGGTCGGCTTCCTTACTCAAAAAACTCTTGGGAATTAACAGCGGAAAGTAAGCATTGACATGACCAGTTTCTTTGAATCTTCTATCTAAATCTGCTTTGATCTTTTCCCAAATAGCAAAACCATACGGCTTAATAACCATACAGCCACGGACTTTAGAGTTAGAGGCTAAACCTGCCTTACTAACAATATCTAAGTACCATTGTGAGTAATCTTCTTCTCTTGCTGTAATTTCCTTTGACATGAGTACGAGTGGTATATTTTTTGTTATGTAATAAGTAAGTAATATCTGACTGTAAGTGTTAAATAAACAGATGAAACAGTCGTTTTAACACCCCACCTAACGAGTTTTAACAACTTTATAGTTCAGAATATCCTATATTTATGTAAATATAAGATTCAAAGTTACAAATTTTGAAAGAAAGGAAGACTATAAAAAAACTCAAATTATAGAATCCAAAAAAAATCATATGCATATGAAAATTAACAAAATAGCACTAATATTGGCTGCCAGCGTTTGTTTTGCACTACAAAGTCAGGCACAATCGGCTCAGTATGACGATCTCTACTTTGATGGAGAAGAACAAATAAAAAAGCCTAAAGTAAAAAGCTTAACTACAGATTCTCGTTATAATGATGAGATGGTAGAATCAGAGCGTATTGACAGCCGTAATAACGCTCCTGATCCTAGAGCTTACCGAGCAGGAGATAATTATGATCCTTATGCTCATGAATATGCTGCTCGTATGCGTCGTTTTCATCGATCAGCTCCAGGGTTCTCTTATTATAGCAATTACTATGTAGATGAGTATTATTATGATTCAAGGGGAGCAGGGACTAGTATTTATATTGTTTCGGGAGGATCTCCATGGAATTGGAACCGCAACCGTTGGCGTCGTAATAATTGGGGCTACAATAACTGGTGTTATGATAATTGGGGCTGGAACAATGGCTGGAACAACAATAGTTGGGGCTGGAATAACAATTGGCATCACCACCACCATCTAAATCGTGGATGGAGTAGCTGGAATAATAATGGCTGGAACAACAGCAACTACCATTATGCAGCTGCTACACCTGCTGCGACTACTTATGTAAATAACACCCGTTACACTAGAGGGGCAAACGGAAGCTCTAGAGGTGCAGCCTCTTCTGGTATGCATTCTACTGCTACACCTTATAGCCGACAGTCTTACAGTCGTTCTAATAATAGTGGAAGGGGAAGTGCTTATACACGCTCTAGTCCTAGTTCTGGCCCTAGAAGCAATACTTATACTACTCCAAGCAGCAACTCTAGTAGAAGTAGTAGTAGAAGCTACAACAATAACAATAATACTAGCAATAGTAATACTAATACTAGAAGCTCTTCAGGATATTCTAGGAATAGAGGTACACTTTCTAACCCAAATGGATACAACAGCAATTCTAGTAGAGGAAGTTATAACAGAAGTGGAGGAAACTCTAATAGTGGACGCTCCAACAGTAGTAGCCGCTCTAATAGCAGTCGTTCTTCGACTCCAAGTAGAAGTTATAATAACAGCAACTCTAGTAGTAGTTCTAGCAGAGGAAGTTATAATAGAAGTAACAGTTCTTCTTCCTCTTCTTCGAGCAGTCGTTCGAGTGGATCTTCTTCTAACAGAAGTAGCTCATCAAGCCGCTCTGGCAGAAGTTCTGGAGGTAGAAGATAATCAAGGTCTAATTTTTGTATAAAAGTAAAAAAGAGAAATAAGTACAACTTATTTCTCTTTTTTACTTTTACAAATAGGTGTATTGTGCTTGTCTACTATTATTCATGCCGATTGAGATAATCGTGTCTCTAGATAACTTCATAAATATTTTGCACTAAAATTCCCCCTTTTTTCAAGGGATAATTTCTTTTGTGCATTAACTTAAACCGTTTTGAAATATATGGAATGATTTTTTCTGCATTATTATCAAAAGCACTATAATTGACACATAATTATATATATATGAAGAAGTTACTACTTACATTATTAGCTAGTTTGCCAATATTAGCGACAGCACAGTATAGTTCCGATGTTTTACTGTTTGGTCAATCAAATCCTACTACTACAGCTAGAGGTTTAGCAACAGGGAACATTCTTGGCGGTTTAGGGGCTGATTTATCTACTGCCAACACCAATCCGGCAGGATTGGGGGTTTATCGAAAGACAGAATTTGGGCTTTCTATAGGTTCGCTTTCTGATGTTAGCAATAGCGATTTTCAGACAGCGGGGACTAGTGAACGAGGTCGCCTCTCTCAATTATCTTTCGGAGGGATTGGATTAGTGATAGCAAAGTCATTATCCCCTTATTCTGATTGGCGATTTGTCAATTTTGGAATTAGTGTTAATAGGTTATCTAATTTTGGGCAAAACATAGAACTTTTAGGAGAATCCCAAGGCTCAAGAATACTTTCGTTCATGGATGCAGCACAGGGCTTGGATGTATTAGATCTAAATCCTTATGAATCAAGGTTGGCTTATGAGGGATATTTGATTGATTTGGATGGAAATGGCACCAACACCTATGTATCTCCTGTGATTGATTCGGATATCATTCAGAAAAGGCAGACTGTAGATCGAAAAGGAGGTGTCAATGAATTGGGTTTTTCACTAGCTACCAATTACAAAAACAAACTTTATTTGGGAGCTACTATTGGAGTTGATTTTTTAGATTTTAGAGATGATCGAATTTATGAAGAGCAAGCGACTAATGATACGATTCCTTTTGTTTCGATGCGTTTTTCGGAATATAGGAGAGTGAGAGGTACTGGTATCAATCTAAAAGCTGGATTTATTTATCGAATCAACAAAATGGTTCGTTTTGGGATGTCATTGCACACACCGACGGCTTATCGACTGAGAGAAACATACGATACAGAGTTGGCTAGTACTGTTTTTTATCTCGGCAACTTGGAGGATGGCACGTATTTGCCAGAACAAGCACAAGAAATTCAGCACGATTTAGTCACGCCATGGGTTTTTTCTGGTAATGTAGGAATCGTGTTAGGTAAACGTGGTTTTATAGGTATAGAGGCAGTCTATAGAGATTATACCATGTCACAGTTCTCTTTATTAGAGGCGGATAGAAATGCGGATAATGATTTGTTTATTCGGAATGTTAATCGAGAAATAGAAAATAACTATACAGGGACATTTAGTCTGGGAGTAGGAGGTGAATTTGCTATGGATGTATTTAGATTTCGTTTAGGATATCGATTTGAATCGTCGCCTTATCAAGAAAGTGTCGCTGGAGTATCTGATATCCGCCATGATATCAGTGCTGGAGTAGGAGCAAGATGGAAACACTTTTTCTTGGATTTGTCATACAGACATACACTCCGACAATTTGAATATATTCCTTATGCTTCTAATCGAATACAACGTGTGGTGGGAGAGCGATCAACAGGAATCGTTATGGTGACCGTTGGGTTCTCTATTTTTAGAGATTATGATCGAGAAGATTCATAGCACTGGAATTTTTGAATAAGCTCTAAGATAGAGAGTTAGGCAAAAGGAATTATCTTTAGAGGTAATTCCTTTTGTTATTTAAAGACTCTTTTTATGTTTCGTTTCTGTATGTGTGTTAGTTTTTTATTGTGGTACATAATATCGCCTGTTTTTGCACAATCTCCAGAGCAAAACTTGGATAAATATTGGCACTACCGAAGTCGATTGATTGGCAATAAATATCAGGCAGGTTTTGTAGATATAGGAATAGAACAAGGACAGAGCTTGCCTGCTACAGAGCGGTACCCTGATGCTCACTGCAATAGCGATTGGTATGTACTAAACAAAGATTGTAAGCCCAATGCAGGTAAAGGTCGGCTACATTGGGGGGATGCTACTTTATACTTGGGACATTATATGGCGATATTAGCCTTAGAGTATAAAAATTTGGAACGAGCTCAACAAGCAACAGATAGTGTAGCTCGAGAACTTTGGTATGCTTTAGAAGCATTAGAAAGACTGGACTCATTAGCAGAAGTGGTAATTGGTCTAGAGGGTAGTAAGAATGGTTTTTTTTTACGAGATGATGTGTACAATGATTTCTATATCAAACCTGGCAATCGAAAAGAAAGACGATTTGTAACGGATAGTTTTTGTTTTGAGTGTATTACTTCTGCATACAATTGTGGAACACCTAGCGTAGAAGAAGGGACTTTTATTAGCCAAGATCAAGTGATTGGTTTACTGGTTGGATTTATGACAATATATCAGCTCATTTCTGATCATAGATATCAAGCACATTTACCCACGTTTGGAGAAAAAGTAGCCCTTAATATGGATCGAATTGCAAGTTATATGTTACAAAATAGATGGAAATTGCGTGATTCTAGAGGGAATCCTATTCCAGACAAGTGGGGAGGAAATGCTATTGGATTGAGTTATCCGATTGCTTCCTTAGCCAATTATTTGACAGCACGACAGTATCGCCCCAATTACCTAATCAATGGTGCACAAAGTACAGGCAAATTCATTTACAATATGTTGCACCTAAGTTTAGGTTTTCAAGGAGAGGTCAATTCGGTATTGGCAATGACTAGCATGGCATTGCTGAATGACAAAACCAATAAACGGATTGCGAAGAAGTCTATCAATAATGATATGGTAATCTATGCTTTATTACATGCGGTACTGTTTCGTCAACCCCTATCGGATAAAATCTCACGTGAAATATTGGAATCTTATTTAGATACCGCTCCTTACGAAGGACCTTGTTTTAATACACCAGGTTGTACAGCTCCTGATGGTTGGAAATCATACAATCGATGGGTTCATCCTGATTTTAAGAACGGAAATCCTTATGGTGTACACAGCGAAACACCAGGGCTAGACTATATGTTACTATATAATTTGTACCACTACTATTATTATACAGATTTACCAGTGTATACGCCCCCTTATGTATTTACAGAATTTTTACGACCAGTCCTTTGGCGATACTAGTTAAAACAAAAGAGCCGTTATTTCTTAATAGAAATAACGGCTCTTATCATAATCGTTTGTTGTGTTAAACAGCAAAACTTTCTCCACACCCACAAGTTCTAGAAGCATTTGGATTCGTAAAGCTAAAACCACTTCCATTCAGTCCTCCAGAAAACTCTAAAGTAGAGTCAAATAAATAGAGGAAGCTTTTTAGGTCAGTGACAATCTTAACGCCATTGTCCTCAAATACTTGATCTTCCGGTTGAGATTCGTTGTCAAAATCCATATTGTAACTCAATCCAGAACAGCCACCACTAGTGACCGAAACACGGACAAAATAATCTTTGTCGAGTTCATTTTTTATTTTGATGTCGTCTATTTGCTGTTTAGCACCATCGGATACAAAAATCATATTATTTTGTATTTTTTTCTTGATAATCTTTAATAGCTGACTTGATAGCATCTTCTGCTAATACAGAACAGTGAATTTTTACAGGAGGAAGTTCTAGTTCTTCCACGATATCCATGTTATCAATGCTAGCTGCTTCGTCAATTGTTTTTCCTTTTAGCCACTCTGTCGCCAATGAAGAAGAGGCAATAGCAGATCCACAACCAAAAGTTTTGAATTTAGCATCTTTGATGACACCTGATTCTTCGTCAATTTCGATTTGGAGACGCATTACATCACCACATTCAGGAGCACCTACTAGTCCAGTACCGACATTCTTTTTCTCTTTGTCAAGTGTACCAACATTCTTAGGATGTTTGAAATGGTCCAATAATTTATCTGAATAAGCCATAATATGTTAGATTTTGTCTGTTGTTATAATAAAAAAAATAAAAGGCAGCAATTTTAGTGTTCTGCCCACTCTACTGAATCCAAATCAATTCCCTCTTTGTACATTTCCCAGATAGGAGACAAAGAACGCATGTGATTAACCCCTTTTGTGATCGCGTCTATTGCAAAATCAACATCTTCTTCAGTAGTAAAACGTCCCAAAGACATTCTTAAAGATGAATGAGCTAAATCATCACCTAGGCCTAATGCTTTGAGTACATATGATGGCTCCAATGAAGCTGAGGTACAAGCAGAACCAGAAGATAAAGCAATATTTTCGTTAAACGTCATCATTAATCCTTCTCCTTCTACATGCTTGAAAGACAAGTTAGTCAGATGTGGCATTCTGTAGTCTTTGTGACCATTGAATACTACTTCCTCGATTTTCATCAATTCTGTTTCCAATTTGTCACGAAGCTTAGATAAGCGCTCTGCTTCTGCTTCCATTTCTTGTTGAGCCAATTCTGCCGCTTTACCGAAACCAACAATACTAGTGACATTGAGTGTTCCTGAACGCATTCCACGCTCATGTCCACCACCATCCATCTGTGCCGTTACTTTGACACGTGGAGATTTGCGAGATACATACAATGCTCCTACTCCTTTAGGGCCGTACATCTTATGTCCTGTGAAAGCCATCAAGTGAATTCCAAGCTCTTTTACATTGAGAGGTAGTTTACCAACTGCTTGAGTGGCATCAGACATAAATAATACTTGATGTTTAACACAAATATCACTGATAGCCTTCATTGGTTGTACAACTCCAATCTCATTGTTCGCAAACATGATAGAAACTAAGATAGTACTTGGTTTGATAGCAGCTTCTAGATCAGCCAAATCAACTAATCCTTGACGGTTAACTTTTAGATAAGTTACTTCATAACCTTCTTTTTCCAGTGCTTTACAAGTATCTAATACTGCTTTGTGCTCTGTTTCTACGGTAATGATATGATTACCTTTACGTTTGTACATTTGAGCCACACCCTTGATGGCTAAGTTATCGGCTTCTGTAGCTCCTGAAGTGAAAATGATTTCACGTGGATCGGCTCCAATCAGATCTGCTATTTGCTTACGAGCTTTTTCGACAGCACCTTCTGCAGCCCATCCGAAAGGGTGGTTTCTACTGGCAGCATTACCGAATTTCTCAGTAAAGTAAGGTATCATAGCCTCAACTACTCTTGGGTCACAAGGTGTAGTGGCACTATTGTCTAAATAAATAAGTTTTTTATTGTCCATTTCGTTTTCTTTCTAATGATGTTTTTATGCTGTATTTAGATTAAATCTAATTATGCAAAAATAACACTTTTGTAGCAAAAGTGTTGAAGACAAATACATTTTTTTGCCAACAAAGATTAAAAATCTACTCGCCTCGTTATTTATGACATGTATTTGACGTAATTTAAAGAATACATGTCCGTTTATTTACACACTTTTAAGATTTTAGATATGAAACAATTATTACAATTACTTTCGCTCTCCATTATAATCACTATGATGACATCTAATCTAATGGGGCAAACATTCGAGCAGGATACTACTAAGGCTAATGGATTGAATAAAATCGCTCAACAGTTAAGAAAGAAACGATCACTGGATGCTATTCCTAAACTACAAGAGGCAGCACTATTGTATCAGAAGCATGGTTTGGATAGTTTGTATTTTACTAGAAAAATGAATATTGCTATGTTTTACAATGACTTGAATACTCTGGATAAAGCAGAATTATTGGCGAAAGAAATAATAGAAGAAAGTAAGAAATTGGAAAAAGAACAAGAGCGTGTTGAGATGATAATGA
>CAYOJF010000059.1:0-31912 GCA_964404215.1 uncultured Aureispira sp. | reverse complement strand
ACCTCTAAATAAAAAAAGAGACTATCGGATTTTTACTTTTCCGACAGCCTCTTTTTATGATGGTATGAGTATGTCTACTATTCAGAATTTATTTATTTTCTTCCTTCTCATCTTCTTTTTCTTTGTGCAATTCACCACCTTGTCTTACCCACTCATCTCGTCGTATACGTCCAGGGAAAAATTCAATTGCTTGATTTACCTTTTCTTCGTCTTCTAAGCTAAGATTAGCGATTTGCCAGAAGGTATAGATTCCTAGAGCATATAATTTTTTCTCTATAAAAACACCAATTCCCTTAATCTTCTTCAGATCATCTCTATCCGCATAACTTGCCACCCCAATACGACCAAAGTCAATTTGTTGTGCCTTCTCTTTAATTCGTTGTAAAGTTACCTCCTCTTTAGTCAAGGGGGTTGCGGGAACTGCATCTAATTCCTTCTGTTCTTTTTCCAGTTTCGCTAATAGTCCTTGGAGGCGTATTATTTCTTTGTCTCCTAAATCTTTTTCCTTTTTGGCTTTTGTGAGATTTACTCGCAATTCTTCTAACAATTGACTATTCCTTTCTTTTTGATGCATCTGATCCTCTATGATCTCTTCCAGCTCTTCAATTTCCTTTTGATAAGCAACATTTTTAGTAGAAAAATCATTAGTAATAATAGCTATTCTTTCTGCAGTCTCTATCTCTAACTTTTCCAACCTTGATTCTAAATCAATTATTTTTTCAGTCTGCTGATTGTTTTTTTCTTGAAGTTGATCATTAGATGATTTCAACCCCAAATTAATTGATTTTTCTTGTTCTATTACACCCTCCAATCCTTCTATATCTACTTTAATTTTTTCCTCTAATAGTTGATAATTTTTAGCGACTACTTCCTTATCTCTTGATAACTGATTATACTTTTTATGCCAAGTAGATATTTCTACTAATTGTTTATCCTTGATTTTCTCTAATTCATCAATCTTTATCTTGTGTTTGGTTATAGTTACGCCGAGATCTGTAACTTTTTCTGTAAGGGAGGCTTTTTCTTGTGTTAAGGTGGTTATTTTTACTGTAGATTCCTTTTTCCAAGCACTAAAATTCGTCTCTATTGCTACTATTTTATCTTGTTCTTCAGTAAGCTCTTCCTTCAAACTAGTTACCTCATTATAGAGATCATTATAGTCTTTTTCTTTCGTATCATACTTTCCTTGCAATACTCCCAAACTCATTACAGCTGTCTCCCAACCTATTTTATTTGTTGATGATTTTTCCTCTGCACTTACTAATTGATCTTCCAACTCTTTGACTTGAGTATTAAGTGAACTATTTTCTTGCTTTAGAGTAGTTGTTTTTGCTATAGATTCCTCTTTCCAAGCACTAAAATTCGTCTCTATTGCTACTATTTTATCTTGTTCTTCAGTAAGCTCTTCCTTCAAACTAGTTACCTCATTATAGAGATCATTATAGTCTTTTTCTTTCGTATCATACTTTCCTTGCAATACTCCCAAACTCATTACAGCTGCATCCCAACCTATTTTATTTGTTGATGATTTTTCCTCTGCACTTACTAGTTGATCTTCCAACTCTTTGATTCGATCAGCTTGTTTTATACTGACTTCCTGTAAGCTAGTGTTAGTAGACTGTTCCTTCTCTATCTCCCCCTTCAAGGATGCCACCTCAACTTTTGTGGTTTCTTCTAACAACTGATAGTTTTTAATGGCCAGTTCTTTGTCTTCAGATAACTGATTATACTTTTTAATCCAAGTATTCAATTCTATTTTTTGATCTTCTATAATATCCCCCAAATCATTGACCTCTGTTTCATATCTTGTTTTTGCCTCTGACCATTGATTATTCTTATCTGCTAGCTCTCCTTCAAGATTTCTAATTTTTTCATTCAATCCATCATTTTCTTTTGACAAAGCAGTTGTTTTCTCTATAGATTCATTTTTCCAGTTTCTAAAATCTGACTCTATTGTTACTATTTTTTCTTGTTTCTCAGTAAGTGCTTGCTCCAAACCTGCCACAGTATGTACTAACGTGTCATGCTCTTTTTCTTTCGTATCATACTTTGTTTGCAATACTCCCAAACTCAATACAGCTGCATCCCAACCTGATTTATTTCCTGCGGATTCTTTTTTCTCGCCTAACAAATCTGATTCTAGGGTGGTTATCCTAGTTTCTTTCAATAAGCCTTCTTGCTCTAATTTATCATATTCCGATTGCAATGCAGCCCCTGCTGCTTGCTCATTCGCTATGATTTTTTCAGAAGACTTTATCCGTGATTCATATTCTTCCTTAATTATTTGAATCTTATTACCTCTCATTAACCACCCAATTAATCCACCAATCAAAGCCGCACCTAAGAGTAACAACAATGGTAAAAGCCAAGTACACCACATAGTTTTATAATTTTTATTTTTTAATTTTTTTATTGAAATCCAATACTACAGACTGACTTATTATTCTTTTCGAATAATGATTTCGACTCGTCTGTTTTTTGATTTATTTAAGGCTGTAGTATTCGGCACTAATGGTTTTTCTTCTCCAAAAGCAATTCCCTTGACTTTTGTAGTAGCAACCCCTTGACGAGAGAAGTAATTAGCTATAAAATTTGCTCTATCTTGAGATAGTTTTTTATTCATGTCCGCTGCTCCTACATTATCTGTATGCCCAGCACATTCTATTTTAGCGGTAGGAACATGATCTAAATAATAAATCACGTCTTCAAAATAAGCTCTAAATTCCTCTTCGATAATGACTCTATTTTTACCTGTCTCAAAATAGAGTATACGAGGATTAACTAATAAATCCTTTTCTAACTTCGGTATTCTATCTGCTATTTCGACTGAAGATTTTATGGCTTCTTTTTCACTAAAAATAAACTCTACTCCTCCTATCAATAAACCTTGTTCGAATTTAGGGTGAGCCTGTAAAGTCATTTTATCTGATAATACCCCATTATAATCTACCTGATCGGGATTAACATTATATTTAGTCAGTAGCAATCCTCTTATCTTACTCGCTCTAGCCTTTCCTAGATTTGAAAAACTACTGATATTTTCTTCCTTAGCAGCAAAAGCTGCTTCTATATTAAGATATCTAGTAGGGTCTTCTTCTAAATAGTTTGCCACTTTTTCTAAAACATCATCAAGCTCATTAGATAATGGTGCTGCAAAATCAAAACTAGAGGATTCAAATACAAAATTATCATTAGCAGTAATATTCATTCCACCAGCAGCAATCGCTAATGGAGCCATACAAGAAAAAGTATAATCTAATCCATTTGTTTGATCTGTTCTACGATATTCTATTTGGTAAGGCACCACTTTTTGACTAGCCATATGAGTTGCTACAAACTGTGCCTCTTGTCCTAGTAAATCATTAGCTGGAGTACTAATTTGCAATACTTTAGCAGGATGCTTGTCTAAATAATTAGCAGTATTAGCAAATACCCCCCTAACTGGTTGAGACATAGTAAAAATTTTACTACTAGCATCAAATTTCACATTATCAGCTGAAGCACTTGCTGTAAAGTAAGTCCCATCATTGATTTCTAGACCTTCTGTTATAGAACCTGCCCCAACACCTCCTGCTCCTTTTCCACAACAACAAGAATGATAGAACCAAATGCCTCCAAAAATCCAACAAAATAGTAATAGAAAGAGTAATAAGATATTTCTAGTCATAAGAGTAAAGGTTGAATGTGAATTAGGAACATTCTTACTATTTAAAACAATAAGATTTATTTAAGAGCATGTTTAAAAATTAACTTCAATTCTAAATCAATTTATTTTCGCTCAAATCGTTGATTTCGAATAACTTAATTCTTAAACATGATCTAACTATTAGACTATTATGATTTTTAAAAGTCACATTTTCAGAGAATAATAAAATAAACTTCCCCTACGATTATCTATACGACTACTGAAAGCACTATATTTGAAATAATAATTTCATAAACAATTTGAATATTTTTTAATGAATAAATTTAGCTACTACTCTTCCCTTTTGATACTAGTTTGTTTTGTACTAGCAGCTTGCAATGAAACAAAATCGACTACTTCAACCAATGCTACTATTCACTCTGAAGTTACCTCTCCTTTTGTCGAACTTAAGAACACTATTTGGACACTACAAGCATATCAAGTCAATAATACAGTACAGAAAATCAGTCATACTCCTACCCTCTCCTTTGATGATGGAGGAAATTATGGTTTTCAGCTCAATGTTAATAGCTGTGGAGGAAGCTACACAGTTAATCAAAGTAATATTGATTTCTCTAATGGTGGATTCTGTACCGAAATGTGCTGCGATAGCAAAGAATCCAAAGAGCTATTCGCCAATTTCCAAAAAAAGGCAACCTATTCTTTTAATCCAGAAACTGGATTATTAGAGTTTAGAACCTCTAGTGTCATTACTACTTGGCAAATACAAATAGCCTTGGACGAAAAGATTATGAATAAAAAATGGAAATTAAGTCATTTTATCACTAAGGCAGCTTCCAAACCATTTGAAAAAGATTATTTTATTACCTTCCAAAAAGATAGAGTTATTTTGCAATTGGATGTCAATACTTGTAATACAGCTTATCAAGCTATTGATAAACATATCGTCCAACTAAAACAGCCATTTGGATGTAGCCGTATGTGTTGTGATAGTAAGCAAGGACTTGAAATTGCACAGTTGCTCCAAGGAAAAATCACGCTAAATCCCCGCTCAGAGAGACTTGATCTCAATCTAGATATTCCAGGCAAAAGTATTGCCTGTATACCTGCCAATACAGAAGAATAGCTCTTAAAAAACAACCAAATTTATCTTTCTATTTATCATTATCATGCAAAAACTAACTGTAGGAAACTATACTTTCGATTCAAGATTATTTACTGGGACAGGCAAATTTTCATCTGCCAAATTAATGGAAGAAGCACTACTTGCTTCTGCTTCTCAGCTCGTTACTGTAGCTCTCAAAAGAGTCGACATCAACAATCAAGAAGATGATATTCTAAACCATCTCAAACATCCTCACATCCATCTGTTGCCCAATACTTCTGGAGCTCGCAATGCAGAAGACGCTATATTTGCCGCACAACTAGCAAGGGAAGCCCTAGAAACCAATTTACTCAAACTAGAGATTCACCCAGATCCTAAATATCTACTTCCTGACCCTATAGAAACGCTCAAAGCGACCGAAGAGCTCGCCAAATTAGGTTTTGTGGTCATGCCTTATATCCATGCAGACCCTGTACTCTGCAAACGACTAGAAGACGTGGGGACTGCTGCTGTCATGCCCTTAGGGTCACCTATTGGTAGCAACAAAGGATTAAAAACCATTGATTTCCTAGAGATCATTATAGAACAAAGTAATGTCCCTGTCGTAGTAGATGCAGGCATAGGTGCTCCTTCTGATGCTGCCAAAGCAATGGAATTAGGAGCAGATGCGGTCTTAGTCAATACCGCTATTGCGGTATCTGATAATCCTACTCAGATGGCAAGAGCATTCAAAATGGCGGTAGAAGCTGGACGCATGGCTTATGAAGCAAAACTAGCTAGTCCTTTCAATCATGCCAATGCATCTAGCCCATTGACTTCATTTTTGGACTAAGAGCATACTCTAAAAAATAGGAGAGCGAGTTTAAATTTAAACTCGCTCTCCTATTAATACCGTTCCCACCTTCTTCTCTACAACTTAGAGAAATTGTACTTAATACCTAACGAAAAGTCAATTCCTGTATCATAACGATATACTTCGTAAACACGGTCTTTGAAGTGAATGACTTCTTGATAGGGTGTATTCAATAGATTATTGACAGCAAACTTAATACTGAAGTTTTTGACAATTTCCTTTGTGATATTAAAATTCAGTGTCGGTCTAGGCTGTATGTATGTATTCGGTGTTCCTCCTACACTAATAAAAGCGATTTTGGGTCCAGAGACATTGAATACCAAATTACAATTTAGTCCTAACGCTTTATTATTATATCCAATAAAAGAATTGAGTGTATAGGGGGACTGCCCAAACATCTGACGAGTATCAGCTGCATTGGGATTAGTCGCTCGTATCGCTTCTAATTCTGCTTCATCAATTTGGCTAACAGAATAGATATAAGAAAAATTAGTTCCTATCATCAAATCTTCTAGAGCAGGCGTAATAAAACCTAAATGTTTGCGAGCTTCCAATTCAATTCCTGCCAATGACGCTTGATCTACATTACGAAAAGTGATTTCTGGATTCTGTGCTTGAATATTAAAAGTACGTTCAATAGGGTTATTGAAATGCTTGTAAAAAGCACTAACTGATAGTAACTCCTTAGTACTGACATAATATTCCCATCGCAAATCTACATTATCAATCAAAGTACGCTGTACATCAGGATTTCCTACCAAGATATATCCCCCTTCTACATCAAAAGAATTGAAAGGTGCCAGCTCTCTGAAAGAAGGACGAGCCAATGTCCGAGCATAAGCTGCTCTAATTTTCATTTTTTTGGTAGGCTCATAATTTAATATAACGGAAGGTAAAATATCTGTATTTTCCAATAAATTAGTTTGTCCATCCAGTGCTGGATAGGTCTCTAATATTTTGGTACTAGCAGAAGTCAACTGTACTGTCGTATACTCTACCCGAGCTCCTGTAGTGATACTCCATTGATTATTAAGTGGTAACTCAACCATAGCATAGCCAGCTAGCACCATTTGATTGGCACTGTATATATTTGCCGAATCTAGTGCATTGATAATATAAATTCCATTGCCATTATCCGCAAAACGATTTTGATCCGCATCATACTGCAATAAATTATCTGCTTGAAAATAATTCGCTACACTTCCATCAAATGGAGTATATTGACTCTCAAAAGAATATCGTTTTTCATCAAAACTTCTACTCTTCCCTGTGTGGGCAAAACCTGCTTTAAACTTAGAAGTCTGTCCTGACCATTGTGAAAATGGCAATACAAAATCAACCTTATTGGACCAGTTTGCTTGCTGCATGTCTCTATAAAAACGAGAAGGTGTTCTATCTGAAGATGGTTTAATGGTGTAGGCATCCCACTCTGAATCATACCGATTGGTAAAGTACCTCAAATCTGGATCAGACTGTGTCGAATTAGCATAAGAACTTTTCCAAGATACTTCTAGCTTGTTCGCCTCCATAAAAACATGCTTTCCGCCTAACTGTATCGTAGTCAATCCTCGCTGCAAAAATTGACTACTCTGTGTCTGAAAAACTTCATCTCTATCATCATCTTTCTCTCCTTCTAAATAACGAGCTGTAATCGTAGCACTCTGGTTGTGCATCGCCAACAAAGAAATTTTATGTGTAGGAGCTAACTTATAACTCGCTCCTAGCATAGCTCCCCAAAGTACTTCTTCGGTTCCCTTCGTATCCGTCAAACTTAAGTTCGAATTGAGTTCATCTACTTGGTCGTACATTCCTGTCAATTGATAGATACCATAACTCCCATTCTCATAGAAACTATAATTCCGTTGATAAGATAAAGCTCCTATAATACCTAAAGGATTACCAAACAACTTAACTTGATCCCCTAACGATAAAGATAAACTCTGATTGAATGGGACTGCTTGTCGCTGCTGCTCCCAAGTATTGGAAAAGGCATTGGTCAAATTAACCAAACGTTTCGCCTCTTCGGCATTAAATTGATTGGTTGCGTTACTCTGCCAATTCGGCAAGTTAGTTGTATTTTTAACAGCTGTTGGTAATGCTCTTGTTCCATCATCAAACCCTAACCAGTCTGTACGACCTCCTTGTTGTGTCAAAAAGTTAGAGTTGAAAGTAGTTTGGGTATTGTAACCAATAGAGGCACTGGCACTGAAAGTGAATTTATGTGGAAAATCCTTAGTTGCAATATCAACATACCCTCCTGTAAAATCCCCTGGAAGGTTGGGCATAAATGTCTTATAAACCAAAATATTATCAATCAAATTGGTAGGAAACAAATCCATCTGAATGGCATTCTTATTAGGGTCCAACCCTGGTATATCCGCTCCATTAAGTGTAGTTTTACCATAGCGGTCTCCTAATCCCCTTACATAAACATATTTTCCACCCTCTATCGTCACCCCTGTAATCCTTTTGATTGCTCCTGCTGCATCACTATCGCCCGAACGGCTTATTTCGGTAGCAGAAATACCATCTAATACAGCCGTTGATTCTTTTTTGAGAGACAATACCGCTGAGGCAGTATTGGTCAATCGAGAAGCTGTTACAGTAGCCGTTTGGGTCGTAATCGGTGATTCGCCTAGTTTGATATCTAAATGAGTGATCGTATTGGCTTCAATCACCACAGCAATTACTTTATCTTCAAACCCCAAGTAGGAACAAACTAATTGATAGTTACCAACAGGGATATCTTTCATCAGGTATTTGCCATCCAAGTCTGTTGCTACTCCTGTTCCGAGTTCTTCCAGCACTAGATTAGCTCCAATCACTTCATAAGCCGATTCTGCTTCGATTACTTTGCCTTCTATTCCTCCTGTTTGGGCAAATAGCAAGCAAGGGAATAGCAGTATTAAGCTACTCCATGTAGTTTTTGTTATTAATTTCATACGAATGGTTATTGATGGAAATAATCCTAGAATGAGGAGCTCTAATGATGTTTTCCGATTAGAAATAAATAGGACACAAAAACTAGGTCGCTACTTAAGGACAAGAGCAACCTAGTTTAATCAGTAGTGTGTGTCTGTTAAAGCTTACTGAAGTTAGCTTCATTTCATTTTCAAATAAGCTCTTATTCTAATTAATTACTGATGTTACGCACTATTCAAATAGGTTTGTAGAAGAACAGTTAGCTATTGGAGAAGAAGTCGTTTTACAATGTTGAATGTTTTAATGTTTAATTTTGAATGCCTAACATGCTATTGTACTATCATTAAGCATTCAAAATTAAACATTAGACTAGGAACAAACTCTAAAAGCCCACCTCGTTGCTAGTTTTCAATAAGGCTATTATTAGTGCGTAACATCAGTTAATTAGAGGTATTGAATATATCACTGCCTTGAGTAGCAGTACCAATATTGTAAAATGTGTTGTTTTCAATTTTCAGGCGACCTGCTTCATATTGAGCATATGAATCTTGCGTTTGCCCGACTAAATCTTCTATATCAATTCCTTTACCAAAGCCAGTAAAAATAGAATTGTGATATTCTCCTCCTGCATTATCACGGAAAGTCAATATACGTTCGGTAGGACTACCTATAAATGTAGCATTATAAAATACAGGCGTAGCATAAGGTGTTCCTACTTCTGGATCAGTTCCCCCATCATGTTCTCCTCCTCTATCGGCAGTTTCTGCGTTAGTTCCATCTTGGTGGATAATCAAAAATTGATTATTTCCTCTATACCCTTCATCATAGTCGATTGCATCATCTGCACAAAAAGCTGCTATTAAATGCTTAGCATTAACGGTACCACCAAACCATTCGATACCATCATCCTTATTACCAATTACTTCTATGTAATCTAGTGTTGTTCCTGTGCCAACACCACCCAATGTCAATCCATTGAGTTCGTTATTACTACCAATATTAGAACCTCCATGACGAATAGAAATATATTTCAAGATTCCAGAGTCATCGGTATCGTCAGTTCCTCCATAAAGTCCACGTATTTCTGTTGTCGGGATACCTTCTATAGCACTTTCGTTACCCGTAGAATTCAAACTTGCCTTGCCTAATAAGACAAGACCTCCCCATTGCCCACGAGTAGTAGCTGCGGTACCTCCATTGTCTCCATCATACGTAAAGATAATAGGCTCTGAAGCTGTTCCTACTGCTTCGATTCTACCTCCACGAGCAATAATCAAGGCAGAAGCATTCGCTCCTGTTCCTGCCATACCCTGTATGATCGTTCCTGCTTCTATTTTAAGTACCTTTCCTGTTCCTATAAATACAAAACCACTTAATTTGTATAGTGTATTTTTATTCCATTCGATGGTATCTGTTGGCATACTATCAATAACAGCCGTTGTTATTGTTTGGGTAGTAGTTGGAAGTGCCAATGTATTGGATGTCATACTACCACTGACGAGATTACTATAAAAAGACCATCCCGCATACCAAGGTGTGCCACTTGCATCTATTGCCCCTTTATATCCAGCATTCGTATACCATGTACCAGTAGCACTAGTAGCTACTAGATTGGCCATTGGTTGAATACTGTTAGTAGCAAATTTAGGGTCTTCTATCGTATTGTTAGCCGTAGTAAAATAGTTAACATTAAATTCATCTACCAATAAAGATAGACTGGCAGTTGTATTACCATTTAAGGCTATTTTTTGTGTTCTGTATCCTATTTTTTCAAATGTCAAGTCACCTGATGCATCTGCCGTAATCGTATAAGCACCATCTGTGATAGACGTTGCCGTTTCACCTGAACTGGCTGTTATTGTTACATTTTCTAATCCTATCCCATTCGCATCTTTTACTGTTCCAGTAATCTGATTGGTCGTTGTTTTCTCACAAGCACCAAAAGTGATTGCCATTACAACCACTATAAATAAAATTAACTTTTTCATCGTTGAGTATTTAAGTCATCATCTAATTGTCTGCTCGAACATCAACCAACGATGTTGCTTTGCAGAACTTACTCAACAAATAAAGTCATCTAATATGACTTAGATATGAAACCTAAATTATTTGGATGTTAACTTTCTAATCCAAATCTAAATTTTGTTTACCAGCAATTAACAGTAGAAAATTTACTAAAATGATTTAGAGGGCAATTTTAGCCGCTAACAAACGATCTGGTATACCAAAAGCATCCACCAAAAACGAAGCCTCTGAACGAACCTCTTGATTGAGGTGATAAATGACCTTAGTAATCGCTTTTGTTTTAGCCCCTGTCATATAATCATTCTCCAGATACCAGCTTTTATGTTCACTGATAGTGGATAAGGCATGCAACTGAAATAATTTAGTCAACATTTGCTTGCAGTTTGACTCTTCTGTCGTTGCTATTTTAGCAGCAAACTGCTCTAATACTATTCGCTCTATGTAAGCCTCTGCTAGAGCCAAAATTTGATTTTGTACTCGCAAAAAAGCATCATAAGAAGACATCTGTTTTTTGATCAAAGAGCGAATCCAATTACTGATAGAATACAACATTTGACGCTCTCTAAAACGGAATGTCTCTAAATGAAATTCCATGTCTAATAGATGTGCCGCGTCTGTATTTCGAGTAAAAAATGGATTGTATTCACTAATAGTATCTGAAGCTTGTGTTACCAAATAGCGTAAAATAGCCCGGTAACCTTCATCATGAAATTCTTTTTGTAAATCAGATAACAATCCTTTCGCTACCAACTGTAATAGCACTGTATTATCTCCCTCAAAGGTGGTGAAAATATCTGTATCCGCTTTCAGGTCTCCTAATCGATTCTCTGACAAATACCCTTTGCCTCCACAAGCCTCTCTACATTCTTGCAGCGTAGCAGTGGTAAACCAAGTCGCATGTGCCTTCATTCCTGCTGCTAATATTTCAATCTCTCGAATATCAGATTCGCTCCTATTAACAAATCGTTCCGTCAAATACTCCAGTCCAAAATGTAAGGCATAAGATTTTGCCAGCAAAGGCATTAGTCTAGCCTGATGACTAGGATAATCTAATAATAACGTCTCTTTCTCTCCTGCCTTAGGAGCAAATTGCCTTCTTTTGAGGGCATACTTGATGGCGATCGCTAAACCCGACTTAGCAGCACTTAAACCTGCTCTTGGAACACTTACCCGCCCTCCAACTAGTGTTCCTAGCATGGTAAAAAAGCGTTTTGCTGGATTTTTGATAGGACTAGAATAGGTTCCTGTAACATCTACATTCCCATATCTATTAAGTAAATTCTGTCTTGGCACACGTACTTGGTCGAACCAAATCCGACCATTATCTACACCATTCAATCCTAACTTATAGCCATTATCTTCTACTCGTATACCTTTTAGTGTTGTATGTGTTTCTTTATCTCTCAAGGGTACCAACACAGCATGTACACCATGATTTTCTCCATTCACTATCAGCTGACAAAAAACGCTTGCCATTGTACTATGAAGGGCATTACCAATGTACTCTTTTCCATCCATTTCTGTTGGGGTATTCACCACAAACTCGTCTGTTTCTGGATCATATGTTGCTGTTGTCTGTAGATTTCGTACATTAGAGCCGTGTCCTGTTTCGGTCATAGCAAAACAGCCTGCTAATGCAAGCGTCCCCGTTTCTTGGAGATATTTTTCGTGATGTTCTTCTGTCCCCAAAAACAAAATACTTCCACCAAACAAACCAAACTGTACTCCAAATTTGATTGCTAAACTAATATCATGGTACCCCAACATTTCGAATACAGCCGTATAGTCTGCCATATTATCTTTGCCTCCCTGTGCTATAGGAAAAGATAAAGCTCCTAATCCCTGTTCAGCTAACAAACGACACCATTCCAATACTTGGTTTCGGTATGCTTCCTTATCTCGAAGCACCTTGTAGTCAAAAGCTTCATCAGACAGTAATGTTCGCATTTTATCCCGAATAGCACTATATTCCCCATCTAACACTCCTTGCATCGCATTGACACTGAAACTCGCCTCTTGTTCAGTATACAATGCTGCTTTTTCTAATTGAGTTGCCGTGAAAATATTACGATAATGTGCCATGGTCACCCCTCCGAGGTCAGACTGAATTGCCTTAAGAGTAGCTCTTATTTCATCAGTCTTGAATATTTCTCGCTCTTCTTCTGTTCTAGACTTTGTGATTGCCATTGCCAATCCTAGATCAATCAAAGATAAGTGTTTCTTATCATCCCCTATCTTGAGTGCTTCGGCATGCATTAACCTCACCCACTGTTTGTACAATCCATCAGAAGGGGGTTGTGTTGGGTTGCTCCACTGTCCGATTATGTTCTTGTCAGCCGTCGTCAAGTAAGGTAGATTTGAAATTTTTTCATGAATCAATCTAATTTCGCTAGGGCTCAATATACTATCTGCCCAACCTACATAAAATAAAGGAATAACACTTAATATCGCAGGGGAGTAAGTTGTTGAAATCGGTTGTGTGTTCATGTTGATGGTGGTTTAAATAATATAAAGAATTCCTTAGAGCTTATTGTCTAATGTTGAAGAACAACTATTATATCAAAAACAAGATTTTACTATACTTTGTTCTGAGCTATTAGTTTCTCTTCACTCCTATGTTTTTTCTTACTATAATGGAACTTTGAGTACTACCTCTGTTCCCGTTGGGTCTTCTAGATCAATAATATCTAATTCAACTTTATGAATTCTCTCTGAATTAATCAAATCTAATCTTGTTTGATTCGCAGAGGTAGAGAATGACTTATGCTTAGGGCTTCTATTTTGATTCATTTTAGTGGAGGCAACTCGACCAATACCATTATCTATTATCCTAATCACCAAAGTAGGTATCGCTCTTTCATTCACAAAATCTACTTTGATTGTTATTCTTTTTTCCCCTTTTTTATGAAAGACACCATGTCGAATCGAATTTTCGACATAAGGTTGCAATAGCATTACAGGTAATTCCATTTCATATTCATCGACCTCCTCTCCTATATTAATCTCAAAGGAAAAGTCATCATCAAAACGAATAGCTTCCAATTCTAGATAGAGTTCTAACGCCCCTAATTCTTCCTCTAAACTTACTACTTTCTCTTGACTATGATTCAGATACATTCGCATCAAATCAGCAAATTTCCCCAGATAGTCACTCGCTACCTCTCGATTGTTAGTAATAATATAGTCCTGTATCGAATTCAGGGCATTGAATATAAAATGAGGATTTAATTGTGCTTTGATTGCCTTTAGTTCAGAAAGACGTAAAGCCTGTTGCAATTCTACTGCTTCCAACTCTTTTTTAGCAGCTTGCTCTATTTTTCGCAAACGATACTTGAACTGCAACCATAACAAACCTCCTCCCAATACTATCCATACTCCATAAAACCACCACTCTTGATAGTAGGGCTTTTCTATCTTGAAAGCAAATACAGCTCGTTCGGACTCCTTCCCATCTGGTGTTACCAATACTACTTCAAATTGGTAGGCACCACTAGGCAGACTTGGATAATTAACACTATTATCATTACTCTCATTATAATTCCATGATTTCTCTAAACCTGTAAGCCGGTATTTATATCGAAAATTAGCTTGATGAGAATACACTATTCCTCTAAATACAATCTTAATATTATTCTGAAAATAATTCAAAATTCTATTTTTATCCTCTAATATCTCTACAGAGTCATTAACCAGTATACTGACAATATTTAATTGGCTTTTTGTTTCTTTGATACGAATGGGTAAATTAATCGAAATAAAGTCTTCTTTATTCGTCATAAATAGTTTGTCCTGAACAAAATCAAAATCGCATACTCTATCTATGGGAATAACATTATTCTTTTTAGTATAACATTCTATTTTTTCTGTTAAAGGGTCTAATCGAAAAACACCTCCATCTACAAGCCCCCATATCTTTCCATTATGCCACTTTAGCCTGCTGATTATATTAGACACCAAACCATTTTTTTTAGTATAATGTGCTACAATTTTTCGATCAACGACTTTATATAGACCACTTTGACCTCCCATCCAAAAAGTATTTTCTCTTTCAAACAAAAAGCTCTTGACAATTATTTCTTGCCCTAATGCATCCTTTAGAGAATTATTTTTTTGTCCTTCTTGTATACACCTAACACCATCTACTGTCGCTAACCAAACTGCTTCTAGAGAATCTTGACTTCCCTCAGCTAAAACTGTATATCCTCGAGCATGATTAGGAGATAAATGATATAACCATTTTCTATAACCATAACCTATATCAACTGTACTATCCAAGTTTGCAGTCCAAGCATTTGGCAAATCTGCCAGTACTTGTTTTTCTATATTTGTGATATACCCTCCCGTACTATTAGCTGTTAAGACATTATTTCCATGTAAAGTTATATCTGTTATGCTACTTGCTAAGATCTTTGTACTTGTAAGCCTATTAGTATTCAAGCAGTGAACTCCGTTATTATATTCATACAAATAATTATTCGATGATTGATCTAATTTCATCAATTGTATAGGTTTTTTGCTTGTACTATTTTTATAAAAAATACGTTCATTTTCTACTATGTTCAAATACTCTATATCGCCATTAGTATACCCCAATAATATATTTGAAGAACTATCATGACTGACCATTGCAGAAACTCCTTTTGAGCTATTAGAGTTTTGTTCATATTTTGTACTCGAAAAATTTTCTATATAAAAAATCCCATTTCCAATAGTTGTTGCCCAGTATCCCCCTTCTGCATCTTCAATAAGATTACTGACGAAACTATTTGGGAAATATTTTTCTATTTTATTTTGTTCCAAATCCCAAAGCAAGAGTCCTTTTGATGTTGCTAATGCAATCTTATTCGGATTTAATATCAATAGGTTTACAATTTCTATAGAGTAATGATAATCCGCTATATTTTCTGGAAAATATAACGGGTGTAAGGTGTCTGCAATCAATTGAAATACATAAGGAATAGATTCTTGGTCTGTAATATTTCCATTCCGATTATAAAACAAATTATTCCTTAAGTTTCGATAAAAGTAAAATACCGTGTTATCTTTTTCACTAGTCATCCTAATAGATGATACTTGACTTTTGCTTGTTTTTGAATAAAAACAATCGGGGCAGTTAATTTTATTTAATACTCCATTTTTTTCTCTGTGAATTGTTTTTTCCCCTAAATAAAATACCGTCTCTGTTGTGGTATGATAACAGTACTTTTGTTTCGATATTTCGTTCGTTTTTAAATTATAAATCCAACCAGAGGTTCTATTATCATTCTTAGCACTATTGATATATAATTTCCCTAAATGGAAACCTACTGACTCCATAATAAGAGTTGTTTCATAACTCTCCCATATCGTATCTAAGTGTAAACTATCCTCTTCAAAATAAAGCAGTTGATTAGCAAAGTTTTGCCCCCAGATTCTGCCATACTGATCTTCTATCAAATTACTAATATTAGTATTCTTACTAGCTATGTTTTCGTACACAGTCCATCGTACTCCGTCAAAACTAACAAGTCCTGCATCTGTACCAAAAAACATGACTCCACTACTTGCCTGTAAGCAATCATAAATCATATTAGTAGGCAATCCATCTTTAGTCGTATAGTGAATGGCATAAGGGCTCTGTGCTGCTAAATATAAACTACAGCAACAAATCAAGCTAATTAGACAATATTCTAAGTAATTAAACATAGAACGATAATACGACTATTTATACAAATGGACTAACGCTCTTCTTAATTTTCTAGCAAGAATTCTTCTAAAAAGTAGGACATCCCATTACTCTCCCTTTACCCGAAAAACGAAAAGCAACTTTTTTGTCTTTAGGATGTTTGACCGAAAAGCCAAAAGTATACGTTTTGCTCTCATTGGGTGCTAAAGTAGCTTTCCACGAAAGTAATCCTATTTCTTCTTGGTATTCAGCACTAGAACTTTCGTTGAGTGTAATCACAATATCTTTATCATCTGATATTGGGATATGATCTTCTAGTAAAATCTCTATAGGTTTATTTTTATTGTTCTTAACGGTAATATTGTATGCAATTTCTGATTTCTGAGCACTCCCCAAAAAGACCTTTTTCTTAGACCCCTTCACTTTCATTCTACTTACTGTAATAGCGGGATCTTTGCCCAAAGATACAAACAGTGTATCATTGATAGATCGAGTATCTAAATAAGATTGCCCGATATATTCATTTTTATTGTACAAATTAACTTTCCCACTAATAAAATTCAAGTCTTCCCAATCTACAATTTTAGTAACCAAATAAGCACTTAAGTCTAACTTAGGGGTCGATACATATTCGTAAGAACAACCTAGGGTAGATTGACTAATATAAATCGAATAAGGACGGTTGTCAGAAGGAAGTGTATACGTCTTTTCTATCTCAAATTCAGCATTCAAATCTGGCAAATTAATCATTTGTGTAGCAATCTTTTGAGTGGGCTTGTTCTTCCGAATATACTGTTGGTAATATTTCGTGTTATAATCCACATTTCCCTTATAATCATTACCCAAAATAGACCGAATGAAGGCAGTGTTCTTTTCTTCTTCTGTCAAAGGGGCATTGTATCCTCTTTCTGTAAATACATTTCCACGATAAGGATTCAAATCTTGTGTTTCAGCATCCCTAACCTGTTGATTAGAATTCACATTATTATTGTATCGACTAAGTGACCAAACTTCTAATTCTGGCTGTGTAGCACTCTGTATCGGGTCTGCTGTAGACAAAACCAATTTTACTTGATTCCAATCAACTCCTGTATTGTTATATGCCAATGCTCTGTACTTTACTCGAATAGGTTCCCCTATTTCACCTGCATACAAATCATAATTAGCGGCCCAACCTGCATCACTGACTAAGTAAGTCAATTCTATTGTGGTCTCTAAGGCTTTTTCTGTTTCTATCACAATATAAATCTCAGACAATGGTTGCTTATTTGCATTCAGCTCATGCAGTTGCAATTTATAGTCAAAAAGCTCCCGATTCATTTCTGTCAGTTCTCCTTCTAATTCAAAAACCTGTTCATTAATTTTTTGTATCCTTTTGAAGAAAAAATCAGTTGCCAAATCTAACTCTTGAATAGAAAGATTCTGAGTACTGCCCTTGACAATTTGATTTTTTTTAAGCAGTTCTTTTTGCTCTTTATGAGCATTAATGCGGCTATCCAACAAATTAATACGATGTTTGATGACTTTAACAGAATCCTGCAATATGGTCACTTCTGCTGTCCCCTTATTCCTATCCAGAAAATTAGTCTTACTTGTAATTGATAAAATATCTAATGGAACAGATGTCATCATCCGAATCGTTTCGGACATCAGTTTGGGCGAAAGCCCTGTGAATATAAGTTCTTGACGACCTTTGGGTAATTTCACAGTTGATTTTCTAGTAATATAGGCTCCTTGTAAGTGAATTTTCACTTCATTAACTGCCGTTTTGATCTTCTGAGGAGTACTCTGAGCCATCAAAGAACTATTTATCATTAATACTCCTATTAGTAAATAAAAATACTGTTTCATAGATTTAAAATTTAGGTGAGTTTAAGAATCTGTTCAAAATAGTAACGTAGATAGGCTGCCTATTATACCCCTCTACAACAAAAAATCGTCACCCTTCCTAAGAGAAGAATGACGATTATAGATTACCTAAAAGGTAAGAATTGTATTACTAAAGTTATTTCAATAACTCATAAATACCAGCAATACCTTGTCCACCACCTACACAAGCAGTGACCATACCATATTTCTGATTTCTACGACGCATTTCATTGAATAACTGTATACTCAATTTAGCTCCAGTACATCCTAATGGGTGTCCCAATGCAATGGCTCCACCATTGACATTCACAATATCAGGGTTGATACCTGCTTCCTGTATTACTGCCAATGACTGAGCAGCAAAAGCTTCGTTCAACTCAATCTGCTCAATATCGTTTAATTTCAAACCTGCTTGAGCTAATGCTTTAGGAATAGCCGCACATGGACCAATACCCATATGGATAGGCTCAACTCCTGCCACAGAACAGCTTACCATTCTTGCGATTGGCTCTAAGTTCAGCTCTTTCACCATTTTTTCGCTCATGACCAATACAAAAGCTGCTCCATCCGACATCTGAGAAGAGTTACCTGCAGTAACAGAACCTCCCTGTGCAAAAACAGGACGTAAACGAGCTAAACCTTCTTTAGTAGTTCCTCTACGAACACCTTCGTCCATAGCTACAGTCCATTCGTTCTCTACTCTTTTACCGTTTTTAACCGCTACTTCTTTGACTTTGATAGGAACAATTTCATCATTGAACTTACCAGCATCGATAGCTGCTGCTGCTTTGTCGTGTGAAGTAGCAGAAAATTCATCTTGAGCTTCTCTAGAAATACCATATTTGTTGGCAACTGCTTCTGCGGTCAATCCCATTCCTACGATATAATCTGGATTATTCAATCCTACTTCATAACTTGGTGCTAGTTTGTATCCTGTCATTGGAATCAAACTCATACTCTCTGCACCACCTGCAACATAACAATGTCCCATTCCAGCCTTAATCTTGGCTACCGCCATAGAGATGGTCTCTAGACCAGAGGCACAGTATCTATTTACTGTTACTCCAGGTACTGGCTTACCCAATGCACGTAAAGAAATCTGGCGTCCTATCTGTAGTCCTTGCTCTCCCTCAGGATTAGCACACCCTACAAATACGTCATCCACGGTATGTGGATCAAAATCAACTTTGCTGGCTAAGTTTTTCATTACTTCTACAGCCAAGTCATCTGAGCGCATAAAGCGAAATCCGCCTTTTTTGGCTCTACCTACTGCGGAGCGTACGCCCGCAACAATATATGCTTCCATGATTATTTTTTTTGTATGTTATCCAAGATTATTAGATGTTAGATCGTTTTACTGCTAGATTTTTAGATTTACAATTATAAATCAAAAAGACTTTTGCTCTATTCTTTTGACAAAGCCCATTATCATTCGTTGTATCTCTACTACTTTCTTTACCAGCTTGTTTTTAAGTGTTTCTTCTAAAAAACCTAAATCTGCTGCTAACTCAAGTTGCGTTTCTAGCTCGCCTGCTGATCCCATTGCAATATAAAGATGCTTAAGCAACTGTTTATCAGTCATCAAATTACAACCTTCTGCTATATTTGATGGTATCGAAATAACACTCCTTCTGATCTGGCTCGTTAATCCAAAAGTTTCTGCTTTTGGAAAAGGCTGTGTTGCCAAATAAACTTCTTTAGCAAACGATTTGGATTGAATCCAAATTCCGAGATTTCTAAAATTGTGTTTTATCATACTCTATAAGCATCTTGGGTAAACAGAATCTTACTTCTAACAGTCTAACCTCTAATTGTCTTATTTTTCAATAAAGATTAGTTCCTCAACGGTTTATTTGTTTGCAACATGTGCTGAATACGCTCCAATGTTTTTTGCTCTCCACACAAACTCAAGAATGCCTCACGCTCAATATCAAGCAAGTACTGCTCAGAGACACGTTGTGGAGAAGTCAAATCACCACCACATAGTACGAAAGCTACTTTTTTAGCAATCTTAATATCGTGATCAGAAGCATATTTACCTAGACGTAAACTCTCCGCTGCTACATACAAAGCACCTAGACCATTACGACCTAATACTTTAATGTCATGACGAGGAGCTTGCTGACTATAGTTTGGTGCTAATGCCAATACTTTTTTCTTCGCCTCACCAATTGCTCTTGATGCATTGATAGAAACTTGGTCAATACCTGGACGCAAATAGCCAAACTTGAATGCTTCACCTGCTGAAGTAGCGACAGAAGCCATTGCAATCGTCTTGAATTTTTCGATTATTAATGGAATTTGAACATCGCCGACATTGAATTCATCACTAGCACGTAGAGCAAACTCTTTCGTTCCACCTCCACCAGGGATCAAACCAACACCTACTTCTACCAATCCAATGTAAGATTCTGCTGAAGCTACTACTGCATCTGAATGCATAGAGAATTCGCATCCTCCACCAAATACATATCCTTGTGTAGCGACTACCACTGGTACAGAAGAATAACGTAAACGCATAGCCGTCTGTTGGAAAGTATTGATAGCCATATTCAACTCATCCCAGTCTTGCTCATAAGCCATCATAGCGATAGCCATCAAGTTAGCTCCTACTGAGAAATGCTCTGCATTGTTTCCGACAACTAAACCATTCCAGTCTCCTTGTTCTGCCATATCAATCGCATGATGCAATCCACGGATAACGCCTTCTCCAAGAGAATTCATCTTAGAACGGAACTCAAAACATAAAACACCATCACCTAAGTCATGTATAGCAGAATCAGAATTCTCCCAAACAACTGAATTTTCACGGATGTTATTTAGTATAACAAACTCTTCTGTTCCTGGTACAGTTTCATAAGATTTGCTATCTCTATTGTAGTATTTAGATACCCCACCTTCTACTTTGTAGAAACTGTTGTGTCCTGCTGCTACCATATCTTTAACCCACTGTGCCACTACTTGTCCATCTTCCTCTGCATAAGCAACACCTTCTTTCACACCTACCATATCCCAATATTGGAATGGTCCTACTTTCCATGCAAAACCTGCACGTAGAGCATCATCTACCGAAAATACTTGGTCAGCGATTTCTGGAACACGGTTAGAAACATAAGCAAACAAACCTGTCAATGACTTGCGAATCAATTGAGCCCCTTTATCAGCAGCATATTTGTCTTGGAAGAAAGTACGAATCTTACCATCTAAACTCTCTAATTGCTTGACAGCAGAAAGCACATCACTCTTAGGACGGGTCGTTGGAGCATACTCCAATGTTTTCAAGTTTAAAGCTAGTTTAATCTTGCGACCGTTCTCATCTTTTTTCTTTGTTCTTTCGTAGAATCCTTTTCTGGTTTTGTTCCCCAAAAATTTATTTTCTAATAAGAAAGAAAGGTATTTAGGCATGGTAAACGCACCCGCTTGTTCGTCATCAGGAGCATTCTCTACAATCCCTTTGATTACTTTTTCGGCTGTATCTAGTCCTACCAAATCACCTAAAGCAAAAGTACCTGTACGTGGACGACCAATAGCATCTCCAGTCAATTTATCTACCAATTCGATTGGCAAATCCAACTCTTCTGTCAATTGAAAAATCTTAGCCATAGCATATACACCAACTCTATTAGCAATAAATGCTGGCGTATCTTTACACAATACCGCACGTTTACCTAAGTATCTGTCTGCATAGTTCATGAAGAAATCAATCACAGACTGATCGGTCTTAGGTCCAGGAATAACCTCAAACAAAGGCATTACTCTTGGTGGGTTAAAGAAGTGTGTTCCACAGAAATTTTTCTGGAAATCTTCGCTTCTCCCCTCTGACAAATACTGAATAGGGATACCAGAAGTATTTGAAGTTACTAAAGATCCTTTTTTACGTAGGTTATCTACTTTTTCAAATATTTGTTGTTTGATATCTAAACGCTCTACTACCACTTCAATAATCCAATCACAATCTGCGATTTTGTCAAAGTCATCTGTAAAGTTTCCTGTAGTAATTTGTGCAGCTGTAGCCACATCATAAAAAGCAGAAACTGGCTTTTTATTTTTGATACACGCTTTCAATGCTGCATCTACAATACGATTGCGTGCTGCTTTGTTGTCTTTTTCTTCCTCTTTGAGGTCAAAAGGTACTATATCCAACAAAAGTACTTCTAGCCCAATGTTAGAAAAGTGTGCCGCAATACCTGATCCCATTACACCAGAACCTAGGACTGCTACCTTTTTAATTCTTCTGCTCATGCTAATTGTTTATAATTAAGAATTAATAATAATGTGATATAATAAACGCCTCATACTAGCTTGATGCTAATAGAGACGTTCTATTTTATAGTTTATCTAATATATGCAAGCAAGCTTGCTCAAATATTTTTTTATCATCATAGAGACGCATCATCATAATAGCCCCTTCTACTTCGATTACACTCTGCTGTGCCAATTCTTTGGCCTTTTCTGAGGTATAATTTTCTTCAAAAATATGCTGAAATGCCGCTGTCCAATCATCAAAAAACTGTTGTAAAAGTTTCTTAAATTCTGGATTGCTGCTAATCGTTTCTAATGTCATATTCCCAAACATACACCCCGCTAAATCCTCTGTCAGAATAGGTGCCTGTTTTTCAAACAATTGTATAAATCGTTCTCTAGCAGTTTTCCCCTCTTCATAAGCAATACAAAAAACCTTGTTTGTATAATAACGATGAACAGATTCTAGCACCGCTTGCATCAATTCTTCCTTGCTAGCAAAATGATAATAGAAACTACCTTTGAGCAATCCACAGGCTTTTGCCAAATCGCTCATAGAAGTCTTGTAGTAACCTTGCTTTCGAAAGACTTCTACAGACTGCTTGATAATCTCTTCTTTAGTTGTTTTTTGTTTTGCCATTGATGGTTGATAGCGTTATTTATACTACTGAACACCAAACTTACCAAACGGTTGTTTGAATACCAAATTTAATTTCCACAAAAAAAGAAAAAATCACCTTTTGCTTCCCACAAAAGATGATTTTCAAACAACTTCATTCTATTAGACATTATTACGAATAGTTTCATATGGTGAGCAGAAACATCTTTTTCCGCTTAGATTCATAATAATGTCTATTTATTTCAGCAAACTCAAACAATCTTGGAGGCTTTTTCGCCAATGCGGTATTTTCAACCCAAAATCTTCTTTTATCTTTGCTTTATTCAACAAACTAAAAGGCGGTCTCTCGGCAGGAGTTGGATAATCCTTTGTTTCAATCGGGCTCACTTCACAACTAATTCCTTCTAACTCAAAAATAGCTTCAGCAAAATCATACCAGCTGCAAACTCCTTCATTGCTATAATGATAGACCCCCTCTAATTTTGTAGGATTTTGTCCAATAATATCTAAAATAGCTCTAGCTAAGTCTCTAGCATAGGTTGGACTCCCAATCTGATCAAAAATAACATTCAATACATCCCTATCCGCTCCTAGTCGCAGCATTGTTTTGACAAAATTATTCCCAAAAGAAGAGTACACCCATGAAGTCCGAATAACAATTCCTTCTGCCTGACTCTCTAACACCGCTTGCTCTCCCTCCAATTTGGTACGTGCATAAACTCCCTTCGGAGCAGTAGCATCGTCTTCCTTGAAAGGCGTATTCTGTCCATTGTGATAAACATAGTCTGTGGAAACATGTATCATTCGAACATGAGTATTAGCACAAGCATTCATTAAGTATCGTACTCCATCTACGTTGACTTTCTGGGCAGTTTCTGAGTCAGACTCTGCCTTATCTACTGCCGTATAAGCGGCACAATTAATACAATAATCAAATGATGTTTGTGTTAATAAATGATTCACCTCTTTTTCATTGCTAATATCCAGTACCTGTCTATCTGCCCATACAAAATTAAACGCGGTATACGTTTCGGCAAGAGCCTGTAGCTCTTGTCCCAATTGTCCATTTGCCCCTGTTACGAGTATATTCATGGTATAAATTTATCCTTCTTGATTAAAAATTAGTTTAACAATTTTCCAGTCATTATCTCCCTTTTTTCTCCAAATAGCAATATACTTAGACTGGACTTCTTCCATTTTCCCATCAAACAAGTAATGTAGTTCCATACTCGTTATTCCATAGTCATAAGCCAGATCTCCAGAGACTTCTACTTCTTTCTGTATATTTTTAGTATTTTTCAATTCCATGCTCTCTAGTACCTGTAGCAAATGAGCTCTAATATTATTTTTACCAATAGCTGTTGCTCCTATATCAAACAATGCGGCATCTTCAGCATAACAATCCAATGCTTTCTCTATATCATTATTCTCCAATGCCTCCAAACGAGCTAAATGCTGTCCCGCAAAATAGCCTTTCAATTCTTCCTCTGTTCTTTCTTTTTTTGCATTATCAATTGACAAACAGCTACCAAAAACAGTTAGACTTATAAGTAATAGTAATATTGACCAACGCATAAAAATAATTTTTTAAGATGAGATAGTACTATTAGAGCATGTTTAAAAATTAACTTCAAGCTGCAAATGCCTGATTTAGAATTCAATTGCACCTTTTTTTAGTCATGGTAGCTAAGGCTACCAAACTCAAAAAGAGGCTTATTTAATCCAAAATCAATTCATTTTCGCCCAAATCATTGATTTTGAAGAACTTAATTTTTAAACATGCTCTTATTAAGATATACAACTTATTCAAATTCATAGCAATATCTAATGTTATTTTTTTGTTACTTTTAGTTGAGTAGATCATTGAAAATAGTCAATAAAAATACAGCTTTGATGTGCCAGATTAGAGCATGTCTAGTTACTCCAATAATACTAGCTAAGGGTTTACTGTCATTCATAATACAAAAAGGGTATGAAATAATTAAATTACTCCATACCCTTTCGCCCATTTAATAAAGAAACTTTAAACAACTTGTAAAACTATCACTCATGGTTATGCATTCGCTGTATTAGTCTTTTAGACATATTGACAAAATTTCTTTCTGAAATAACACCCATTAGTTCTTTTTTTCGAACAACAGGAATCATTTTAATATGTTTTTCTTTCATCAAATTGATTACTTCGATAATCGGCATTTGTGGAGGCACTGTTAGTGGATTTTTATCCATAATGTCTCCGACTGTAATGTCATTATCCAATTGATTGGATCGAGCGACATGTTGCAAAATATCTCTAGAAGTAATGATCCCCGCAATATTGCCTGAGTCATCTTCTACTGCCATGTAACTCAAATCGGACCAGTCCATCAATGTCGAAGCAAATTCAATCAAATCTTCTTCACGCACTGTAAAAATATCCGTTGTCATAAACTCTTCTACCAAAAGTTTAGAGGGATCATATTGGTCAAACTGATGTAACTCAGGAATATCCCATTCATGAACAGGTTTACTTGTTCGTTGATTATGATAAATAGCCGCAGTCAAAGAAGTCAGCGATTCGTCTGTATGGGTTTCTTTTCTAAATTTTGTAATGGTCTGCAACACCCATCTAGATCCATTCAGATGGCGTTTAGCACGCTCTTCTATTACTCCTAAATATTTATCAATATCAGCGGTATCTACTTGATGTTTCTCTAATCCTTCTCGTGCCATTGGCAACAAAATTTCTTGCGTAAGATCTCTAGCAGAAATTTTTTCGTTATTCATCCAAGTAAACTTGGAATCCATGCCCGATCGTGCCCCTTTCATGAAATTATCTCGTGCATCGTCAAAACTCATATGCTTTCGTACATCATCATAGTTTTCTGCCATACCTTCCATCAGTCCTAGCCAGAATGCAGTATTTGCCATTTCGTCAATGACCGTTGGTCCAGCCCCCAATACTCTATTCTCAATTCTCAAATGAGGTTTACCATTAGGACTGATGCCATAACAAGGACGATTCCAACGATAAATACTTCCATTATGAACCTGTAATGCCTTTAACTTAGGGGCTTTACCTACCGCAATAGCATCTAGTGAATTTTCTTCTATATCTGCCCCTAATAGTACTCGGAATCGCAGTATATCTTCTTTATAAATTTCTGAAATTGACTTATGCAACCAGTCTGTACCGAAATTGACTCGTCCTATTTTGTGGCGTAGATGATCACTTGTTTTTCGGTGATCGATCGACTGCTGAAATAAAGCTATTCGAGTCTCATGCCAAAGCCTTTTGCCAAATAGCACCGGAGAGTTGGTACACATTGCCAAAGTAGGTCCCGTTATTGCCTGAGCAATATTATACATTTTGACAAACTCATTGGGCTTCACCTGCAAATGAACCTGAAAACTAGTATTACAAGCTTCCAATAAAGGGGAATCATGTCGAATATTCAATTCATCAATTCCGTCTAATCGCAACTCATAATCAGAACCTCTCATTTCTTTAAGTGCTGTCATCAGAGCATAATAACGCTCCTTAGGCGTCAGCTTATCCATATTCAGATCAAACTTACGTAAAGAAGGGAGTATTCCAGTCAATAAAATACGGGTATCGTGCTTGCTAGCGGCTTTATCTAATTGAGCCAAACAGGAGCGTATTTCAGCTTCCATCTTACTGAAAGAATCTCCTCCAAACACACGTGGGTCTAGATTAAATTCTAAATTAAATTTTGCTAATTCTGTTGTTAGCCATTCTGGATGAAAGTCTTCCAAAATATCCATTGCGGTACACGCTGGCTTATAGAATTTGTCAATCAAACACATTTCTTGTTCTGCTCCAATCCGAATGACATCATCTTCAAACCAGTCGTTTTCAATCATGTATTCAAACGCCTGTACGTCATTAAGCAGTTGACGTATAAAATTCCGCATTTCTTTCGTCCCCTGTTCTGAGGCTAATTTTACTCTCTCTTCTCCCATGGGTAGTTGCTGTTCTTGTCTGTTAATTTTTTTAACAATTAAAACTAACAACTATAATTTAATATTAAAATAAATAGGAAGATATTATTTGGAAGAATGTAAAAAATAAAGAAGATAGATTGGTATTATTCTAACTATAAGAGACAATAGTATATATGATTTGATATCTATAATCTTGCTATACAAGGAATATTTTTCACAAAATCCCCAAATAGAAACAAATACTTATTTTTAATCTGTATCTTTAATTAAGATATTACAAACGTCTTCTAAAAAGTAGACGCACTTTCACACCAAACCAAATCTATATGTATTCTAATCTCAAATGTATCTTCCTTTATTTCCTAGCAAGTAGTTTCCTATTACTATCCTGCCACAAGGAAGACAAAAACCTAGACTCCTCTGATACAAGTCAGACCCAAAAAGCTCCTACTTTCCCTAACAGCATCAATAGAATCAGTAGTGTTGCCAAATCTGGGACACCTGTACAAACTGTCATTGGGCAAGAGTTAGTCAACCCTTACACTGTAGAAAACATGACGGCTGCTTGGAATCAGATTTATCCTGAACACCAAGTAAGCCAACTACCCGTAACAGACATTTATATGAAATTTGCCCCACAAAGTATTGAACAACTCACGGCACTACAAGATGCCATAGATGCTTATGATGTATTTGCCAACCATGACTTAGCTTCAGATCCTACGCTAACCAACTATCCATTAGCACACGAGATCATCACCATGGGAGATTACTATCACGATAGCAAAGTCCCCCCAGGAGAAGTTACTTATCAGTATGCCGTAGTCAAACCAGGGTTTCAGGTGCCTGCTGGTATACCTTACGAGGTAGTAGCAGAACTGGTCAATGCTCCTTACAGCTCTTACCTGACGGCAGAAGCATTCAGAAGGGCAGGCGTCACTTATATAGATAATTATGGCGAAGAAGTTGTTTTTTGTGATCCAAGTTGCCCTGCTTATCCTGCTTGTTTGGCACACAATCAAGACTGTGAAGGGAGCAATGATGATGGGATATACGAACTCCCACTTCCTTGCCTACCAGGCTATAATACCTGGCCCTATTGTATGCCTGTACTCAGTCCTGCCTCTCCATTGGGTCCTATCCCTGCACCAGGAGGAGGAACTACCTGCAACTGCCCAGGTTCGGGCAATCCACTCAAACCAGAAGGCTGTATACTGGTAGAAGATACCCAACTTGGTATGGAAGGGGTGGATAAAATCCGTGTTCATGTAACGGATATATTCAGTCTATTTCATACCGCTGCCGAAACCAGTACCAATGGCTGTTGGAAAATCAACCGCTCTTTCAATCTAGGAGCTCGCCCTACTGTCATTTGGAGAAATGATAGAGTATTGATGAAAGGTATATTTGGTGTTAATTTCATTCAGTTTGGTATCCCACTACAGCATAGTATCGGCTACAATGGCAGCCCTCCTTACAATAACTATGAAATACAATACACCCGCCCTACCAACAATGATAATAATGATAGAAATACCATGTATTGGTATGCTTCTACAGGCAACAATGCCATCTTTGAGTTTGATTACTATGCTGCACAAGAGGGCTTTCAGACCGCCCCTAGTCAGCTTAAGGTACTAGTCGCCAATATGGGGAGTGCTGCTTCCGCTCCTATGTTTAGCCAAATGAATAACAATATCATCTACTTTGGGACAACTTCTATTGGTGTAGGAGCAACCGCTATAACAATAGGAAGTGCCGTCGAATTCCTTTACGCCCCTGCTGTTGTCATACCAGGACTAAGTCTATATACACTCTACAATCTACCTGATATTGCCTATGGTTACGGAGGGAGAATCAATAGTTTGGCTACCTCCGACATTGTCAAAAGGACTTTTTATCATGAGATGGCTCATGCCGCCCACTATCAAGGACTGCCCAGTGGTAGCAAAGCAGGCTATTGGTTTGACAATGTTGCCAGAATCATCCAAAATGATTTCAACAACACCAACCCTCCTTATGGCTATCCTAACACAACAGGAGCAGAACAATGTGCCATCATAGAAGCATGGGGATTTCATATAGGGAGCTATATGGCAGATTTGCAATATGGTACTCAGAATGCTTTTGCTTCGGGAGGATCAAATGAAGATATTAAACAAAAAAGACGTTTTATTTATCAACACACTGGCTCTTCTTCTGGACTAGAAATATTTAACCCCAATAATACAGCTGATCCTGATGCTTGGCTAGCAGATGGGCTGTTTCTAGACTTGATGGACAATAGGGTACATAATGGCCCTCCGCTCAATATCAGAGATGCCATAGATGACTACAATGGAAGCACCCTAGTCAATATCAATGATAATGTAGAGGGTATCAGTAATGCTAGTATTTATTCTGCGATTACAAGTGGAGCTCCTACTAGTATGAGCACGGTAAAAGCAGGGCTGCAAACGAGTTACCCTTCAAAATCTACCGACATTTATAATTTATTTGGTCATTATGGCTATTAAATAATCTCATCTGCTGGCAAGTTTATAATACTTGTCAGCAGATTTTAACATTATCCTTATGAAATATTTATTATTAACAATCAGCTCTATCCTACTATTACTTTACAGCTGCAAAGCACCTAACTATTGCCAAAAAAGTTACAGCTTTAATATACCCATACAAGTCAACCTACAAGATACTTTCTATATTGGAGATACTATTTGGATTAGCCTAGATATGCCGAATCAAGTACTGGATAAAGCATCTGGAGAATATATTGATTGGACTAATTTTGAATTATTTTTTGAAAATGGTTTCTCTAGAAAAGATACTCCTTCTGTTACTGATGGAGATCCTGACTTTGATATTGTACAAGATATAGGTGAAGTAAAAAGAATAAATAATGGTTACTTAGAAAGTTTTATCCATACTCAATCTACTACAGATAAAAAATTTCGTGTTGGTTTTATTACCAAAAGAGCTGGACTGTATACAGGAGGAGTTTTCTTTCCCATAAAGTATTTAGCCCTTGAACAAAATTCTTTTCATGAAGAAAGACTAAATATATCTAATCCTGATTGTCAAGAAGCTATTAGTAATAGTACTATTAGGGTCAATGATGGTGCTATTAATTATCATTTAGTAGATGGCATTTGTCAGACTACATGGGATGGATTAGAAATTTGTACAGATGAATATGACCACTTTAGCAATATTGGTGGATTTGCTTTTGTAGTCGCTCCTTAAAACTTATATAGATGAGGTATCTATTATTAATAATCAGCTCTATTCTACTATTACTCTACAGTTGCAGAGCTCCTAATTACTGCTTCAAAACTTATAGCTTTGATATTCCCATCAAAGTCAACTTAAAAGACACCTTCCACATTGGAGATACTATCTGGATTAGTCTAGATATGCCTAACCATGTACTGGATAGAACTACGGGTGAATATATTGATTGGACTAATTTTGAACTATTTTTTGAAGCAGGGTTCTCTAGATTAGATACCCCTACTATAACCAATAGTGACTTTGACTTTGATATAGTGCAGAATTTAGGGAGAACAGAACGATTAATTAATGGATCTGTAGATATACAAATCAACACTAAATCTATTCAAAATAAAAAATTTAAAACTGGATTTATCGCTAAAAAAACTGGGTTATACAATGCAGGGGTATTTTTCCCAAAAAAATACTTAGCTGAAGAAACCTATGGTGAAGGAAAATTAAATTTAAATGACTATAGCTGTAATGAAAACATTACCAGTAACAGTAGCATTACTGTTAATGATGGAAATATTAATTATCACTTAATAGATGGTATTTGCCAAAAAAGTTCCGATGGCTTAACCATTTGTATTCAACCATATGACAAATATGTTACTGTTGGTGGATTTGCTTTTGTAGTTGCTCCTTAAAATTTTCATACAGATGAGGTATCTATTATTAACAATCAGCTCTATCCTACTATTACTCTATAGCTGCAAAGCTCCTAATTACTGCTTCAAAAATTATAATTTCAATATACCTATACAAGTCAACCTGCAAGATACTTTTCATATTGGAGATACTATCTGGATTAGCTTAGATATGCCTAACCAAGTACTGGATAGAGCTTCTGGAGAATATATTGATTGGACTAATTTTGAACTATTTTTTGAAGCAGGATTCTCTAGATTAGATACCCCTACTACAGCAACAGGTGACCTAGACTTTGATATCATACAAAACATAGGTGAAGCTAGAAGATTAGTCAATGGTTCTGTAGATATATTCCTGCATACTCAAGCTACTAATAATAAAAAATTTAGAGTTGGTTTTATTGCCAAAAGGGCTGGACTTTACTCCGGGGGAGTTTTCTTTCCTTTAGAGTATTTACTTATTGAACAAAATTCTTTTTTTGAAGAAAGACTAAAAGTATCTAACCCTGATTGCCAAGAAAATATAAGTGGCAAGAGTACTATTAGAGTCAATGGTGGTAATGTTAATTATCATTTAGTGGATGGCATTTGTCAGACTACTTGGGATGGATTAGAAATTTGTACCCATGAATATGATCACTTTAATACTGTTGGTGGATTTGCTTTTGTAGTCGCTCCTTAAAACTTATATAGATGAGGTATCTATTGTTAATAATCAGCTCTATACTACTATTACTTTACAGTTGCAAAGCACCTAACTATTGCCAAAAAAGTTATAATTTCAACATACCTATAAAAATAAACATACAAGACACTCTTCATATTGGAGATACTATCTGGATTAGTTTAGATATGCCGAACCAAGTACTGGATAGGACTACTGGCGAATATATTGATTGGACTAATTTTGAATTATTTTTCTCTACTGGGTTTTCTAGAATAGATACCCCTTCTATTACTAGTGGAGATACAGATTTCGATCTTGTCCAAGATATAGGTAAGGTTGAAAGAGTAAATAATAGTTACCTACAAACATTTATATATAGGTGGATTCAATAAATAAATGCAACATTAGAGATCTTGTCTAGTTTTTTAGCA
>CAYOJF010000058.1:0-32331 GCA_964404215.1 uncultured Aureispira sp. | reverse complement strand
TTGCTAAAAAACTAGACAAGATCTCTAATGTTGCATTTATTTATTGAATCCACCTTTTAAATACATCTATTGTAGTTTTTAAGGCATTTGCCAATACGAGTATTTATACAGCCAGTAAGGCAGCATTAGAAAGTTTAGCAAAGGTTTTGAACTTGGAATTAGCCGAAAAAGGTATTCGTGTCAATATCGTGAGTCCTGGAGTAACAGAAAGTCCAATACAGAAAAAATCAGGAATGAGTGATGAAGCAATTCAGCAATTATTAGAACATTTTTCATCAACCTCACCAATTGGCAGGATTGTACAACCCCGTGACATAGCACCAATCGTAGAGTTTCTATTATCAGAAAAATCAAAAGTATTAAGAAATGAAAAAATCATAGTAGATGGTGGAACTACCTTATAAGATTTTGGATAGTATTATGATACACTCTAATATTGATGGTTTTACAATTAGACTTTTACATACTAAACAAATCCAAGGCAGTTTTGCTGGTTACAGCTGCCACTTCTTCGAGGGAAATTCCTTTTACTTCAGCTAACTTCTCTCCAATAATTTTGATATAAGCACTTTCGTTACGTTTTCCTCTGTAAGGAGTAGGAGAAAGGTAGGGAGCATCGGTCTCTAATACAAGGTGCTTTAGGTCAATTTGTTCTAGGACAGCATCTAGTTTTGCTTTTTTGAAGGTCAATACACCGCCTATTCCTAAGAGAAAACCAAGGTCAATGATTTCTTTTGCCTGTTCTACAGTGCCTCCAAAACAATGGAAGATTCCTCTGAAATTTGGTGTTTTTTCTTCCCTAACGATAGAAATTAGATCATCAATCGAATCACGAGCATGAATGACAATAGGTCGATCCAATTCTTTTGCCCATCCACATTGGATACGGAAGGCCTCTTGTTGTTGTGCCACAAATTCTTTGCTCCAATAGTAGTCTAATCCAATTTCACCAACAGCACAAAATGGGCGTTTGTCCAACCATTTTTTAATTACTTCTAATGATGCTTCAAAGTCAGCATCAACAGAACAAGGGTGCAGTCCCATCATAGCATGACAATGCTCTGGATGAGCGGCTTCTAGTGCGAGCATGCCATCAATTGATTCTAAATCAATATTAGGCAGGAAAAAATGGTGGATACCATCATCAATGGCTCTTTGTAGCATTTCTTCTCTATCATGATCAAATTGCGAAGCATATAAATGTGTGTGGGTATCAATTAGCATAAAGTCTATTGGTTTTGTTGCCACAAAAGTACGGCAACTTTTTAAGAATATAGAAAAGAAAACAAAAAAATGATAGCGGTATAAAAATGAGTAGGAGCACAAATAATTTCGTAAAATTACTTTCAATTAATATTGAAACTTTCGTGAAAAGTTGAATTTCTTGTCAGAAAAGTTTATTTTCGTTTCAATTAATAAAATGATTTAACCAAAAAGTCAATTATACAGAATAAGATGGAAGATAAAATGTTAAAAGGTGGAGAGTTTCTAGTAAAGGAGACGAGTCCAGAGAATGTATTCATTGTAGAAGATTTCAATGAAGAACAACGTATGGTATTGAATATGGTAGATGAATTTGTGACAAACAAAGTACTACCTGTATCAGACAAGATAGAGAAATTAGATATAGAGCTTACCAAAAAATTACTTAAGGAAGCAGGTGATCTAGGACTGTTAGGAACAGCATTCCCTGAAGAATATGGTGGGTTTATGCAAGATTTTGAAACTAACATGGCGTTAACGTCTAAATTAGGACCATCAGGTTCTTTCTCTCTTTCTTTTGGAGCTCATGTCGGAATCGGTATGTTACCTATTTTGTACTTTGGTACAGAAGCACAAAAACAGAAATACCTTCCATCTTTAATTGCCGGAGATAAATTTGCAGCGTATTGTTTGACGGAACCAACTTCTGGTTCAGATGCTTTGTCTGCCAAATCACAAGCAATATTGACAGAAGATGGAAAACATTATATACTGAATGGTCAAAAAATGTGGATCACCAATGGTGGATTTGCAGATGTATTCTCCGTATTTGCTCAAGTGGATGGAGATAAATTTACTGGATTCATTGTAGAACGTGACTGGGAAGGCGTTTCATTAGGAGCAGAGGAGCAAAAACTTGGTATCAAAGGTTCTTCTACTCGTCAGGTATTCTTCGAAAATGTAAAAGTACCTGTAGAAAATCTACTTGGAGAAATAGGAAAAGGACATAAAATTGCTTTCAACATTCTGAATGTTGGACGTATTAAATTGTGTGCAGGGGTATTAGGTGCGTCTAAAATACTAAGTAGCCTTTCATTAAAGTACGCTAATGAGCGTAAGCAGTTTAAGAAAACGATTGGTAATTTTGGTGCTATTCAGCACAAATTGGCAGAGCAAGCTATTCGTATCTATGCTGTAGAGAGTGCTATGAATCGTTCAGCACGTGATATTTCTAAGCTAGAGCATAAGTTATTGTCAGATGGAAAGTCATTAGGAGAGGCATTGCTAGGAGCAGCAGAAGAGTTTGCTATTGAGTGTGCTATACTAAAAGTAGCAGGTTCGGAAGTGCTAGACTATGTAGTAGATGAAGGTTTACAAATACATGGTGGCATGGGGTACTCAGAAGAGTTACCAATGGCAGCAGCTTACCGCGATGCTCGTATCAACCGTATCTTTGAAGGAACGAACGAGATCAATAGAATGTTATCGATTGATATGTTATTGAAGCGTGTGATGAAAGGGGAGATTGATATGATGTCTGCAGCAATGGCTGTACAAAAAGAATTGACTTCTATGCCTTCGTTTGGGGACAAACCAACAGGTGTTTTAGCCGACCAAAAAGGGCACGTCACTAATCTGAAAAAATTATTTTTGGCAGTAGCTGGTGCAACTGCACAAGAATTGATGGCAAAACTGCAAGATGAGCAGGAAGTATTAATGAATCTAGCAGATATATTAGCAGAAATTTATATTTGTGAATCTTCTATTTTGGCAACAGAAAAAGCGATTGGAGTAAGAGGTGAAGATGCTTGTCAAGCAGAACTTAGCATGACTAAGGTTTATATTAATGATGCAATTGAGCGTTGTAGTACACACGCTAAAAATGCTGTTTCGGCTTGGGCAGATGGAGATACAAAACGTATGTTGATGTTAGGTATCAAACGTTATACAAAACATGATTTTTTGAATACCAAAGAATTGCGTAGAGCTATTGCGGCTGAATTATTGGCTGCTAACGAATATTGCTTTAAATAGCATTATTCTTACATAGAATAAGAGCATGTCTAAAATAACAGAGTCTTTCTTGATAGAATCAAGAAAGACTTTTGTTATTTTTAGTAAATCCAAAAGTATTAGCTTGAGGTGATATAGCACTTGAGTAGTTGTACAAATTTAGCTTTTTAATTAACCATTTTAAGTAATCGCACAAAAGAAACCGTAGAATAAAAATAGGATGACTTTTAGTAGTTTGGAGGTGAAAAACGTAGCTTTAGCGGGTCTTGATTCCCAATTTACTTGGGAGCTAAAGCGAGGCTTTTTAACGATCAAAATGCGAAAAGTAGACTTTTTTTACTGCGGAAACATTTGTGCGATTACTTAAATACACTATATGTGTGTGTACCCCCAATTTTGATTTTTTGAAGCCTTAGTTTTTCGTCATACTCTAACGTTGCCATCACCATGAAAAGATTACACCTTCTTATTTGCTTTATATTTCCAATCTTTCTGATAGGACAAACTGACGAGGATACTTTATCTAGTGAAGAGGTCTATCAGGAATTAGAGCGGTCCATAGAACGGGGAGAACTAGATCAGATAATCCCCCGAACTAATGATATGATAGGAATCTTAGTGTTGGAAGGTAATGATAAGGATACGACTTATGCAAAATATGTCAACTTACTTGGATTGGCGTATGAAATGAGGGGGAACTATGAGGGGGCATTAGAACAATATCACTTAGCCGCTACTACGCTTGAAAATACTATTGGTGTGGCATATTATCGCTATTCAGAGGTGTTGAATAACTTAGCCGCTTATTACTGGATGGTGGAGGACTACGATACGGCCGATTCTATGTATCAAGTTGCCTTGAAGAATTGTCGGAAATCAATTGGAACAGAAAATGTAACATACAATTCGATACAGAATGATCTTGCGTTATTATACCATACTATAGGACGTTATGAAGAGGCAGAAGCACTCTATTTGGCTAATATTGCTTATGAACGAAAAGTAGGTTTGGATCAAGGATATGAATATGGTTTTTCATTGAGTAACTTGGGCTCTTTGTATTGGCAAATAGGGCGATACGAAGAAGCAAAAACTTTATTTATACAGGCCAAATCTATCTGGAATAAAACACTAAAAAAGACAAATCCATACTACATTACTATTTGTAACAATTTAGCAAATTGTTATTCTAAAATAGGAGAGGACGAGGCTGCGTTAGAGATTTATAATGAATTAATAGAGGTAGAATCTATTATAGATGTTAGTGATCCTCAGAATCTTGTTCACTTTGTGAATATGGCTAATATCTATAAGCGTCTAGGTGATTACAAAAAAGCGGAAGAATTGTATTTAAGAGCAAGGAAAGCTTATAGAGCTAGTGGTCAAAAGCTAGTTTCTAAAGAATTTCTGATTGAGAATAATCTTGCTCAACTTTATCTAAAAATCAATGCCTCTAAAAAAGCAAAAGAGTGTTTTGATCGAATATTAGGCAGTTTAAGAAATGAAAAGCTAGATAATGCTTATCATATTATGTTGCTACACAATATTGCTAATTGGTATAAGGAAACTAATAGTGTTGATACTGCTGTGGCTTATAACTTAGCAAGCTTGGTGTATAATAGTACCAATCAGAATCTATCCATTAGGGCACTTTTTCCTGAAAAACCAAGCGATTTTGTCTTAACAGATACATTGCTCCAGTTAGCACAATCTTTTCCTATTGCTGTTATTGAAGAGTTGAGTGAGTTAGACTGCCGAGACCTTGAATTAGCTAATATGGTATTGACACAAATCTTGCTGATTAATCAAGATAAATATAGATTGGCATTGAAATATAACAAGTATGAAATCGCAAAAGAAATTTTATTGCGGAGCCATATTTTGGTAGATGAATCTATTCAATTCAATAAAAAATATCTAGCAGATTTTTCTAAGAAAAAAGAAAAATTATCCTTAATTCGACAAAACAGTAGGATATCGGTATTCGGACTCCGAACTGCTTTTTTGCTTCAAGAACCGATTTATATCGAAAAAGCATTTGAACTGGCTGAAACGAATAAATCTATTTTGCTAAACGAAATATTTCAGGGACGAAAAGCGATTGAACTAGGGTATCTTCCCGATAGTATCCAAACGATAGAGCAAGCGATAGCAGAAGAGAAAAGGATAATCTGGGAGCAAAAAAAGAAAACTGATATTGATAAGGCAGAAATAATAGCCAAAGAGAATATATTGAATCTAAAGGTGGAAGTATTTAAGCAACGTTTAGAACGAGATTACCCTCAATATTATGAGACAAAATATGGAAATCCAACTATAGTCGCTTCTTCAATACAAAAGAAACTACCTCCAAAGACTGCTTTACTGGAGTATTTTGTGAGTGATACGACTACTTTTTTATTTGTAGTAACACCAGATACTGTTGTACTGAAGTCAATGTTTATCACAGAAAAAGAGCTAAATCAGCAAATAGAACATCTCCGAAAAAGTTTGACGGACTATAAACAATTAATAGCGGAACCAGATCGAGTATATAAGGATTATACTAGAAATGCTTATTGGTTTTACGAAAACTTAATTGCTCCAGCTTCGCTTTCGGAGACGATTGAAAACTTAATTATTATTACGGATGGCAATCTAGGCCATTTACCCTTTGAGTCCTTTTTGAGAGAATTGCCGCAGAAGATAATTCCTTACAACAAATTGAAATACTTAGTAATGGATTATACCATTAATTATAATTATTCGGCAACATTATGGAATGAAAATTTGAATAAAAAGAATCTGGTCAATAATCATAAATTATTGGCTTATGCTGCTAGTTATGATTCTCTAAATGGTAGCATAGTGGACGATAGAAGTCTGTATGAGATAGAAACAAGAAAACGTTTACAGCCTTTACCAGCAGCGAGAGAAGAGGTAATGACTTTAGCAGAATCTTTCCAAGGCGAATTTCGAATAGGGCTAGAGGCAACGGAAGCCTCGTTTAAGCAAAAAATAAAAGAATATGGTGTGATTCATTTGGCGATGCATGGAATATTGCAACAGCGGGAGCCTTTACTATCTAGTTTAGTTTTTTCGGAAGACGGGAATAGCAGCGAGAATAATTTTTTGCAAGCTTATGAAATTGGTCAGCTAGACATTGCAGCAGATTTGGTAGTACTGTCTGCTTGTGAAACTGGATATGGGAAGTTTGAACAGGGAGAAGGTGTCTTATCTCTAGCACGCTCTTTTATGTATGCAGGTACGCCATCTCTGGTCGTATCTCTATGGCAAGTAAATGATAAAAGTACGGCTATTTTGATGATGTCTTTTTACAAACATTTGGCAAGTGGAATGGACAAAGCTGCAGCATTACGTCAGGCAAAATTAGATTATATTGCAGGGGCAAGTGGTATTGCTGGGCACCCTGCTTTTTGGTCGCCTTTTATACAGTTAGGGGATATACGTCCGATACAAATAGATGCGAAGACCTCCTATCTGTATTACCTATTGTTAGGTAGTTTGGTAGTCGGAATAGTTGGAATTGGATTCTGGAAAAGAGGGCGTAGAGCATAGCGATTATTACAAATGAAAATTGTAATACTCGCTGTGCTTTAGCTGTATATTTTGCCCTGCTACTTAAGTCTGAAAAGATAATTGAAAATGGGCTACCAAATAGACTGAATGATATAGTAATAAATAGGAATACCTAGAGCAATATTGAACGTAAACGTAATGCCTAATGTCATGGGCAATACGATACTCATATTTGCTTCAGGAACAGCCATTCGCATGGCAGCAGGAACAGCAATATAAGAAGCACTTGCTAGTAATACGGTTTGCAAAAGTGCATCTCCCACGCTATAACCAAAACCATAGCAAATCCCGATGCTTAATACGCCCGATACCATAGGAAATATTGTTCCGAAGGCTATAGCGAAACCTGCGTTATTTTTTAACTCCTTCATGCGTCTAGCAGCCACCAACCCCATGTCAAGCATATATAGGGAGAGCATGCCGATAAAAATATCACTGACAAAAGGAGTTAGTTCTTCTTTACCTGTATTGCCTACTAGGTATCCAATAATCATACTTCCGACAAGCAAAAATACAGAGCCATTGAAAAAGGCCTCTTTTAGAATATGCTTCATCTGAATGTCGTCATCATCTATTTTAGATTGATTGTTTTTCTTGTAAGTATGAATAATAATCAGTCCTGCTATGATAGCAGGGGATTCCATTAGTGCCATTCCTGCTACCATGTACCCCCCAAAGGAAGTACCTTGAGCTTCTAAAAAAGAAGTAGCGGTGGCAAAAGTGACTGCTGAAATAGATCCATATGCGGCGGCTACTGCTCCAGCATCTACGGCGGAGAATTTTTTGACTAGGATAAAATTGACAATAAAAGGAATCGTGAATGAGGCTAAAATACATACCGTCATGACGGTAACTACTTGCATCGTAAAACCACTCTCAAAGAGGTGTTCCCCACCTTTGATCCCAATATCAAACAACAAGTAGAGACCTAAAAATTTACCAATTTGGGGAGGAATATCTAAATCAGATTTAGCAAGAACTGCTAATACTCCTAGGAAAAAAAATAAAACAGGAGCATGACTAAAGTTTTCTAAGATGGTGTGTAAGTTCATAATATAAATAGATATGAGATAACATAAGAATCCCCTCATTGATCGGTTATGATCAATGTAGTATCTGATGTTATAGATGAATAAAAATGGACACGAAGAATGTGTACCCTAATGAGATAGGGGAGCAAGGTTGTCATAAGGATAAGGACAACAGCCTATATACGAGTCTGATCGTAGGAATCTCTAGCATAGGTAATGAACTATTTACTAGGATTAGATCATGCTCTAAGATTAGTTAGGAGAGGGAAGTTTTAAGTGTTGAAACAGCAAATAAAGTTTTGGGGAACTAGCAAACCTCCAAGTAGTCTTTGAAAGTAGTGATGGAGTGTCAGAATACCCTAAAAAAGAAAAAAGCTTACTTGATATCAAGTAAACTTTTGTAGTTGGCGAATTATTGCTGTCTGTGCCAAGATCAATTTTTTCTTGTTCACTATCGTCTTCGTTCCATTCGCTGATTTCTTCTTCTTCTATTACTAGATAACTGGTTGCAGTTATGCTAGTACCTGCAATCATTGCCAAACAGAGTGCAAGGAGACAAGCAGTAAAAAGATGATATAGCGTATTTTGTTTCATGGCATCAAATGTAGATGGTACGCTACATAAAAACAAGAAGAATCTTCTTTTTTTATAGAGAAAAATACACTGTCGATAATAGCTTTACTATTATTCATTACTCTGAGAATCACATGTTATAAATATCGATCTATTATCTACTAAAATAGATATTTAGAGCTTTGATAACACTAGCTACATTAGATGTAGGATAGAATCCAGCACTATTGATACAGTTGATTTCTACAATTTTCCACCCATTGGTCGTCAAACAAATATCCATGACAAAGGCAGGAGCAACTTCAAATTCTTTAATTCTAGCTTTTGCAAAATCAATCCCCTCTGCATTGACGGTACGCTCAAACAACACATCTCCATGAAAATGGTAATAAACGGCATCTACAATCTGTCCTCCAACAATCCAAAGTCGAGCTTCTTTTATTATTTTTTGAGGAGTCGAGGCTTGTACTAGAGAGTCTTTGTGTAGACGTGGCGTACGAGGGTTTTCCAATGATTGTTGGACAAGGTCATTCCATTTGAGTTCGGTAAAAACAGCTCCAGTAAATATTTTAGCATCCTTATAGGGCTTAATAAACTTTTGCTCGTCGGGTAACCACTGGATGGCTTCTCCAAATTTAAATACCTCAATACCATGATTGAGCAAATGATGACCATACTCTCTATCACAGACTTCAAATAAGTGGTTGCCACCATAAAAAGAGCCTGGGTACCAATCTGTATTTGCTTTGGCTAGTCGAGCTAATCTGACAGATCCATATACAAAGATATCTTTTCTATCCTGTTGGATTGCAATTGTTTGCATACTACTGTCCAAGTGGATTTTTTCAAATGGAATATTCAAATCCTGTAAGACTTCAAAAATACGGTCATGATCAGGGTCAGAATAGATGTTGGATTGAACTAGAAATAACATGATTTAGAATAAAATTACTAAGTACAGGACAAAAGATAGTTTTTTAAGAGACTCCAAAACGGTTAAAAAAGCCAGTGGTTAGTGTAAAGTACTGGGCATGTTGGAGGCTGGGTAATACTATCCATTGATGAACGAAGTGAACGGAAGTAAGTGATGTGGGACATCAATTATTTCCGAGGCGAAAATTTTAAGGGGCAAGCAATATTGAGCATAAAAATTAATATCAAAGGGCTATAGGTGTATCTTCAAACAATAGTTTCCTTCAAAAATTCCCTTAAAATCTGTTTTGAAATGTGATGGTATCCAGATGGAAACTCTGCCCTAGATTTTGGTTCTTTTATCAATGGAAAGAACAGAAAAAGATAGAGTAAAAAACTACTTTTATTTTACGATCAAAAATCTTTTGTCCTGTACATAGATAAAATTGAATAAAAGAGCCTTTCTCTGCGTTAACAAGAGAAAGGCTCTAATAATTCTACAAGGGGTTTATTATTTTAAGAATAAATGGTATTGTGTTGTTCTTGAACACGAATAAAGGTAGTTCGTTTGGTTAATTCCTTGAGACGACGAGCACCAACATAAGTACAAGTAGAGCGAAGACCTCCTAATATATCCTGTATGGTAGTATCAATAGGACCACGATAGGGGATTTTGACGGTCTTGCCTTCAGGTGCTCTATATTGAGCGACACCACCAGCGTGTTTTTGCATGGCTGTTTCGGAGCTCATGCCATAGAATAATTTATAGGCTTCATCTCCTTCATAGATGATATCTCCACCACTTTCGTCATGTCCTGCCAGCATACCTCCCAGCATCACGAAATCAGCCCCTCCACCAAAGGCTTTGGCGACATCACCCGGGATTTTGCAACCCCCATCAGATATAATTTGTCCCCCTAAGCCATGAGCAGCATCAGCACATTCGATAACAGCAGAAAGTTGAGGGTAGCCAACACCTGTTTTGATACGAGTGGTACAGACAGAACCTGGACCAATTCCTACTTTGATTATATCGGCTCCTGATAGTAGCAATTCTTCTACCATTTCGCCTGTTACGACATTGCCAGCCATAATCACTTTATTGGGGTGTTTATCTCTAGTTCTTTTGACGAAATCTAGAAAATGTTCTGAATAACCGTTGGCAACATCAATACAAATAAATTGTAGTTGAGGAAAAGATTGGAGCAGATAATCGACTTTCTCAGCGTCTTGCTTCCCTGTTCCCGTACTAATAGCTATATGATTGAAAATAGTCGGATCAGCTTGTTCTAAAAAACTAGTCCATTGAGTAGCACTGTAATGTTTGTGTATAGCAGTTAGTAGCCCTGCTTTACTTAGGGCAGTTGCCATTTCAAAGGAACCTACCGTATCCATATTGGCAGCGATAATAGGAACCCCTTTCCAACGAAAAGAACTGTGCAGAAATGAAAACTCACGTTCGAGAGAAACTTCTGAACGAGATTTGAGCGTAGAGCGTTTGGGGCGAAACATAACATCTTTGAACCCTAGTTTAATATCAGATTCTATACGCATGGTGGTATTGGTTTGGTAAGAATAATTTTTTTACACTCTAAGGTAGGGAATAAACTAAAAAAGATAAGGTTAGAAAAGTTAAGACTCTACCTAAAAAGGTTTTGAGTAATAGACTTAATGGTAGGCTCGTTTTAAATTAATGTAGAATTAACAATAGTTCGTTTTGTGTGTTTTATTGATTGATAAATCAAAGTATATCTCCCTTTTGTATAAAATGAACTATTTTGCATCATCTTTGATTTAAAGAGGGTATAAATTGATATAACTACCACTGTAACGAAAATAATACAATACTGTAATGGAATTGATACCGAATGATATTTATCAAAAATTAGAATTTGATAAAATACTAACCCTTGTAGAAGGATACTGCTTAGGAGAACTAGGCAAACAATACTTTGAAGAGTTGATACCTAGCACGGATAGGCTGGTTATTGAAAATTGGCTCAAAGAGGTATTTGAGTACACTCAGACGTATGAAAATAATCATAATTTCCCGATAGCGGCTTATGGCTCCATCAAGGCAGATTTGAAGATGCTAAGTATCGAAAATTATGTTTTGTCAGTAGATAGCCTGAAAAGCATTGCCAATACTTTATTGGTTTGTCACAATATTTATAGCTTTTTTCAGAAGCGTAAATCTGCCCGTAATCTTTATCCTGCTATGTATAATATCATACGGGTAGTTGATTTTGATAAAGAATTATTAGACGAAATTCATCGAGTTATTGACGAAGAAGGTAATATTCGCCCCTCTGCTTCTCCTGAACTGATGAAAATAGCGAGAATGCAAGGGAGTAAGCGACAAGAACTCGATAAGAAATTTAGACAAATTATAGTTCATTATCAGTCCAAAGGCTGGTTGACAGACAATGCAGAAACTTTCCGTAATGGACGAAGAGTGCTTTCTGTTCCTGCGGAACGTAAGCGTCAGGTAAGAGGTATCATACACGATGAGTCCTCTACTGGTCGAACCGCATTTATAGAGCCAGAAGGTGTGATAGATTTGAATAATGATATTTTTGATTTACAACAAGAATATCAGCGAGAGATTTATCGCATTTTGCGTTCATTGAGTGATATGTTGCGTCCGTATATCAATTATCTAGCACAATATGAGGATATATTGATTCAGTTTGATGTGATTCAGGCGAAAGCTCAGATAGCCAACCTACTACAGGCAACAGCTCCAAAGATAATGAAACAGCCGCATTTTAAGCTGCGTAATGTATTTCATCCACTGCTTAAGCTCAAAAATGAGCAATCAGGAGAAAAGACCGTCCCGTTTCATTTACATTATAAGAACAATACTCGAATACTCGTACTGAGTGGACCCAATGCAGGGGGGAAGTCTATTTGTTTGAAGGCAGTTGGATTGTTGCAAGTTATGCTACAGTGTGGGATGATGATTCCTGCCAATGAAGGGGCAGATATGGGCGTTTTTGAGCAATTGTTTGTGGATATTGGAGATCAACAGTCATTGGAAGATGAGTTGAGTACGTATAGTTCTAGATTGACAAATGCTCGATTATTTATGGAGCGAGCTAATGATAAAACATTGGTATTGATTGATGAATTTGGATCTGGTACGGATCCTAAAATGGGCGGAGCTATTGCGGAGTCTGTTCTGAGAGATTTGAATCAGAAAAAAGTATTTGGTTTCATTACAACTCACTATTCTAATCTGAAAGTATTTGCTTTTGAAAATAAGGGGCTAGTGAATGCTTCTATGGTTTTTGATAAAGATACACTTTCGCCCACTTATCAGATGCGTATTGGGAAGCCTGGATCTTCTTATGCTTTTGAAATTGCTACCAAAACAGGGCTACCTAAGCCGATTATAAAATATGCTCGTAAAAAGGCAGGAGAGAAAAATTATAACTTAGACGAAATATTAGTTGACTTACAGAAAGAGCGTCAGAATACATTAGAAGCTCAACTCCAAATGTTGGAACAGCAAAAACGTCTAGATCAGCTGATTAAAAATTATGAAAATGCTTTTAGAGACTTAGAGTTTCAGCGTAAAAAGCTAAAATTGCAAGTCAAAGAGCAGGAAATGTTGGAGTCTGAAAACTTACACAAAGAAGCTCAGAAGATATTGAGAGAGATTCGCGAAGAAACCAATAAGGAAAAAGCTGCTAAGCGTGCCAAGTCATTGGTTAAGAAAACAAAAGAGACCAAGAAAGAAATTGCTACCAAAGTAGACGACATCAAAGAAGGAATTTATGAGGTCTACGAAAAAATGGATACAGGTGGTGTAATAGAAGAAGGTTCTCATGTCCGTTTGAGAGCTGGAGGAGGGGTAGGGATCGTCATGGCTATTCAGAAAAAAGAAGCCACAGTAGCGATGGGTAATATTAGTTTGACAATCAAGTTACGAGATTTAGAATTGATCAAAAATCCTATACAAACTACGACCTCTAGCCGAACTAAAACGGATACACTCCAGAAAAGTGCTCGTTTCGAGCCATTGATGGATATTCGAGGTATGCGACACGAAGAGGCATTGGAGAGTATTCAAGAATTTTTGGACAACGCTTTAGTATCAAGTGCCAATGAAGTGCGAATTATACATGGAAAAGGGTCTGGTATACTCCGTAGAATGGTGACTAAAAAATTGCGAGAATATCCTAATATTAGCCACACTTATCATCCCGAAGCAAACAAAGGGGGAGATGGCGTGACTATTGTTGTATTTGAGTAATATTATACCATATTTTTCAACTCAAGTACAATGTATAAATACCTTATTCTATTGCTAATAATGGTGAGTAGTATCACCATTACCAACTTACAAGCCCAAGTTTCTAAATGTCTCTCTAAGGATAAGACCGCTAAATTCATGCTGGGGCGATGGGAAGGGAAGTTCAAGCAATATACTTGTGGCCTCAATGAGGAATATCCCATGATTATTGAAATATATGCCGTGAAAGGTAAAACTTTCAAAGGGTACTTTATTTGGGATGATGGTAAATATATGGATGGACGAACGGTACTAGAAGGAGAAATCAAAGGAAACAAAGTCTTTTTGTATGAGGGGAAACTATTAGAAGGAGCAGAGGGGAACTTAGTATTGGATGGTGTTTACGAATCGAAGTTGACTAATTGTAATCAATTGGATGGCTTCTGGAAGCTCAATAGTCCACAGGATATTTGTCCAGATCCCAAGTCTTTGATTAATGGAGGGAAATACACGATTTATAAAAACACGAAACATAAAGTTAATCCTCCTATAGCCGAAAGGAAGGTGAAGATTAAACAAAAGGTAATCATTAAATCAAAAAAGATAACTATCCGAATTTGGGATCATCAGCAGGAGGATGGTGATATAGTATCGTTGCGGCTGAATGGGAAATATGTATTGCAGAAAAAAGAACTGAGTCGCAAACCTTATATCATAGAATTAGCACTAGAGAAAGAAAGTAATATCTTGACATTAGATGCCATTAATTTAGGGAGTATACCACCTAATACAGCTGCAATAGAAATTTTGAGTGAAGGGAAGCAACTCAAACGAATTGTCTTGGAGTCGGATATGAATACTAGTGAGGCTATTGATATTAACACAGAGTAAATGAAGAAGGGACTACTTGGAAAATCCAAGTAGTCCCTTTATAGTTACAGACGAAATGGATCTAAAAATCAACTCCAGTCTTTTTCTTACATTTTTTGCAACACTGTTTGTAGTGAGCATTGGTACTAAAGATGCTTACCATTGGTATATCTACGGCTAGGAATGCTCCCCATCTCCAACCACTAGTGGTGGAAGTAATACCATTGTTGGTTACGGAACGGATATTTGGACCCAGTTGAGCCCCTACTCCTAGTGAAATAGGGTACTTAGGGAAGTTATAAATCAAATATCCTCCAGGAGCCAATACATTTTCAAATTTTAGGTCGGGTAGCTCATTAGCACTATTATCTTGGAAACGGAAGGCGGTCAATGCTCCAATATCTAATAGGGAAGCCATTACACCAATTGCACCAGCATTTTTGAACCCCCAATTGAAGGTGACACCTATTGGTGTCGTGACGGCATAGTAGGTTTGAGAACCATAGCCATTGAGTACTTCTTGTCCTGTCGAAACACCTACATAGGCATTGAGGGCAATACTAAACTTAGAGTATTTTTTGATCGCAGAGCCCCCAGGAGGTAGTGCAAAGGCATTGATAGCATCCGAAACTTCTGCTGCTGTTTTTGCCTTCACAGCAGTGGCGATGAAGGTACCATACTTCATGAGTACTTTACGTTCGCATCTAAATTCATCTTCAGGAAGTAGTTTTTCGATCACAAATAAAGCACTAATCAAAGCAGAGGTATAGTGTTGTTTACGTACATTCAGTCCCATTGTATTGAGATCTCCAACAATAGATAAGTATCTTTGCACAAGGCTATCTTCTTCACTACTAGCCCCCACTAGATCTTTTTTGAAGGCAAAAGAGTATTCTGTTAGTTCACAAATACTCTGTGTGAAATCAAAGTACTCATCGTATTCTAGCTCTTTTTGGTCTTCTGTAGGTGGAGCCGTATTACGACTACGTTTACGTTCTAGTTCTTTGCGACGAATATCTTTAGCTAAACGTTCAATACGTTTGCCACGCTCCAAAAAGCCTGCAAGTTTATTCATCAAAGGACGACTACGCTCTTGGTTTTTACGCATTTTGCGAAGATAGTCTCCTAGTGTTTTGTCTCCTACTTTCATTTCTTCCCCTTGCTGATAAATCAGACCAAGATACATATCCATTGTCATGGTGTCACGAGCCATCAATACTACAAGCCTTGGGTCTACCCAATAGCCATTACGATCCTCATTTTCTAGAGAAGCGGAGAGTAGCCCGAATAACTGTAGACTAGATTGCATGATCGGAATAAAAGCTGCACTATCTTCTGCAGGAGTGAGGCTATGGATATAGGCATCCTTAGAAAGGTAGTGGACTATATCTGCAGGAGTAGTTTGATCGTATAGTAACTCTATGACTTTGAAAAAGTCACTCATCATGTCTCTAGCCGCTACATTTTTGATTTTAGAAGACATCTGTACATAATCATCTAGATGATAAACCATATTTTCCAGATCTTTAAGGAAGGATTCTCTTAGTACTTCCCAAAAAGCTTTGAACTGATATATTTCTTCTCCAATTTTGAGAAGTACCTTGGAAGTAGTAGGGAATAGGTATTGCATTTCTTCTGATTCTTTGACAATCTTCTGGAAATCTCTAAAAAAAGCAATCGTAAGTTCTTGTTTGGTTCTTTTAACTAAGAAATCTGTTAATCCCAATAGGAAAGTAGAACCTGGGAGCCCCAGCCCACTGGTAGCAGCTTCCATGGCACCAAGGGCACGTTGACCACTAACACCTGCGTATACTTCATTTCCACCTAATGTACTGCTCAAGTATGGTGCAATAAAAGGATTACGAGAATAGACATCAATAATTTCATCTCGTGTTAGTCCTTCTATTTGGACACTCATATTACGAGCCAATATTTGATAAACTTGAGCTTTTAAAGCCCCTTCTTGGATTTGATTGCCGTCTCGCATAAGTCCTCGTAGGGTATAAGCATCATGTATGGCTTGAGCATGAACTTGCTGAACGCATAGGACTGTTAGTAAAAGGATAAAAAGATGTTTCATTGATGTGTGTAATTAGTTAATGAAGTAATTAATTCGTGATAATATCATTTATTCGATCAGGATGAACGCTGCCCAATAGTAAGGGTTTTTGTATTTAGCCTGCATATAATGTTGAGCCTCTTGGAATGAAAAATGGACATCATTGCTCGTTAGGTAATTGCTGTAGAACTGTTGCATTAGTTCAGAGGTTTGTTGGTCTGGAACTTTCCAGAGACTAATGATTAGTTTGTGAGCTCCAGCTGTTTTGAATGCTCGTTGTAGCCCCATGATACCCTCGTTGTTGTCAATATCTCCACGCCCTGTTTCGCAGGCAGATAAGACGACTAACTCTGTCTCAAATAGATTCATACCTGCAACTTCTTTAGCGAATAAAATTCCGTCTTCGAGTCCATCTACTTGTTTGCCATCTTTCCAGATCATATTGATTCCTGTCATAGCCAGCCCTGAGCGTAACAGAGGATCCTTGTTACTAGCAATGGTGTTTTCGACGGAAAATGATTTATGCTTAGCATCTAGTAGATCGTCGTTTTTAGAGCCACTATTGGCAGAAAAGAAAAAACCATGTGTAGCAATATGTAAAATATCGGGTGATGTAAGGTCAATCGTATCTACATTTTCTTCCAATGCATCTAGTCCGGTCAGGGTAGTAATATCCCAATCAAAATTTTCAAATAAAGCAGCAATGGACTTGACTTCTTGTAGCGTACCTGGCAGGTAACCAAATTCCTCTGTGACGCTTGAATAGTTTGTGTTAGAGGATGGTGCTAATAGTTTTTGTTTGGCGTTCTTACTTAACTTTCGAGTAGTGGCTACCTGTCGTAATTGGTCTTGGTTGAGATCAAAATGAACGCCTCCTATAAGAGCAATTTTTTTGCTAGTAGAAGGAGTTGTTTCTCGCAATAAATCTCTTAGAGAAGAATAATAGTGCAATTCCCATTTATCCATTATTCTTTTACGTTGATTATCGTGGCGTAATAGAGGACCAAAAGAAACCTTGCTTAATAGTCCTGTTGGACAAATATGCAAAGAATAAATGGTGTCTAAATAGGGAAGCATTGGTTGCCATATCAATTGATAAAGATAATGACTTTCTAGTTCGTCAGTAATATAATTGATTGAGTTAGGAGACACTTCATTATCTAGTACATAGCTAATATCTAGTTCACTTGCTAATTTGACTAAAATAGGTTTTTGCTGTTCTTTGGTAATAACAACCGCATAGTAGTTCGTGACCAAGTCATCGTATTCATCTACTTGATCTATAGTCCAGAAATCAATAGCAGCTTCTTTGGGCTGCAGTATTTCTTTTAGCTGCGTGTATTGAAGCTCTTTATTTTGTTTGTCAAAAGCATTTCGTAAGGCTTTTGATTCTCGGCTGAGTTTCTTTTCTAGATTTTTGATGTCCTCAGCCAGTTTCTTGATATTGATTTTTTTTCTAATCAGAGCTTCGGGAGAGAGCGTAGCAGCCTTGGACATTTTTTTACGTAGTAGTAGCAGCTCATTATTCCACTCATTGAGCAGAACATTTTCAGAATTAACAATCGCATCTTTAATATTATTCGTGTTTTCTAATGCCAATCCCTTGATCATCAAATGGGCATTGAGCCCTTTTATCAATAGGGTGCTGTCGTTGGGGTTTTGACTGACGAAATCTAAGAAAGTATTGATTCTTTTATTGATTGGTTTTAGAAAAAGAAGCCGTTCTTCTTCTGACAGATTAGGATAATTGAGTCGGATGGCTCTGGTGTCGATAGACAGTGCTTCCAGATATAGAGCATTGGCAAGACTATCCTTGTTTCTACGCTGGTAGAAGTGAGCGAAGCTAACCATTATTTCTGCTAGTTCGTCATAGTCATCGAGTTGTTTGATAACAAGTTTGTAATAGCGTTCAGATCTTTCATCTTCACCAAGTTGATCGTAGAGCAGAGCCAAATCTCTCTGAAGAGAATGATCTCTAAAAAAAGAAACATACCTTGATTCATCTTCAAAATCTCGAACCATTTGATAGTAGTCACTTGCTTTGGCATAGTCTTTCAGATCTAGAGCTAATCGTCCAATACGTCGCATGGTTTTGATGTAGAGTAGGGCTCCTTTTTTACTTTTGAAACGTCCTTTTTTTGAATTATCCAAATCAAGTATTTTCTCTAGGGCATTTTCAAAATAAAGGGCAGCAGACTCATAAATTTCGTATTGCTGATAAAGTAGTCCAAGATCATTTCTAACTTTAATCTCTAGATAGTCATTGGGAGTTGTTTGCAATAGTGATAGTGCTCGCTCGTAGGTATTGATGGCAGATTGATAGCGTCCTGTTTTGCGATAGATCCTTGCAATATTGTAAAAACCTTGTATGTAATTTATTTTTTGTTTTGATGTTTTAAATAGGGCAACCCTTGTGAGGTATTCTTTATAGAGTGGTTCAGCCACTACGAAGCGGTTATGTCTATAATGCCAGTCGGCATACCATTGGAGGTATTGGATGTACTTTGCATCATTGTAGCCATCTTTGTATACGTCTAATAATCTCCTAAAAAAAGTTTCACAGATATTGTTGTGCCAAGGTGATTCGTACTGACGGAGATGTGCACAGATTCGCTCTAGTACAGATTGGTATTCATAGTCTACGCCTTCACTTTCTATCATTACTCTCAGTGCCTTATTGTAAATTTCTAGTGCTATTTCTGCATGATCTTTGATGCCATTGTCAAAATAATATACATCTGCTTTATAACACATGATATTCCAGTATTCAGCTGAATTTGCACCATATTCTTTTTGGGCTGCTTTAGCAGAAATATCCAGCAACTGAAAGTTGTAATTGCTAGGCAGTTCCTTTCTGATCAGAACTCGATGCTCAAGGGCGTAATCCAATGGATATAGCGTAAATAGTTCGGTGAGTGGTTCCATAGCAAAGGATTTGTAATCATCAGCTAGTGTTTTGATAGCGGTATTGATGTAATCAGTACCTTCACTTTCTAGTATTTCTCCTTTGATATAATCTAGTCCAGCCTTGAAGTAAGCTTGTGATAGTCGCAACCCTGTACGATCTTTTTGATATTTAAATGCTTTGATATTGAGTTCATCAGTAATTAAAATTTGCCAAATAGAATCTATGGTTGGGAAGTATTGAGCAACCTTCGAAATGGTTGTATCAGTTGTTGTCTCTTTGGTCACTATGGCTGTATCGGCAACTATGGTATCAGCAATTATCGTATTAGATACAGTGGTAGTACTATCCAAATCATCTTCCCAATCTAAGTCCAAACCCTCCAAATCCAAATCCAAATCCAAGTCTAAATCCAAGTCCAAGTCCAAGTCTAAATCCAAGTCATCATCTAGATTTAGGTCTAAATCTAAATCTAAGAGACGATCAAAGTCAATATTATCCAATATGCTGATCGCTTCTAGGTAGACTTTTTTTGCTGCTCTATAGTCATAGTTTATATTGTAGGCATTACCTAATTGTATGAGTTGAGCAGCGTATTCTTCACTTTCAGCACCATATTTATCTAGTATGTCTGAGGTTACTATCTTTTCGATAGTAACTCGTTGTTCATCTGGATCTAGTTCTCCATCATAGCTAGTTTCACAAATAGCAGTCACAATTTTATAGTAGTCACTGTCTTCTCCTAGTTTACTAGCAATACTATCATATATTTCTTGGCAGGCGTCTGTATAGTAGTAGGGGTTGATGCCTGAGGTAGCTAAATCCGTTGTAATGAATTTTCTTAACTTAATGATTAGATTGTCATCAATAGGAAGGTTGGTACGAAGGGCATCGCTGTATATTTTGTGATCAGTGTAGAGCAAAGCCATTTCTTTATCTAAAGCAATGGTTTTTTTGATTTCTCCATAAAGTTTTTGGTCATTTTTTTGCAAAGCAAACTCTCCTGCATCAAACAGTTCTTGATAATTGCTATCAATGTCATATTCTCCATTGATTTCTGCACTATCTTGGTAGGCTAGTACTAGCTCTGTGTAATCAATGAGTCGACTGATAAAACGATCAGAATCCCTTCCTTTAGCTTTTGCGACATAATAATCTACAGTGGCATCTAGAGTTGTTACAAAGTATTTAGGGAGTTTTTTTCGTGCATATTGTCTTATTTCTTTCGTACCAGGGTAGCCTCTTGTTATTAGGTTTTGATAAAATTTCACAAGATCAGAAAGAGGGTAAATACCTCCTACTTCTAACTGGACAGCACACAGATCAATATAGGCTAAGTGTCTTTTTAGATGATTTTCACCGTATTTTTGGACTGCTTTTTGAAATCTAAGCTCCCCTGTTTTTAGCTTGTGAATACTTGGGGGGATTTTTTTTAAGGCGTCTTGATAGGCAGCACTATTCTCTCCTTGCTTAAAGAAAATAAACTCTAGTGCCGGTATGGCGTAATTGCTCGCTTCTGCCCAAGTATCTTCATTTTGATAGATGAGCTCAGCATATTCTAGTGCCGCTGTTTGATACTCTATATGTCGAGTACTATATTTTACTTTTTTATCTGATAGTTTTTTTTGGGCAGCTGCCAATTGAGCAGAAAGATCTAATTGAGCCAATAGGGGAGTCGTACAATAGCATAAAATCGTTAGACAAAGGAAAAAGAAAATTCTCATAGAGGGTGCAGCTTGAGTTTTTTATAAAAATAGCTTTTTTCAAAAATACTCAATTATGCTATAAAAAAAGCAGTCTTTTTGTGGAATGTACAAAAAGACTGCTCAAACTGTTATTTGCGTTATTTAACACAAGGAGTATTTCGGTATCTCCAACGTAATTCTTAACGAACAAGTAACGTTCTTGTTACGCTGGTATGGATATTCTGATCTGTAATTAAGACTTGATATAGACCAAGAGGTAAATTAGACAAATTGATGGTAGTGATACGATCAGTTGTGTTGATTTGGTGAACAATAATACCTGTGTTATTGATAAATTGTATGACTCGGTCACTAGTATACTCAAAAGACAAGTGTACCTGTTGATTAGTTGTTGGATTGGGATATAGGTTAATAAGTTTATCACTCATACTTTCTTTGGTGATGGCAATGGTACGACTATATTCAAATGTTTCATCGTTATCGACCATTTTGAGGCGATAATAATTGATACCACTCGTAACCCCTTCGTGTGTATAGGCATAGTACTGAGCAACAACACTTTCACCAACAGCATCTATATGATCAATGGTGTGGAATTGTATCCCATCCGTAGAGTATTGAACTTCGAAAAAGTCACCATTGATTTCAGACCCAGTTGTCCATGCTAAGTCAATATTTTGTTGATTGACATTGCCATCAAACGAAACTAATTCTATTGGAAGAGAATTACTAGGGTTGTTTTCAAATGTATTGTCTCCCATCATGAAAAAACGGATATCGGCTTCGCCATTATTATCTATTCTAAAACCAAAAACAGGTGTACTAGTATTGAATTGATCTACTTTGACCACAGATAGATGCATTGGTTGATTGGGAACATTACGAGGAGCAAAACCCGTATTCCAGTCATATCTACTTCTAAATTGTATGTAATTTGCCCCAACAATGATATTACCATTTTGGTCTAATGGTATAATTGTAAATCGAGAATTACCATTTCGTTCGCCCAAAACAATGAAGTCATCATTGGTTAAGCCTTTATTCCAATTAATATCAAAATCATTTCCATTGGGAATATTGGAGGTGCGGTCATAAACTAACATATGAAGTAATGAACTATCACTAGACATATCATTGATCGCACTCTCAAAAGCAGCCCTGTTACTTGCTGGTGTCATATTGCCATCATTATAAACCCCTACACCTGTTGTATTGGTTTGAAAATTATTATTCGTCACTATTCCACCTAAGTTGAAGAACTGTAGTGTTTTAGCGGTGCCATTGTCATTTACTTGTATTGATTTTAGTATGACATCGCTTGTACTAAAATGCCCATTATTATGAGGAGTATTTTGAGTAACTAGATTACCGTCTACGGCATAAGTAACTTGTGTGATAGGGGTATTGTTATTTCCCTGACGCACGATAGTCGTATTTTGTCCAAATAGGCTAGAAGTGAATAAGAGAAGAGTAATTGCAATTGTATATAATTTATTCATTATTAATGTTTTATCTTTGTGCAAATAGCTTTTTTTTATTTTGGGACTGCAAAGGTATTGCTAAAAAAATAAAAAAACAAGCTAAAAAAGGATTAGATGGTAAATAGGTTTTTTGTTTGGAGATAGGACCTAAAAACAAATATTTATTAGGTCGGGGGGAATTGGGGCAAATTACAATATGGTCACAAAAAACGATAATTGTAGGGGAATTTAGAGTGGGGAAGAGGTCCTATTTTGATAACAATAGCAATATGTGATTTGTTCTTTGATTTGTTTTAATTATTGATAATCAATGTGTTATTAACTATTTGTTTGTTTTTGTTATTCCTTTGTTAATTCATTTCTATAAAGGTTACTTCTAGGAGATTAAAGGATAGAGGATTGTAACTATGGTCAAATTCTTGTACTTTTGCAGACCAATCAAAATATTCAAATAGAAATGAAATTTAGTACGATTAATATTGTTTTATTACTAATGCAAGTGAGTTGGCTAAGAGGACAAACAAACCATACGGTTTATTTTGAATCTAGTAAGTCTAGTATTTCATTGCAGCAGCTAGATAGTATCAAAGAGTGGGCAGCTAATGTGCTGGCTAACCCAACCGCTCGTGTGCAGGTATTTAGCTATGCAAATGATGCTGTTCTTCCAGAGTCCAATTATATTTTGGCTGGGCGAAGGGCTTTGCTGATACAGCAGTGTCTAGAGCGAGCTGGAATACCATTAGAATCAATGTATATAGAACGAAAAGTGAGTCGGGAAACTACTGAAAATGGATGTACTGCCTGTAGTGAAATGACGATTACGAATAACACTAACTTTTCTTATCAGAATCTTTATCAGGATCTAGTAGAGGAACACTTGATGCGTTACAGTGCAAAACGTATGGAAGTGTTTGAGTTAAAAAACAAGCGGGCAAGAATAATACAGCTAAAGAACGGAATGGTAGTCCACATACCAGAAGGAGCTTTTGGCGGAGTGCAGTACCCTGTGCAATTAGAATTCAAATCACTGAATACCCTGAAAGATTTACTGCTACATAGCTTAACTACCAAAACAGATAGTCAGGCTGGATTATTACTAGGACAAGCGATCTATCTTCAGGCAACCCATAATGGGATTCCTGTCCAATTAGAACCACCTCACCAAATTACAATTATTGGTTCTATGGAAGAAGATGCCGTATTATCAGGGTATTATCACCAAAAAAAGGCTTGGGCGAAAGGAGATGGAACTTGGATGCAAAGTCAGTTTTTTGATAAAAATTTACTAGAGGACTGCACTAATCAAGAGCTTCAAGCATTGGCAATGCCTATTTTTGATACGCCTCCTTGCAAGCCAGCTTATGTTTTAGTAGATACGTCGACACGATACCAAGATGAACAGATTGCTAAGATTGATACTCGATTAGAGTATTTGAAAACACAGCGAACAGATGAGAAAGGTAAAAAAAGAGAATTGTCTAAGGCACAAAAAAATAGTGAAGCTCAATTGAAGGCAAAGAGAGATCGTTTTTTGATTGCGAAGGAAAAAATAAGAATTAAAATCAATAATAGCAACACGGCACTAGAAGAAGCCTATTATACGACATTAGCGTTGTACAATGACAAAAGAAATAAGCAACAACGAGCTTATTTAGACGCATTAGCTACTTCTGGTATGGAGCAGCAAAGAGCACAAGCAGTGTGTGCTGATCGAAAAGTAAAATTAGACCAATTGGGAAATTATTACGATCAAGAAAGCTTTATAGATTTGTTGGTTCAGTTACAACTGACTCCTAAATCTTCTTCAGATGCATTTTGGCTCAGGACACCTCAAATGGGGTGGTTAGGAATAGGAAATACTTCTAGTGTTGTGGAGAAAAGAATTCCTTGTCGAGTAGTTTCACCAATTTCAGCCTACAAAGTCAGTACTTTTTTACTTTATGAAGATCAAATATGGAAAGGAGCTGTAATTGATCAGTCAGATATTGTATTTTGGGAAGTGCCAGAAGGAAAGGAGGCAAAATTACTGGCGATTACTAAAGAAGGAGATGATTTTTTGATTGCTTGGCAAGCTATTAATACTAGTGACTCTTCTACTAAGCTGGAATTTACCAAACAATCTTTGCGTAAAATTATTGCGACCATTAAGTGATTTTCAGTATGCTAATATCTGTTGTATTAGCACCCAGATATACAAACCGATTTAACTTTTGTGGAAATATTAAATATAAAAAATGAGATATACTTATAGTTTTGTAATGATATTGATATTGTTACAAGTCAGTTGTAAAACTACCACGACAACGACTACCACCACGACTCCAACGGCAGCTAAAGAAGACCCCCCATTGTATATAGAATACATGCAGCTAGGGAAAACGAAGTTATATGCTTCTATGCCACACCGAATTAAGGTTCATACTATTAGTGGTAGTACTGGTCACCTCAAAGTAGAAGTTATTGGAAGTGGTAAAGTATTAGCGATTGATACAGCACAGGGAATCTACAGTATTCAGAATGCACTGAAAGGGACTGCAATGGAAGTGGTAGCGACTGATACAGCTTCTGGTAAAAAGGCATTTGTAACTTATTTGATAGCAGATGCTCCTGCTCCTAAGGCTTATTTGGGGGTGTATAAAGGTGGAAATAGAGGTCCTATACGAGACATAGATGCGTATACGTTTCGGGCTCAAAATGCAATTTTATTGACATATGATGGAGTAATGCCAATGAGATGTAATGCGACTCAGTTTGAAGTGATTCGAGTAGATGGAGAAGGTAAAAAAACCACCGTAACCAATAAGACAGGAACAGGGAAATTTTCAGACAAAGTGCAAGAATTCACTGCTTTAGCAAAGTCAGGTGACATCTTTATTTTTAAATCTATTCAAACAGATTGTTCTAACGAATACATACAAGATTTGGTTTATGTACTAAAATAAAGTATAAAATATGGAGTAAGGGTTATAGTATTGTATCTATATATTGATTATGGGTTTTATTTTTATTATTAAAAAAATAGAGTTCACAGTAACAATTCTAGGTGCATTAACGTATATATGTATATACACGCAAATAACTACAATCTACTACCTTATGAGCTACAGAAATATTACAAAACTACTTAGTATTGGATTATTATTTTTTATGAATTTTTCGGCGATAGCCCAAGAAGCAAATGTTGCTACCTTCACCCTAGATAAAAATGGAGAGCAAGTAATAGTCACACAAGATATAGAAACTAATTTTTTAGGGATGTATACCAAAACTGGTGGTAACAAGAAATGGTCTTTTGGGCTGGATCGAAATGGGAATAGTTTTTATTTTGCTCAAACTCTAAGCGATCCTTTCAATAAAAAATATGATTGGGATGAAACCCAACGTAAACCAATGCATTGGGGAGTACTGGTAGAAAACGGCGAAGTAGTTAAGAAGAAAGTACAAGAATACAAAAATGGAGAGCTTTACGTTTTCGAAGCAATGATATTATATTACACGGTGGCAACAGGAGAAACCTATGATGTTCTTCTTTATGAGAATGATGGAGAGTATTTTCTTGAATCTGCAATGAAAGAAAGTAATGTTGCCTCTATGGAATAAGAGCAACTCTAAATTTATCGTAGTTTATAAGATGGAATTTTTTTTTATTGCTTATTTTCCTTCATTCATCACTCAAAAATAAGGTTCAATTAGTAAGAAAAACATAGTTTATAAATGCTATAATGTCAGGTATTATTCCTGTAATGATAGAGGATATACACAAAATAGCCCTGTTAGATTTATCTAACAGGGCTATTTATTGAAACTGTCTAAAGTTTTTGTTTATGCCTACAAAAAAGATAATTTTAGTCTACAAACAGAAACGTTAAACAACTTCATTTAGAGTCATTCTATAATCATAAAAAAATGCCTCCTATTATCAAATAAGAAGCATTTTTAAAAAGGATCAAACTATTGACTAGTCAATTGCCATTCCTTTAAATTTATCAACTACTCCACGCACTGCTTTTTCAGACGTTTTTAGTAGTTCTTTCTCATCATCATTAAGATCTAGCTCAATAATTTTTTCGATTCCATTTTCTCCTAATACAACAGGTACACCCAAGTATAAGTCATTGATACCATACTCACCTGTCAACCAAGAACAACAAGGGTAGATACGACGCTCGTTACGCATGATAGTTCCTACCATTTGAGCAGCAGCAGCACCTGGTGCACACCATGCAGATGTTCCCATTAGTCCTACTAGTTCACCACCACCTTTTTTGGTGCGTTCTACGATAGCATTAAGTTCCTCTGCACCAATCATTTCTTGAACAGGGATACCAGATACAGTCGTATATCTAGGTAAAGGAACCATTGTATCTCCATGACCACCCATCAATACGGCACGAATATCTCTAGGAGAAACATCTAAAGCAGTAGACAAGAAAGCACGGTAGCGAGCAGTATCAAGAATACCAGCCATTCCCATAACACGATTAGAAGGTAATCCAGAAGCCTGATAAGCAGCAAATGTCATTACATCTAGTGGGTTAGACACCACAATAATAATAGGATTAGGAGTATGCTCCAAGATGCTTTTAGTTACTGAAGTAACGATTTTTGCGTTGATAGAAATCAAATCATCACGACTCATACCTGGTTTACGTGGAATTCCAGCCGTAATGACTACTACGTCAGAACCAGCAGTATCTGCATAGTCTTCTGTTCCTACTAGTTTGGTACTATATTTATCGATTGGAGCCTGCTGCCAAATATCTAATGCTTTTCCTCTTGCCATATCTCCTTTTAGATCTAGCAATACGATTTCATTTACAACATTTTCGTGAGCCAATACATTAGCACAAGTAGCACCTACATTACCAGCACCTACAACGGTTACTTTTCTCATAGTTTTGTTTATTGTTTTGTATAATTCTAATTAGTAGTTTATATCTCGAAGGATATTATTGTGAATAGGAAATTATTTGGAATAACCTCCAATATTCAAATGTTAAAATATTGTCGCCAGAGACATTAATATTTCAATAGGGTTAAAAATAGTATTTTATCTGAAAAAGCAATGTAATTTTGCCAAAAATTAGTATTTTATATTTAATTGCATTGATTTCTAGATATAATATCTTATATTTGGTAATATCAAACAAAGCATGTTGCCCCGACATTATATCTTCTAATAACTACATATTTACCAATAAGGTTTGTTTTTTTAGAAGAATCCCCACACTATTTAGTCCTTCTTTTCTGTATCTATAGTCTTATTATACGTTTGATTCTGGCCCCTTATAGTTTCAATTGGTGTTAAAATAGTATTAACATTTTTTAATGTATAATTAAGATTTTAGACTTAAAAATTGTCAAACTCAATTGTTTTTCCTTTTTTTGAGGTAGAAATTTTCTAAAGTTTTTTTATAATGGTTAATTCTCGAAACTAAGATGTTTATTTGACATCCTTTTAATAAGGAAATAGGATCAAATAAGTAACTTTTTTTTAATGAACTATTGTTTTAGAAAAGCTTTTTAATGTACAGATAATTAATGTATTTATAGATTAATAAAATAATTATAAAATTATGACGCGTCATTTATTATACCTACTTGTAGGCATTTTGTGGATAGGATTATCTACATCGTCAGTACAGGCTCAAACTCCACACAATCATAATTTCTGTGGTGTTGGATTGGCTGATGGGCAAGCTATCAAAGATAGAATGCTTCAGAATAGAAGAGATCAAACTGCTCTTTTGAAACAATTCGAAGCAGGAAGAGGAAATGATAGTACGGTTTGGGTTCCTTTGCAGTTTCATATTGTTACTAAATCTGATGGAACAGGAGGAGAGAGTATTAAAGATATTTTTGATAACCTATGTCAGTTGAACTTAGACTACAAAGATTTGAATGTAGAGTTCTATTTGGCTGGTCCAATCAACTACGTAGCACAAGATTTACTTTATGTGAATGATTTTGGAGCTACATCTGGTTTCTTTATGGGAATGTATAGAGTACCTGGAGTAGTGAACATTTATATTGGAGATAGAATTGAGAGTGGTCTAGGTAGTGGTGGAACTACTTTAGGTTATTTTACACCAGGTATTGATGTAATTTACGCGATTAAGTCTGCTGTAGGGCCGAACGCTTCTACATTGACACACGAACTTGGACACTTCTTTTCATTACCACACACCTTTTTTGGTTGGGAAAGCCAAAACTATGATGATGTAATGGCTGCGGGGGTGACACAACGTACACCAAGTAGTTTGCCTTCTGGAGCTGAAGTAGAAAAAATTGTTCGTTCAGGTGGTACTGAAAATTGTCAAACAGCAGCAGATGGTTTTTGTGATACCGATGCTAACTACCTATTTGGCTTTTTTGGAAATAGATACAATAACAACGGATGTGATTACGCAGGAGTAGCACATGATCCAGATGGAGTACTTTTCTTGCCAGATGTTATTCGTCCTACAGCATCACGTTTTGTTATTCGTTCCAATGATAGTGAATTTTCATCTGTTCAGGCTGCTCTAGCACAAGGAGCAAAAGGAACTTATTATGCACAGACTGTCATTACAGCACAGCCTACTTATGTATTAGGAACAGATACTGTAATAATGAATGTGGATACACTAGGTCAGACAGATTCTACTGATGTAAGAATATCAGCGACTCCAGATGATATGATTGGACTTGGAGCTGTCAAATTAGAAAAAGGAGTTTTGACTATGGGAGATCACCTACTCATGACGGTACCTACATCAGGGAACGCAGACTTAACTTTTATGTCAGCAGACGCTACTTTTACTGTAGCAAGTAGTAACCATGGTACATTTTTAGATTCAATACGTGTTACTAATAGTAGCAGTGTTGCGACAGTAGCAGCTGGTACTGCGGTAGATATACAGGAAAGATTAATGAGAAATGGAACAATGGTTTCTTCGGAATCTTGGTCTTTGTCTTTACCAAATGCTTTAGCTCCAGGAGAGTCTTATACTTTCACATCAGTAAATCAAACTAAAACTACTATTGCAGGTGTAGAAATTCTATACAGAATGGCATCAATTAGCGATAAAACGTCTGGTACTACTTCTGAAAATGTGATGAGTTACTATGGTGATAACTGTGTAATTGGATTCTCTGATGAACAAGGAGCAGCTATGAAAGCGGATATTGCTTCTAGAGGATTTGCGACATTATATGCTGCACCTAATGATATTACTATTACAACACAAGCAACTCTAATTAGTCCTGTTGGACCAGGAGTAGTAGATCCTACGGTAAACTTACAATGGGATGCTGTTAATGGAGCTACTTATTATCATGTAGAAGCATACGAAGTGAATATTGTAACTGGCTTGCCATTAGTGGGAGGTGATAGACAAGAACTTTTAGTACAAGGAACTGATGTATGGTTTGGATTACAGCCTGGCCGTAACTACGGTTGGACAATAACTCCTATCAATGCAACTAACTTCTGTGATGCAACACTTAAATCTACTGTGGGAAGATTCCAAACGAGTCTAACAGTAGATGTACAGAATGTAGAAGAAACAATTACATCATCTACAATTTACCCTAATCCAGTAGGAGAGAGCCAAGAAGTAATTCTTGAGATACAGTCGAAGAAAGAAACAGAAGCTAAAATTTCGATCTTTAACAGTCTTGGACAGCGTATGATGCACATGCAAGTAATGGATTTGATGGTAGGTGCTAATGTACAAAAATTGAATATCTCAAGTCTTTCAGCAGGATTGTATAGTGTCACGATTGTAACAGAAGATGGACATACTAGCCATAAATTACAAATCAGAAAATAAGCAGTATAAGTTAAAGAGCTTCTTTATAAGCTTATACTTATTATAATATATTGAAAGAGTCTATTTAGGTTTACCTAAATAGACTCTTTTTTTAATTTTACTAGAGGTTATTACAAATAGAGTTGTATAGAAGGGGCGAGATAGATTTTTTTGATTAGCGAGAAAAGGCGGAAATTCGTAGCCAAAGCCTGTCCCAACGGACGGGGCTACGAAATTGAGCACTTGACGAAGATTAATCGAAAAAAGGTATTTTCGTTCCTATACGAATCTATTCGTAATAACCTCTACTATATGTCATTTCATTTGTCCTCAGCTCTACTTGTGTTGTTTGGAATGTAATTTTTTTTTTTGGTTTTTAATCCCTATATTGTTAGGTCTTTTTGACTAGAAATGAGTCAATGAGGATTTCTCTTAAGGGAGAAAATCAAAAATAACTTTTATAATCTATCTACTAATAAAAATAATTATGGCAAATACAGAACAAGTTTTAGATAAGCTGAATCAGCTGGTCAAGAAAGTGAATGAATATACAGCATTGTCTAAAATAGCCAATATAAATGATGGAGAGAAAAGAGTCGCATTGCAGAAGCTAAAGAAAGAAGCAACACAAAAAATAGCTGACTTGAAGTATCAAGGACCAACAGTAGGACCTGTGTCAACACCTACACCACCAGTAGCGAGTGCAAGTACAGTGGAAGAGAAACAGAGCTTAGAAGATACATTGGATGAGACACTTAATGAGTTGAGTGGATCTAAAATCAATAAGGATTATGCTGATATTGCACCCATTAGATTCCAAGCGACTATTGCTGCTAATACGAAATTTTTAGATACAAAATTAGTAGATGTCAAGACTCCTAAGAAAGGAGGGATGAATCTAAGTATTCAGTTAGATAATAATGGGATTAATATTCGATTTAGCCCGCATTTGTATGTAGATGTTGCGATAGTAGCAGATTCGTTGATCTATGGAATCTTTTTTGATTTCAAGACAGGACAAACAACTGTAGATGCAGAAAAAGGATTGACTAAACGAGTAAAAAAGACAGTTAGAGAGAGCATTGATGATTTAGTAGCAGGAACTATTCTGGACAAAGATAAAAATCAATTACCCTACCTACCTTTTGAAGACGATCATCTTCAGCAAAATTTTGCGAACTTCCAAAAACAGGTATTAGCGAACTTTACCAAAGACAAATCAGATAAAAAAGAAGAAGACGCTTTAGATATTCCGATGAGTGCTATTAATTTGTCAGGAGGAATGAAGTTCAAAGAAAACTTTGTTTTTGATTTTGGTATGGGACAGGCAGAAATCAAAACAGGAGCTGATTTGAGAACTAACATAAAGGTGAAAGGAGATTTGCTTAAACCTGAGACTGTAGTGATATCAGAAGTGAATATAGAAACAGATGGGATTCATGTGAGTGTAATGGAGAAAGCTCACTTAGTGATCCGTAAAGCAAGTTTACGATATGGAGGCGAATTCGAGTTTGACGACATGGAAATTACGGATAGTGTTTCGAATACCAATAAATTGGCAGATGCTCTTCATACAGTAATAGATGAGTTAGTTTTACCTGTTGTAGAAACTAAAATAAAGGCTCTTTTATTGAAAACAATCGAAGATAGTCTTCAGGAGGTATTGAGCGGACACGGTATTGATGCACGAAAGGCTTTAGGTATATAGCTTGTTTTGACAAAACCTTACTATGAAAGGTAAGATGACAAATAAAGGGAGATAATCTTTAGATAGACTTGGTTTCAGATAGAGAGGCCAAGTCTATTTTTTGTATCTTAGAGATCTCGTTGCTTAAAAAATACTAGAGGAATGATAAATCACTGGATGATATATTGGGGGATAGGACTCCTGATGATGGCTTGTAATACAAAGGACAAAGATTGGAGAAATCAAATACCTGAAGCTAAATTAGTAATAGTAGAAAAAGAA
>CAYOJF010000057.1:7296-32674 GCA_964404215.1 uncultured Aureispira sp. | reverse complement strand
GTATGTCCCACACTAAAAAAAGCCTACCACTATATAGTGGTAGGCTTTTTTTAGTAAAGGCTACACCTTTCTTAGATAGAAAAGCGCATTTTTTCGGTTAGTTGTTCTGGTAGTTTGGGGAGTTTTGCTCTAGGGATTAGATAGGTAGTAAGGCGAGCAATATCACCAAAAATATGATGTTTGTCCATGGCTCCACGGAGATAGTTAGCACCAGAAGAGCCACCTGTACCTGCACGCATCCCAATTGTTGTTTTGACCATACTAATATGGCGATAACGCCACATTGCCATCAATTCGTCAATCTCTAGCCATTTGCTAATAAACTGATAAGGTGCCTGTAATAATGGATAATCACGATACAGTGTGATGAATAAAATTGCTTGACAAGATTTATAACTTAGTTTTGTTTTAGCATCTCCTTTTCCTAAAAATAGAGCATCAAAGTCCGTCATGCTAATGGCTTTCATTTCTTGATTATTAAGACCATCAGCATATACTTTTCGGTAAGTTGCCCAAAAAGGATGTAGTGTTGTATCACAGCCTTCTGATAGTTCGTAGTTAGCCCAGTATTTCATATCCCAAAAAGGAATTCTCTCTAACCATTCTCCCATTAACTCTAATAAACTAGACTGTTTTTCTACATTTTTGATACCTGCTACATGCTCAGGGGTCATCTGATATTCATAGTATTTCTTTGCATGTCTATCTTCCATCTTTAGCCCCAACTTAGCTTCTAGTTGTCGAAATTGAAAACTTTGAAATCCAGAAGCAGGAGAGAGTAAATCTCTGAAGTCCAGAAAATCCATCGAAGTCATGGTTTCTAGTACTGTAATCTGAGAAACTAATAATCGCCATATTTCTATAATACGATTGGTTCTGTGTGTTGCAATTTGTAGAGAAGCAGAATTATCATTGATAGCGGTTTTGCTAAAAATATCTAGGATAGAATCCAGTTCGTGCATAATTTGCTTGAACCATAGCTCATATGCTTGATGAATAATGATAAATAACATCTCGTCGTGAGCCTCTACATTCTGAGCATCACTTTCAGGAAACTGAGCACCTAAGATTTTGTCTAGGCACAAATAGTCACCATAGTACTGTTCTTTTTGGGTATAACTGTTTTTCATAATTGCGTTGTTTTTTCAAAAGTACGACTATTGATAGGCAATAAGAAACCACTACAAAAATTATTTGTAGTGGTTTCTTAAAAAAGTAGAATATATTACCGTTTAATCAGGTCTTTATTTGTTCCCGTTTTGTAAATTTTCTACTTGTTTTTTTAGTAACTCTATTGCCTTATTTTGCTTCTCTATCATTTCTTGTTGTTCTTGTATCGCCTTAGTCAATACAGGTACTAGTTGATCATAAGAAAGACTAAGCGTTTCGTTTTTATCCATATCGCCTTCTGTACCATAAACAGCTTCAGGGACAATTTTCTGTACTTCTTGAGCGATAAACCCAACTTGCTTTTCTTCACTTTTGATCATTGTGTAGTCAACAGGACGGAGTGAAAGAATAGTCGAAAGTCCATATTTAGAATTGATAATATTCGTTTTCAATCTTCTATCAGAACTATTGGTCCAAGCACCACCATTAGAGAGTCGAGCACCTGTAGAGGTATTAACATAGAAAGAAGGAGAAGAGGCAACTCCCCATCCCATGCGACCATCGCCACGTATATTCAATATATTGTCTTGATTGACAACACCAGAGTTGACACCAATACTAGAGAGTACAAAGTTATTGCCTATATGAGAGGCTCCCCCAGTACCAGTAGTGTGCATTTTGAAGCCATTAGCTACGGCTGATTCTGTATTAGTAAATACAATTCCTCCAGCACCTGCTACAGAAGGAGACGATACAAATTTCGCCGTGTAATCTACTAAACCATTACCACCAGAGGCAACATGTAGTCGAGCATCTGAGTCCATGATACCTACTCCTATTTTTCCATCATTTTGAATAACCATGCGATTACTAGCAGCAGTAGCCCCATTGTTTACAGTAGCAAAAAAGATATCAGATCCTTGGTTAGTAGCAGAGTGGTTTTCACTAGAACGTATGGTAATACCACTACCTACAGCTCCTGAATTAAGTGCATTTCTTCCCTGCATAGTTAATATGACAGCATCATTAGCAGGATGAGTAGGAGCAGCAAGCGTTCCTCCTCCTCTAGTACCTATAAAATGAGGTCCTTGACTTAAGTTGTTGGAGTGGGAGCGAGCTTCATGAATCGTAAATGTATTACTTCTGTTCAGTATATTTCCATTTTCTACATGTAATTTGGAGGTTGGTGTTTCGGTCCCAATACCAACATCGCCACTTCCTGTAGAGTTAATAATTAAGTCAGCACCACCACCAGCACTAGCGTCTATTCTACCTTTATTGGTAGCGTCTACCCACATACGTAAACCTGTTGTAGAAGCTACATTAGTTACTGTCATACCTGAATTGCTATTATCAGCAGATTGGCGAACCTGAAGACGCCCTACTGTTGGGTTGGTTGTCCCAACTCCTACATTACCAGTTGTACCCTTGACAGACATCCTAGTAACATCATTGGTACCGAACAAAACATCTCCATTATTTATGGTTCCAATGGATAAGCTAGTATTAGCATCTGAAACAATAGCATTGCCATCCATATACAATGAAATATTGCCTGCCTGTTGAATACGAGCGACAGCCGCTGTAATAGTGGCCCCTATAGGAAAAGAGTTCATGGTAGTGTTTTGAAGTACATGAAATCTAGTACTAGGGGTAGCCGTTCCTATTCCTACATTACCATTATCTTCATTAATTAACATAAAAGTATCTTGGCGGGCATTTCCTCTAAAAACAAAAGGTTCTGTCCCTACATTATTATCTCCGTTAACTTCAAACAGCATTCCTCCATTAGATTCTACATGTGTGTTGAAACCATTGATACGCATCCCCCAACCTACAGGTGTTGGAGAGTTGTTGTTAAAGTTAAGACTAGCCCCTCCTGCAAAGTCTCGTAGGCTTATAGGGTGGATAGGAGTGTTATATCCTACTCCTATCCATCCATTATCAGTTACCACCACATTATTACCTGCTGTTTCAGCATCTCTAGCAATGATATAAGTTCCTGCATCACGCCATTCTGTTTCAGTTTGACTGACTAACCCTAAGCTATTAGCATCTTTCTTTTTGACTCTACCTGTAATATCAGCTACCAAGATGGTATCAGTAGCTGCTGTACCTAAGTCGATTTCACGTATTCTGGCAGACCCAACTACATCTAGTTTTTCGGTAGGAACATTAGTTCCCATACCGATAAAGCCATTGATAGACTGTATGACCATTTGTGTGGTTGGAGTACCTGAGTTATTTATAGTATTGAAGTAAGTACGAGCAGCATCGTGTTGGAATTGTAAGCCATATTGTTGCCCTGTGATCAATCGAGTAGTTCTAAATAATTGCCCATCGAAATAGTGACTTCCTCCTGCATTAAGAATATGTAATTGACCAGCTGGGGCAGTAGTTCCTATTCCTACGTCATTCGCTACTAGTGCCATCGTAGGATTATTAGTCAAGTTACCTGGGCGAAAATAAAGACGATTAGAGCTAGCAATAGCTGGATTTTCGATGAAAAATTCACTAGAACCTAAACTTCTCATTCGGATGATAGGCCCATCTGTATCATTGATAAATAAACCATCTTGGAAAGCATCAGCTGCTGCACCTGGAGTACCTAATTGTAGTATGTTGTTAGGAGCCGTAGTTCCTATTCCTACTCTATTGTTACCTCTAATGACCATTGCTATTTCTCTAATATTTGTATTACCCATATTAGCAAAAGCAATACCTCCATCTGGTGTAGGAGCATTGAAGTCTGTTTTTTCGAAAACAACTCCATCAAAAGCGCTACCAAAAAGGTTGTTATCATAATAGATACGATAACCATCTCTAGTAGCAGTACCACTAACAGGTAGTTCAGACTGAAACCCAACTCCCCCAAGGCCATTAATTTGCATACCTCCACCACTAATCTCTAATCTTTGGTCAGGTATATTTGTGCCAATACCAACATTTCCTTGTGTGAAAATATTATCATTGATGTTATCAGGAGCCGTAGTAGTACCGACTTCATACCAATCATGATCGCTGTCACCTTCGCTTAGTAGTTTGACCCATTGAGTTCCATCCCAATAGTAATAACCTAGACCAGTAGTCCCATTGGTATTATATACTAAAAGAGAAGTAGCAGGGGCTGTAACGGGAGCTGCTGCAGATAGATTGGGAATATTAATACGAGGAATAAGAAGCCCCCGATCAGTAGATTGTATTTCTAGTTTAGCACTAGGGGCTGGCGTATTAGTTCCAATACCTACATTTTGTGCTTGTGTTAGTCCTGCTATAGATAGCAAAGAACCTAGGAGTATTTTTTTTATCATTTTAATCAATTTTAGATTGAAAAGAAAAGTGTGTAAATAGAAAATATGCCTACAAAATAGATTTGTAGGCATACTTAAGTAGCTATTATTTAGTGCTAGCACTAGCAGATTGTGCTTGTTCCAATGCTTGTACTTGGAGTTGTAGTTGCTCTATCATTTGAGTCAATTGGCGGTTACTAGTTTGTTGTTGTTCTAGTAGTTCTTTCATAGCAGTTTGTTCGGTTTGATGTGTATCAATTACTCGTTGTTGCTCTTTGATTGCCTGAATGAGTATAGGAGTAAATTTGCTATAATCTACAGCCTTGTAGCCTGTTTCTGGATTAGTAATGACCAGCTCAGGGTATACTTTTTCTACTTCTTGAGCAATAACACCAACCTGTAATCCTTCTCCTAGCCCTTTTTCTTTATGCTCTTTTTTCATATCATAAGTAACTCCTCTAAGGCGAATAACATTTGCTAAAGCATTTTCTAAAGTATGGATATTAGTTTTGTAACGTCTGTCAGAGGAGGTAATTGTACCACTAGCGAGTATATTACCAATGACATGTAAACGTTCTGTTGGGGCGGTAGTACCGATACCTACATTGCCAAATTGATTTAATACGAAATGGTTTCTATTCAGATTGCCAGATGCATCTTGCACTGCTAAATGAAGTTTGTTGGTTGTAGGAACAGTAGTAGACATAAATAATCCACTAAATGCATTGGGATCACCACTATCTTTCATAGTTATACCACCGCCAAAACTACCTTCCGTAAAGATTGAAGAAAGTTTATTAGTAGCGGGATTAAATCCAGGAGTAGGAATGACGTGGAGTCTATTGGTTGGGGCGGTAGTACCGATACCTACATTACCCGTTTCCACAACAGACATTAAAGCAGTTCCTGCATTTGGATTTTCATTATTAGCACTTACTGTAAATGCGGCAGTAGTAGAGTTATTGTCTGCATCAATAACAGCAAATAAATTGTCTTCTGCGACTACACTTCCTTGGAGATCAAAATAAATATCTGCACCATTTGTTAGGTTACCATTTCCTCTATTCAATTCAATAACAGGAATAGCTGGATTGGAGCCCCAGTAAGAAATATCTCTTACTAAACTATTGCCAAATATATCTATCTTTTGAGTAGGAATATTGTTGCCTATACCTACATTACCATTCCTCTCTAATACCAGTACATTATTAGTATTACCCACAGCATCAAATTTGAGTTCTCCATCTTCACCAGAATTTCCTTCTATATTCATATTCCAGCCTTTTCCTCCATCTGCAGAAGTATAGAATCCAATTCCATGATCACCTGTTCCATTAATTTCTATTCTATCATCAAAAAGTGCTGAAGTCCCTCCAAATTGAGGTGCGGGTACGAAGCTATTACTTACTTCTAACTTAACTCTAGGAGTAGTTGTTCCAATTCCTAAGTTACCATCGCTATCCATAGCCATAAGATCTGTAAAATTATTTCTCCAGTGGAATAGATTACGATTGGTGATGTTAGTAGGTGGACCACCTTCTACTCTGGCGGCAAAAATCATAGCGGGTAAACTAGAAACAACATCATTAGCTGGATCAATCTGACTATAGAGTCCTGTGAAATTATTGGTGCCAACGGGGCGACCAAAAAATAAAGGAAAAAACTGTCCTGCAGCAGAAGTACCTTCCCCCATAGAAATTCTAGAAATAGGTGCAGTGGCATCTACTAGACCAATATTACCTGTACCATTGACAGTAGCCTGTATGTTAAATAAAGGGGAGGGGGTACCTACACCTAAACGTCCTATATCTGTAACAACTACTGAATTTCCATTAGCTTCAGCATCTCTAGCGATAATATAACTTCCTGCATCACGCCATTCTGTTTCAGTTTGTGTAACCAATCCTAAAGCATTGGCATCTTTCTTTTTGATGACTCCGTCAATATCTGCTACTAAAATGGTATCTGTAGCAGCGGTACCGTTATTGATTTGACGAATGCGAGTTTGACCATCAATATCTAATTTTTGTGTCGGGTCAGTGATTCCTATCCCTACATTACCAGTAGAATCTAGGACTATTTTAGGACTAGTAGTATTTCCCCCACTAATTAGAAGTTTACCAGAACCATGAGTATAACCATCATTAGAACTAATAATAGTATATCTTTTCCCTCTTAAACCTGTATTTTCTAATGTGAACCCAAAACCATCATTGGTTCCGCCATCTTGACCTCTAATATGTAATGCTTTAGTTGGGTTATTGATTCCAATTCCAATTCTACCATTACCTCTGATAGACATGATGTCTCTCTCTCCACCAGCAGTAGCTTTACCTCTAAAAAGAAACCCCCCATCATGGTCAACATTATTATTATCTAATGCTTCAAAGACTAAGAAGTCAGCAGCACTACTAACTAAATTTGTTTCGGTCAGGATTCTAAAATGTCTATCTGTCCATGGTCCTGAGCTATTGTTAATAATAGGGTTAGTGCCTATTTCGAGTGCAATACGTTGATCTGCATTATCTGAAGATACCACTCCTCTCAGTCGAGTAATACCATTAACAACTAACTTTTCTTCAGGGGCAGTAATACCTATACCAACATTACCATTGTCAATTATTGACATATTATTATTAGTAACTCCACTATCGTCAGTAGTGCCAAATAGTAGAGAAGTTCCTGATCCTCCATCTGTTCTAGTAGTACTGATTCGTGCAGAAGTTTGTGTTGCAGTACCAGCAGTACCTGTTCTTAGCTCAATTCCTACTCCTCTACCAGGAAGAGAATTTCCAAATCGTTCTATTACTAGGTCATAATTGATAATGTTTCCCATTGAGCCACCATCTAGATGGAGTAGGCTAGTTGGACTAATTGTCCCTATACCTACATTACCTTGTGTATAAATATCATCATTAATATTATTAGGAGGAGTGGTAGTTCCGACTTCATACCAGTCATGATCAGTATCGCTTTGATTTAGTAATTTGACCCACTGGGTACCATCCCAATAGTAATAACCTAAACCTGTAGTTGTATTTGTATTATACGCCAACAGAGAAATGGCAGGTGCAGTAACAGGGGCACTAGCTGCTAAATTGGGGATATTAATACGAGGAATAAGTATTCCTTTGTCTGTGGATTCTATCTCTAGTTTGGCACTAGGATTAGGTGTATTTGTTCCTATACCTACATTTTGAGCTACTATACTACTGGATAGTAGGATTGAAAACATAGTTGTTGTAACTATTTTTAGCATAAATTATTGTTTAGACGAACGGTTAAATAAAGTAGTTAAAAGTACAATTTTTTTTCAATAAAAAAAAGTTCATTATCTTCTATGAAGAATAGCACTAACAATAAAAAAAAGCCTTCTACTATCTAGTAGAAGGCTTTCGGGGGAAAGAGAAAGTTGGATTTATTTTTCCAAATCATCCAGTCTTTTTTCTAATTTTTCTAATCGATTAAGTAGACTTTCTTTTTCTTTTTGATGTTCTTCAATCATTTTTTGTTGCTCTTTAACGGCATTGACCAAGATATATATCATATAAGTACCTCCATCATAGTTAAGGAGTTCTGCTGCTTCATTCTCAGTAGTAGTCTGTTGTTTTCCTATCATGTAAGGAGCAACAGGTTGAACCTCTTGAGCAATAATTCCAACATGGCTTTGATTGTCATCAATGGTATTATATGCTCCATTGTATTTGAATGTAACAGGGTTAATTTGAGTCAAGACTGCTAAACCATCCTCAAAAGGCTTGATTTCTTTTTTTGTCCTTCTATCAGATAATGTCGCCCATGTTCCTCCACCTGGTTTGAGAGCATTTCCATCAGTTTGTAGACGAATTGCTTCCTGAAAACCTGTTGCGGTATTATAACCTAATGTAAATGCGTCCTGTGCTTGTGCATTATCTCCTATATATAGTCTTAACTGTGATTGATCTGAGGCACTGTTATTTCTAACAAAGAAAATCCCATCTGAGTTTTCTGTATTGAAAGTAGCCCCTGCTCCTCCTCCTGAAAAATATAATCGATTTCCTTCAGAAGGTAACACTCCCGTATTAGCAGGTTGTACCAAACCTATTCTGACATTACCATTAACATGTAATTTATCCGTAGGAGATACCGTTCCAATTCCCACATTTCCAGGCCTAGTGATTACAAAATCCATAAATGCATCATTTTGTGTATTTAGTGTTAAGTCTGTACTAGAAGTCCCTACAGATATACCAAATAAATCTCTAGCCCTACTAACTGCAAAATCTGCATATACAGACCCAGCCCCTTCTGTTGTTCCTAATCTTACCCCTTGATAAGGGTCTGTAGTAGCTCCAGTAGAATGAAAACGAGCAATATAATTGCTAGCTCCATCTTCTCGAACGGATAGGCGCATATCTGGATTATTAACATTGATCCCTGTATAGCCATTATTTTCAATGGTAAAGAAACGATCTGTAGCAGTTGGGCTACCACTACCATCAACAATAGCCGCTGCAACATCGCTATGAGCGGCAATACCTGCTAAACGTTGCACAACAAAACGATCACTACCAGAATAAGGACGTCCCGAAAACCATTCATTTTGCCCTTGGACATCATTCATATACATTCCTGTCGCACGACCATTTACACTTTCATTTGCTTGTAAAATAACTGCAGCATTCGTAAACCCAAGTCCATTACCTTCTATCATAAGTCGAGATCCTAAACTATTGGTAGAGCGAACGTGAGCATTATAAGTTGGTATTTTTATTCCCATCCCAACATAGCCATTGCTAGATCGGAGAGAAAGCATATCAAGCGTATCGTTGGCAGCGGCTCCTCTAGCTCTGAATACCATACCACCATCACCATATAGTTGATTACCATCCATCAATTCAAATACAATTCCATTACCGTTGGTGCCGTATTCATCATTATTGTGAAGGATTCTAAAGGCTCCATCTGCTGCTCCAGGCATAGTATAATTAGGGTATACTCTTGCATACTCAAAAAGTACTTCTGCATTTGGTAGATCTGGCAAAGCTGCACCACTAACAAAAATAGAACCATTGACATCAAGGCGGCGATTAGGGGCTGTTGTCCCAATTCCTACAAATCCAATATTGGCACCATCTCCTTGTATATGTAATCTAGGGGTAGCATCTTGTACCAATTCTAAGTCATTACCATTACTTCTAATGGCAGAGGTAGAAGTTGTCTTTGTAGAATTATCAAATGCTAAACCACTAACAGCTGAAGTACCTTCTATTATAGCACCATAAAAAAGAGAACTTCGAACATGTAGATTACGATTAGGATTTGTCAAACCAATACCAACATTGCCCTGTGTGTAAATATTATCATTAATATCATTAGGAGAAGTAGTAGTTCCTACTTCATACCAATCTTGATCCATGGCTGCTGTTGTAATAGCACTTATCGAACTACTTAGTAGTTTACCATTGGCATCGGTGTACAAAAAATTTAATGGTGTAACTTGCCCACTACTATCTTTGGTGTTATCATAATTGTCAAATACAATCTGGCGGTCAAGAGCAGTGAGCCCAAATAGAGCAACTCTACTATTCGCATTCAAAAATTCATTACCTCGGCTATGAATTTCTAATCCATTCGACCCTCCTAATAATAGGCGATTATTGTTAATAGTAATCCCATTAGCTAGTATAGAATTGCCTGCTAAATAGGTAGTTGGATAATTTAATCCAAATGTTTTGAATACAGCTCCTACTTGACCATTTTCTGAATTAATTTGGATTGTAGCTTTGTTATCTACACCAGTAGATCTATTTTCTACTAACAATCCTACTTGACCATTGACATTATCTTGTACATGCAACTTTTGAGACGGAGCAGAAGTGCCTATACCTACATTTTGTGCTTGAGCTTGAAACGAAGCACATAAGATAGAAAGTGTAATTATTTTTTTTAACATAAGGTTCGATTTTTATGAAATAGACAGCTTCATCTATCCATTGAGTTAAGAGCATATTTAGGACTATAATTTAGTCTGCTTACTTAAAGATAAGAGAAATAATTTTCTTGCGAGAGACTAAAGAGGGAATAAAAATTTCTTTATTTTTTATAACCAAGCCTACTCTATAAATAGGAAAGGTGAATAAGTACATTGACTTATTCACCTTCAAAAGATAAGTAAAGTGATCTATTTAATTCGTTAAATTAATGCCTGTAGCAATCGCTCTATATTGTCCATTAATGATTCCTCCAGCACTAGTAGCTTGATTTATAGCAGGCTTATTATTTCGATCCATCCAAACAGTGATCGTACTAGGATCTATTTTTGCCATACCTGCTTTATCTATGGTAATACTAGTAGCATTATCATTAGTTTGTTTGAACAAAGCTCCATTTGCTTCATTGTCTTCATTTAGATATACCCATACTTCGTCGTCTGTATTTAGAGATGATCCTACCCAAATCAAATCATAAGACTGAGCTTTAGAAATCGTGGTAAAAGTGGTTGGGAATTCAATATCATTAATAGTAGCTGTATTGGTAAAAACATTACCATCAATATCGGTATATTCAAAAGTAGCACTGCTTAATTTACCTGTCGCTGACCATTCATAGCGATTCAAATTGAAATTATCATTCCATGCCATGGTATTCCCATCGACAGTTACCTTTGCTGTTCCTGCTAATTCGAGTGGAGTACCAATGGCATTGCCAAATCTAAACTGTACAGTCGCGTAGGTTTTATCCTCTGCTGAATTATATTGTAATTCAATGTTTTGATGAATTTTGTCTTGATTTACATCTGAGGAGTCTTCTGCTTTTTGACAGGCTTGACTAAGCATAGCCAAGGTGATAGAAACAATTAAGAGCAAACCAGTTTTAAATGCTTTCATAATAGGTCGTTTTTTGAGTTTGACGGAATAAAAAATAGCATCAAATTTAGAACAAAAATGATGCTATTTTATACACGTTACACGTGTAACGTGTGAGAGTGATTTGTGAACATTAGATATCTGCCTCAAATACTTTGTATTCTTTGTAAGGAACAGCTGAAACAGCTCTCATGCCTCTATTCATAGGTTCATTCTCTTTAAGGATATAAGACCCTTCACAATATTTGAATCCTCGTTTGAGTCCTTCTTCGACTAGATGTAGATAAACCACTGCATCTAATCCCTTGCCATGAAACTGAGGCAATAAGCCAAGTAAAACAACACGCATCCATTCAACTTTACTTTTATCTGTAAAGATCTTATAGCCATGAGGGAATAAATTACCCTTCAGATCTTTGAGTATAAAATTGAAATCTAGCAAAGCGACGGCCATTCCAGCAAATTCGCCATTAACATAGATGAAAGGAATGAATTCAGGAATAGCAATAAGCTTAAATTTTTCTGCATAAGCATCAATTTCATCATCTGTCAATGGGACAATTCCCCAGAGATCTTGCCAAGCAGTATTGTATACCTCTTTGATTTTTTTTACCTCATTCTTGAGGTTGTTCATATCAATTGGTTTAATTTCTACCTTGTATCTTTTCTTAACAAGAGCGGCTCCTCTTTTGAGTTTTTCATTATTGAATATAGTCTCCGCATCCATCTTGTAGGCCAACATTTCTTGACGAATAGGGATTCCATAATTGAGAATCAAATGCTGATAATATTCTGGTTGGTAAGGCATATCTACACGAGGCAAATCGTCAAATCCATCTGTTAGTAGTCCGAAATCATAACTAGAAGAAGGACTTGCAGGACCTTGCATTTTAGTCAAGTTACGCAGTTTTAGCCATGCTTTTACTTTATCAAAAAGAGCATTAGCTACTTCTTGATCATTAATGCATTCAAAAAAACCAAAAAAACCAACACCTCCCTCATTAGGATGATATTCATTATAACGATCATTATTAATAGCCGCTATACGCCCTACAATTTCTCCATTTTTGAATGCAGAGAAAAGTTGCATTTGCCCATAAGCATAAAATGGATGTGGTTTATTTCCCTCAATCAACCGATCGGCTAATGTGCTTATACCAAACATTTTGCGCATATCAATTAACAAAGGAGATACCCAATAAGGGCTATTTTTGTAAATTTTGAAAGGAAGATTCATGAACTCCTTTTTCTCAGCCTTCGAGTTGGCTGGTCTCACTTGTATATTTGCCATAGTTTTAGAAGTGTATTTTAGAGATGTATTCGATTGATTAGAAATTAATCAAAGGGGATGTCTAACCAATCTTAAAAAAGAAAAGACAAGCTACTAAAAAATAGGAACTTGTCTTTTATACTTTATCATAAAAGTAATTAGAAATATCTTGAGCATAACACGACGGAGGCAGTTACCTCAAATTTAGTCATGATTATGTCTATTATATAATGCCTAGTTTTTTACCTACTTTGGTATAAACGTCTACTACTTTTTCTAAATGCTCAGGCTCATGCGTAGCCATAAAACTATTTCGCATCATTGATTTGTTGGGTGGTGTTGCTGGTGGTATAAATACATTAACAAAAATACCATGGTCAAACAGACCTTTCCACAAACCAAAAGCATTTTTATTATCCCCAATCAAAACAGGGACAATAGCTGTACGACCGTCAATAACTTGGAAACCAGCATCTTTCAAACCTGCTCGTACAAATTCCGCATTTTTAACTAGACGTTGTACTCTTTCTGGTTCTGAAATTACAATATCTAGAGCCGCTAAAGCTGCTGCGACAGATGGAGGAGTTGGTGAAGCACTAAAAATAAGTGCTGGAGAGTGATGTTTAAGATAATTAATAACGCGCTCCTCTCCTGCTACAAAACCACCTAATGAAGCCAATGTTTTACTAAAAGTACACATGACTAAATCAGTTTCATCATTGACTCCGAACTCAGAAGCTGTACCTCTTCCGCCTTCTCCAATTACACCAAAAGCATGAGCGTCATCTACCAATGTTTTAGCATTATATTTTTTAGCCAATGCTGTGATTTTATCTAGCTCTGCAATATTACCAAAGGTAGAAAAAACACCATCAGTGACAATAAATTTCCCAGCCTCAAGTGGCAAACTGGCTAACTTGCGTTCCAAATCTGCCATATTACAATGCTTATAACGAATAACATTCGTTCCCATTGAGCCTTTAGCTGCAAAATTACCTGCTTGAATACTTGCGTGATTGTCTTTATCTGAAAAAATAGTATCACTGCGCTTGACTAGTGGCTGAATGACACCTTGACTAGTTTGGTAGCCTGTACTAAAAAGTAAAGCGGAATCTTTACCAACGAACTTAGCCAATTTTTCTTCTAATTCTACATGTAATGGAATGGTTCCAGTCAAGTAGCGAGATCCAGAACAACTTGTTCCATATGTTTTAAGAGCATTAACAGTAGCTTCCTTTACTTTTGGGTGAGCTGTCAATCCTAAATAGTTATTAGAACCAGCCATAATAATATCTTTACCATCCATACGAACAACAGGTCCTTCACTTTCTTCAATTGGTCGAAAATAAGGGTAAATACCAGCTGCTTTTACATCGTCTGCATAGCGATAGTCATAACATTTATCAAATAAGGAGGGTAACTTTTCTACAGTCTTATTAGTATCCATAAATTATACTATTAGTTTCAAAAAATTCATATATTATATTATCTAAACATAAGTGATTACTTAAATCATCTACTTGCAAATTCAGGTAACTTTTTAAAGCACTTATTAGATTAACATTTATTATATGTTTGGGCAAAAGTACTACTATTTACCCCAAAAAGTATAGTTTCGTGTGTAATTTTGTGTCAAGCACAAATGTATATAAAAGATACATATATCAATATGAGCAATAAAAATATTTCTTTCGTAACGGGAGCCAATGGTTTTGTAGGGAGTCATTTGGTGGATTATTTAATCGAAAAAGGGCATGAAGTACATGCTATTGTTCGTCCTACGAGCAACCTTCAGTGGTTAGAAGGAAAAGCGGTTACTTTCCACACCTGTGGCCTAGGCAATGTTGAAGATTTAGCTAAAGCAATGACTGGGGCTAACTATATTTATCACGTAGCGGGAGTCGTAAAAGCATTTGGTTTGGAAGGATTTCGAAAAGGGAATGTCGAAATGACTCGGAATGTCATGGATGCAGCTCTTATCAATGCTCCTACAATTAAGCGAGTCGTTGTAGTCAGTAGTATGGCAGCAACAGGATATGCTGAAATAGGCAGTGAGGTAGACGAAAAATCTCCCTTAAGACCAATAGAACCTTATGGTGTATCAAAAGTAGAGCAAGAAGCCGTAGTCAACGAATATGCAGATAAATTGCCCACCACAATTATACGTCCACCAGGCATCTATGGCCCTAGGGATACCGAAATTTTTGCTTTTTTCAAAGCTGTCAATGGTGGTATTAGTGCCCTTATGGGCTTTACTCCAAAAGAAATGAGTCTCATTCATGTCCGTGACTTAGTGCAGGGTATGTATCAAGCTGCTTTGTCTCCCAAATCTATTGGAGAAGTCTACTTTTTAGGTTCGCTAGAACGCTATGATTGGAAACAATTGGGAGATATTGCTTCTAAAGTTATGGGCAAAAAGACCCTTACGCTCAAAATACCACATTTTATTCTATTCCTTATTGGCTATATTGGTCAATTGTTAGAATCTGTATTTGGGATGGATGTGGCTCTTAATAAAGATCGAGCCTATCGAATTACACGTCCATCTTGGTACTGTAGTTCAGCTAAAGCAGCTAAAGAAATTGACTTTAAGCAAACCATCCCCATCGAAGAAGGTTTTCAACAAACAGTAGATTGGTATAGAGAAAAAAAATGGCTATAAAAACATGTTTGAGAATTAACTTTAAGCTGCAAATGCTTGATTTATAATTTAATTTTTAAACATGCTCTAAATATCTGCGATTTATTGAACATTTTTTCCAATAAATACTTTTAAAACACCAAACTATTCAGAGCACATTTGAAATAATCTTATTCCAAATGTGCTCTCCACTCCAAAAAACATATTGGTGCCAAACGAAATTTTAGACTCAATAAATGAGCCCCAGAATCAAAAAATAAGCTTTCTAGAATTCATCGCCTTAATGGCAATGATGATGTCTTTGACCGCATTGGCTATTGATGCAATGCTACCAGCACTCTCTATTATTGGAGTTGATCTAGGAGTCGAAAATCCAAACGACAATCAACTCACTATTTCTGCTCTATTTGTAGGGTTGGGAGTGGGACAGTTAGCTTATGGCCCTATATCAGATAGTACAGGACGAAAAAAGCCCCTTTATGTAGGGCTTACTATTTTTATACTAGGTAGTATCGTGTCCACTATTGCCTCCAATCTAACGATTATGATTATTGGTAGAGCAATACAAGGGGTGGGACTTGCTAGTCCACGTACAGTTAGTTTGGCAATGATTAGAGATCGATTCAAAGGACGCGAAATGGCAAAAGTGATGTCTTTCGTAATGATGATATTTATTCTAGTCCCGACATTGGCTCCAGGTATTGGTCAACTCATTCTTTTTGTTGCGAATTGGCAAGCCATTTTTATATTTATCATGTCTATGGCTTTGGTCATTCTATTTTGGTTTGGTATTCGAATGCACGAGACACTTGCACCAGAGGATAGAAAAAAATTATCTATCAAAAGAATAGTTTCATCAGCAGCAGAAGTCTTCAAAAATAGAATCGCACTAGGTTACACTCTGACAGCAGGTCTTATATCAAGTGCCTTTATAGGCTTTCTCAATTGTGCTCAACAAATTTTTCAAGACCAATATCATTTAGGTGAACAATTCCCTTTTTACTTTGCTGCCTTAGCACTTTCAGTAGGTCTAGCTTCGTTTTTCAATAGTCGATTGGTAATGCGATATGGTTCAGACCTAATGGTCAAAGGAGCACTTTCTGTATTAGTTACAGTTGCTATTCTATTTGTAGGAATACTGACTATTGTTCCTACCCTCCCACTCTGGATGGCAATGCTTTATTTAGTCCCATCACTATTCTGCATTGGAATATTGTTTGGTAACCTCAATAGCATGGCAATGGAACCACTTGGACATATTGCAGGAGTTGGATCAGCGATTGTAGGGTCTGTCTCTACCTTGGTTTCTGTGGCAATTGGGACAATGATTAGCATGCGGTATAATGGGTCTTTAGCCCCGATTATTTACGGATTTGCCCTTTCTGGAGGCCTAAGTTTATGCTTAGTTTTCGCCATTAGTACCTTCAAAAAAAGAACAGCAAAATTCAACTAAACCAACTACGCCAAAAACCTCTAAATGTTTCATTAAGTCAAAATAAAAACATAAAGTTGTATTTTATTTTTTAATTTTAAAACATTTTGTTTTAATTTTACACTATTCGACGATCATAGTATACACTTACTTTTTTCAACTTTATAGAACATTGACGATATGATAAATGTACAAAACCTCGTGCTAGTCCATCAAAAAGGACGTGCATATTGGTATCAATTGCTACCTACATTCAAAAAATGGCTTTTCCGATTTTCTTTCTTATTCTTACTTTTCTTGCTCGTAAGCAACCAAGAAATTTCTTTTCATATTCACATCGGAAGTCATAACAGCAGCCACACCCCTTCTCTACCCACATCTAGTGCTATACAGGCTAGTATACTTCCCACACCAACCAAATGGTGGAAAAAAGTACAAGCCAATAAGAACAATATTAAACAAAAACTCAACCTGGCCAATGCTGCCACTGCAACAGGAGCAGCCCTGACTCCTGCTCAACAAAAATTGGCAGCCAATTACTCCAATCTGGGATTTGTACTAAACCCTACTTATGCTCAAAAAAAGAGCATAGATCCCAAGATAGTAGCCTACAAGGTACAAAAATGCCAAGATTATATACAGCTCTATGTCGCTACCGCTCAAGAAGAGGCTAATCTCTTTGGTATTCCAGCATCTATTACGCTTGCTCAGGCATTACTCGAAAGCAATGTAGGGGATAGTCAATTAGCAATCAACGAAAATAACCACTTCGGTATTAAGTGTAAATCAAAGTGTCAGGGTTGTCGTTGTGCCAACTATACAGACGATAGCAAATATGATATGTTCAGAATATTTGATTCGCCCTGGTATAGCTTTAGAGAACATAGCAATCTATTGGCAGGGGCACGCTACAAACACCTTTTGGAGCTTCCTAAAAATGATTATAAAAACTGGGCACATGGATTGCAAGCAGCTGGATATGCTACAGATCAACAGTATGGGAAAAAATTAATACAAATCATAGAAGCACTACATCTATATCAATATGATAGAGCTCAATAGACATTACTCTTTACACGAATTCTCTTTTCATTCTATAGATTCTTTTGTTCACTCTTCAAAATACACTACTGAAAGTCGAAGAATAGCATATAATTTTTGTTAGTTTCTTTTAAGAATTTCAATAAAATACTACTTTTGTAATGGAAATATATTATTTCAATTGACAGTCTAAAACAATCCTATCATGAGCAATACAGAATATCAAGGCGGCTCTAGCACCTTCTTAATCAAATTCATTATCGCTATTGTTACATTTATAACATTGATTAGTTACGTAGTTAGCCGTAATGGAGATGCCCTATTGATGCAATAATTGATAAATAATACAAGTAGTTTTACTTGTTCTAGATACTGGAGTCAATAAAAATTATTGACTCCTTTTTTTATGAAAATTAGTACATCGCAGCAATGGCTCGGAAAAAACACATCTTATTTACAGGAGGAGGCACTTTAGGACATGTCATGCCAAACCTCCCACTTATTGAGCATTATCTAAACTTAGGTTGGAAGGTCTCCTACATTGGTTCGAAAACTGGTCCTGAGCGAGCTACTATGGAAGAGCTTGGAGTTCAGTACTTTCCTGTTCGTACAGGCAAGCTAAGGCGCTATTTCGATTGGCAAAACTTCCTAGATATCTTCAATGTGCTCATTGCTATATTACAGTGTTTTTTCATTTTCCTTCGCGTCCGCCCAGCGGTTCTTTTCTCTAAGGGAGGCTATGTTGCCCTCCCTCCTGTAGTAGCAGCGTGGATGACGTTCACTCCTTCCGTCATTCACGAATCAGACAAAACTCCCGGACTGACTACAAAATTATCCAAATTTTTTGCCCATAAAATTTGTGTCGCATTTCAAAGCACCTCCAAATTTTTTGATGCTAATAAAGTTATTTATACTGGATTACCTGTTCGTAATCTAGTATTTGAAGCTGATCGCAAGAGAGGACTAGAAGTCAGTGGTTTTGATGGCAGTAGACCAATTTTACTTGTTTTTGGTGGAAGTTTAGGGGCTAATTTTTTGAATAATATTGCTCGTAAAAATGTAAAAAATAATCGCTTAGCGGCATTTGATGTGATCAATATTTGTGGTAAAAATCAATTAGATAACACGATTCAAGCAAAAAACTATATTCAGTTTGAGTCTTTGAAAGAAGACTTCCTTCATATCATGCAAGCGGCAGATATTGTATTAACTCGAGGGGGAGCAACTTCCCTATTTGAATTGCTCGCTATGCAGAAACCTCATATTATCATTCCTCTATCCAAAAAAGCAAGCAGAGGAGACCAAATTGATAATGCTAAATATTTTAATGAACTTGGTGTGTCTCAATTCATTGAAGAAGAAGATTATACTTGGGAAGTATTTCAAGAAATACTTTCTTCTACACAATCAAATTGGTCAGCAACATTGCACCAGATCCAAACATTGGAATTTGCCAATGCCACTCAAAAAGTAATCCATACTATTACTAGTGTAGCTAAATAAAATTAATCATCATTAATTGATTTTGGAACAATTTTAGCTTATTTTTAATTGAATGAACATTCAATTAATTTAAAATGTTCACCTCTCTCTCTCTATTTGATTTCTTCTATAACAATAAATCTCTATCATGAAACACCTATTTGTACTGCTCCTATCTTTTCTATTAACAACAAGTCACGCTCAATCATTTGGACTTGATATAGGATTAGAATGGTCTCCCTATCAACGTTATCAGCGTCCAACAACACACCAGTTTTCAACTATATCAAATGGCAAAAATAGTGCTGGACAAGTATTAAACATAATACCTAACCTAAGACTTGGTGTGATACTAACAGAATTCGACATTTGGGGCATAGCCTTTCATACAGGATTAACATACTCCCCTTTTAGTCTTGATATAGATCAATATAAAGGAATGGGAGCAATCGCAATCCCTCTGACCCTATCCTATCAATTCTATTTTGATGATAACACTTTCCTATCATTAGGAGCAGGAGTACAATTTTCTACTATAGAAATGAGTGCGAGACCTCCAGAATTCAAAAATATCCCTAATCCCTTTTTTATGACCTATGTGGGTGAAATATCTATTGGAGGCTTTAGTAGCTATTATATTGCCATGGGGGTAACGGGATTTGCACGAATAGGATTTAATCAGCACAAAGCTCATACACTAGATGTTGGACTTAGAGTAAATCTCTTATGGATCTAATCCACAATATGACCTAAAATTATCATCAAACAAAAACACATTAAACGTTGCACGTGTAACATTTAACGTTTACAATACTTTATCATGAAATCATTGCTCTTATTTATCTTAGTCCTATTATCTATCTCCTCTCTTCAGGCACAACGAAAATTTGTTAAAAATGAATGGTTTAGTGGTCCTCTAATAGGATTTGACTATAACATATATCACCAATATACCAAACCTAGTGATCATCCTTTTTCGTCTATTTCGACTAAATCCAATTCTGCCCAGCAAATACTAAATGTACTTCCTGGTATCCGAATGGGATTCCTTTTTGGAGTAACACATACTTATAATGAAAGAGGTCTAAATTGGCACGAAAACTACCACTTTAGTATTGAAGCAGCTTTCAATTACATACCTTTCAGCCAAAACTTTGATGAATACAAAGGGGTTGGTGGCATAAGTATTCCTATTACAATAAATAGCCATTTCCCTGTAGGGAATCTAAAGATAGCAGTTGCTCTTGGAGTCCAATTTTCTAAAACAGAGATGAATATACGTCCTGTCGACTATCAAGGAATTGACAACCCTTTTTATATGACTTATGTAGCCGAAATAGGTCTTGGACAATATGACACTGATTATAGCTTTATGCTTGGATACCACTTTTTCAGTAGATTTGGATTCCACCCCAATAGAGCCATGACAATTGATATTGGAGTAAAAGGGTCTATTGCTGCTGGAAGTCCTTACTAAATCTCAACTTAAACATTACACGTGCAACGTTGCACGTGTAATGTTTGCTTAAAATGTTAATTTTTTCTCCATTTCAGTCTTGATTCCCTTCCTTAATTCCATTAATTTTTTAGCATAGTTCTCTAATGCTTTATCCTCTTCCGTTTCAGGGGACCAATTAGGTGTAGCAGTACTATTTCCCTCTCCATCTACCGCTACAAAAATAATCACACAATGTGTTGTTTTGTCCATGTCATCGCGTGATGGATCAGCAGCATAGACATCTACACTAATATGCATACTTGATGATCCCGTATAAATCACCTTCGCCTGTACCTCCACTAAGGATCCTATTTTGATAGGTTTCAAGAATTGAATTCCCCCTACATAAACGGTTACACAATAGTTCCCTGACCAATGTCTAGCACAAGCATATCCTGCTTGATCAATCCATTTCATCACACTACCACCATGTACATTTCCTCCAAAATTAACGTCGCCTGGTTCTGCCAAAAACCGAAGGGTCAAATGACGTTTTGATTTATCTAAATGCATAATTTGAATATTATTTATTGTATAGTTTTATTACTGATTTTGTATACGCTAAGATAATAAAACTATCTACAAATCATTTCAAACGTTGCACGTGCAACGTTTGAAATGAAAAATGACACGTCATATTTTGTACCTAATCTACAGATTACCTATATTTGTTCATCAAAAAATATAAACCATAACATGAGTACAATAGTTGCCTTTGGTAATCAGAAAGGAGGTGTTGGTAAATCAACTGTAGTAGCTATGGCTGCTAGTGCTTTAGCACAAGCTCCTTTTCATATCAATTTGTGTGTCATCGATTGTGATAAACAACAAAGTCTAGCGGAAGCTAGAAGTTTTGAAATAGAAGAAAATGAATCTGCTCCTTATCCTATTTTTGCCCTTAATGTAGATGAATTACAAAATAGGATTCATGATTTAGATCAACAATATGATCTAATCTTGCTAGACACTGCAGGGAAATTAGATAACACCATTCCTATCGCTCAGCAGGAAATTACACGTACATTGATGTATGCAGATTTTATTTTCATTCCTTTTAGAGCTGGTAGTTTCAATTTGGATGCCAGCCTCGAATATCTACGAGTAGCATTAGAGTTGCAAAAATTGCGCACTGTCCAATCTAGACCTTTACAAGTCATTGGTTTTGTCAATATGTATAAGGATCGTTCTAAAACGAATGCTTTTTTAGTATCAGAAATAGACCATCTCCGTTCAGAAGGTATTCCTTTTATGCTCTGTAGGCTAAGAAACTACACCCTATTTGAGGAAGCTGATACCGTAACTAGTCTATATGATGTCAATGCCTCTAATAAAGCAAAACTAAACTTTACTGTTTGGCTTAATGAATTTGTAAAAACACTTAAAAATGGCTAAGAAAAAACGATCTCGCACGTCAGCTTTCTCTTTTAATGATTCTAAAAATAAAAGGGCTTTGCCTACCAAAGAGGAAATAGAAACAACTATTTCGAAAGTAGCACCAGTAGGAGAGAGCAGTGTTTCACCTACCAAAACGAAACGTATTCCATTTACAACAGCACTAACACCTCTCAATAGAGCATTACTCGAAACAGCATCTCATCAAAGTAAAGTAGCTATAGCAGACTTACTCAATGAAGCATTGACCTTCTATTTTGAAGAAAAAAGAACAGCTAGTAATGAAGATATGTTGGCTATATTTTTGAAAATATATGAAGCTAAAGCTAAATAACACGTTGCACGTGCAGCGTTAAACGTTACAAATGGGGAATAAGAAATTTATAGTACAAGGCAAAGAAATCAGTTTTTCGTCTACTCCCAAAGGAGATTTTATTTGTCTGACAGATATGGTAAGAGGACTCGAAGGGGATGCTAGGGACTATATTCGAAACTGGATGCGCACAGGAGCTACATTAGAATTTTTAGGTGTTTGGGAGAAAGTCCACAACTCTAATTTTAATGTGGTGGAATACAACCACATTAAAACAGAATTCATCAAAAATACTTTTTTGATGTCCACAAAGAAATGGATCAGTAGGACAGGGGCTATTGGATTGCAAGCTAAAGCTGGAAGATATGGAGGAACTTACGCTCACAGTGATATAGCAATTCAATTTGCAACTTGGTTAAGTCCAGAATTTTATGTCTATATGGTCAAGGAATTCCAGCGTATGAAGCTCGAAGAAGTAGCTACAGCTAAAGAAAATTTAGACTGGAATGTCAAACGATTACTTAGTAAAGTTAATTATCAAATATTGACCAATGCTATTCAACATAATCTGATTCCTGCCAAAATCAAAGGAACCAGCAAAGAGGGCATTACTTATGCCTCTGAAGCGGATTTAATCAATTTAGCCTTATTTGGATACACTGCTAAAGAATGGAGGATTAGTAATCCAGACAAAAAAGGGAATATGAGAGATTTTGCTACAGCAGAACAGCTATTGGTATTGGCTAATCTTGAAAATCTGAATGCAGATTACATCAATGATGGAATGGCAGAAGATGAACGACTAGAACGACTCAATGATGCTGCTATCCACCAAATGAGTATTCTATCTCAGTCCTCTGCTCTTCAAAAATTAAATTCTTAACTCAAGCGACTCAACTCTTGAGTTGCTAGTCCCACTACATTGGCCAAGTGTTCTCTAAAAGTGACCGCTTGTGGTACCAATGCTACACTAGAATCTTCTCTTTTAGCAGCTTGTTCTATTTCAAATGCTAATTCTTTGAGTTCTAATAAACCTAATAATTGTAAAGTTGCCTTGTTCTTGTGTGCCAAGGAACCAATAGAAGAAATATCATTTGCTTCAATCGCTTGATTCAGTTGCTCTATATCTTTAGGAGCCTCTTTCGTTAGGGTATCTAATATCGAAATAATAAAATCGTTATCCCCATCACTTACTTCATTTAGGTAGGATAAATCAATCTTCAAATTCATATTTTCTATTTATTTATCATTTAATGCAGTTTCCTCTTTAAGCATTCTATACACTGTTGTCTTACCAATACCTAGGGCTTTTGCCACGACAGGAATATTTCCATCGTATTTATCAAGATAATAGCGCATAATCTTAATATTATAAGCTCTCATAGTCATTTCTTCTACAAAGAAATCTTCTACTTTTTTAGGGCTATTGAATTGTAAGTCATTGCGCTGTAATGTACTACCACTACAGATCACAGCTCCTAATTCTATTACTGCTTTCAATTCTCTAATATTACCTGGAAAATGATAGGTAAGAAGCCTATCTTTGGCTGTTTGACCTAAGCGCATATGCTTCAAATCATTTTCCTTCACCGTTTGATTCAAGAAATATTTTGCTAAAATTAGCACATCATTGCCTCGTTTTCGCAAAGGGGGCAAATGAATAGGAAGTCCCAATAATCGATAATATAAATCTTCTCTAAACTTGCCTTGCCCAACTAGTTCAGATAGATTTCGGTGAGTAGCTACAATGATTCTGGCATCAAATTTAATCGGCTCATTACCTCCTACTCGTGTAATTTCACGCTCTTGTAACGCCCTCAAAATCTTCGCTTGTAAATGCAATTCCATTTCCCCAATTTCATCCAAAAACAAGGTTCCTCCATTTGCTAATTCAAACTTCCCTATTTTACGAGTGGACGCACCAGTGAAAGATCCTTTTTCATGTCCAAAAAGTTCACTTTCCAACAATTCACTCGGAATAGCACTCACATTAATAGCAACAAAGTTATTCTGTTTACGAGCTGAATTGTAATGAATAGCTTTAGCTGCTAATTCTTTTCCAGTTCCAGTTTCACCAGTAATAGAAACCGTTATATTAGATTGTACAGCTTTTTCTAATAAGCTATACACTTGCTGCATTGCCGAACTTTTACCTTTAATACTTTCACTAAACTGAAATTTTTGCCCCAGTTCTTCTTTAAGCTGTTTGACTTCTTCTTTTAATTCCAGGTTTTTTTTGAGTTTCTCTACTACACTAAACAACCTTTCTTTAGTGGCTTCATCCTTGGTTAAGTATTCATCTGCACCATGTTGAATCAACTGTACTGCTGTTGCAATATCTTGTTGTCCAGAAAGCATCAAAACGCCTATACTCTCATCATAGGATTTGATTTGGGTCAACACCTCATCTCCCATCATATCAGGTAATCGATAATCTAAGGATATAATGTGAGGTTTTTGATCCAAGTTGTTGATACACTCTTTTCCTGTTTCAAAGATTATTACCTCATGATCAGGATTTAATGATAAAATATACTGGATTGTTTTGGCAAATACCTTATCATCTTCTACGACAAAGATTCGGATACCGTCTTTAGTTGATTGCATATTATCTTGGGTTGGACATTAGTTTAAATTCAATATAAAATTAGCTGTAGCTAAAGCCTATTAAATAAAGATTATATCGAATATACATCATTTTCTAAAACTTTGTTGTGTTTCAAAATGAAAATATAAACAGCACGTTTAAAATTACACGTCTCACGTTCCACGTGTTTTAACGAAAAAAGACCCTCAAAAAGTTATAGATAAATGAACTATAACAAATTGAGGGTATCGCATGATCTCTTACTTCTACGAACTATAACAAATTGAGGGTTAGAGTTTTTTTTATTAAAATCTAAAAAGAACAACATTTCGCTATGTTGTATTCTTTTTAATCTTTTTATTTCTTTTTAATCTTTTTCAGCCTCTATAACTAATTGATTTTCATATAGTTTATGAACCTAACTATAACAAATTGAGGGTTAACTATAACAATTAGAGGGTCAACTATAACAAA